>JBGTKO010000471.1:0-6001 GCA_041744595.1 Pirellulales bacterium
CTTGCGAACCTCCGGTTCGAAGTGAGCCGGCTCCAGCCGGCGGTCTGCCGAGCCGCGCACCTGATGCGATAAGCCGGATGTCGCCGCCGCAGACGGGGCACACCAGCGGCCACGCCTCGGCGATCTTTGCAAGAAGCTTTGCCAAGGCTCTTTCGGGAGGTGTCGTGGGAACGGGTGGAACTGGCAGCGAAGTCCCCCTCACCCCGGCCCTCTCCCGGAGGTCCCGGTGGGAGAGGGAGTGCGGAGGCGTTGCCGATCGCCATCGAAGTGACGCGTGGCCGCAGGGGATGATTCGGCGCGAACGCGCCGTGGTACCTGTGGCTGTGCCTCCGCGGCAGTGGCACGAGATCCGCAAGCCGCTCCAGAAACTCATGCGGCGCGAGGTTGATAACGCCCTTGGCGTCTTGCGATGTCGCCTTCTTGCTCCGCCCGGGTCCGATCCACTGCCCTCGGTTGTGCCGCGGAAGCGTGTAGCGGATGCGGTCGCCCTTGCCGTCACGGCCGCCGCGGATCGCGAGCTGGTCGAGCGCGAACACTGACCGGGCGCCGTATCGCACGAGGCATTCGATGCTTTTGGTGTACGTCGGCACGTCACGGTCGTCGAGGCTGATTCGCACGCTTGCGTCGATGGAAAATCCGCTGTGCTCCCAGCCGAGCATGTCCGCGGCTGCTTCGGCGTCGAGAAGGCTCGCTCGCTGGTGACAGCGGATGAGCCAGTTTCGCACTCGCTTGGTGAGTGCGTCGAGGTCGCCTGGAGTGATTGACGTCGGCACACCTGCTGCCTCGCGGACGAGTCGCTCCACCTCGCTCATGAAGATCCGCGTGAGGGCGGTGACCGCCTCCGGCCGCTCGGCTCGGGTCAAAAACCACCACAGCCGCTTGGGGATGGAGATCACCCACTGGCGAACGGGGACGGGCGGGATGACGTGATCGACCAGATGGGCGGCCGTCTGCGCCATGTGTCCGCCATTGCACGCTGGGCAGATGCCGCGCCCCTGGCACGAGAAGGCCACCAGAAAATCGTGGCCGCAGGTGCCGCAGCTGGCCCCGGCAAACCCAAAACTCAGGACCCGCAGTGGAGATACGCCGCAATTCGTCTCCACGGTCGAGCTCGCTTGCCCGTGGGGCCACCATGGGGCCTCTCCTCCCAAAGCGAGCGCGAAGGCCGTCACCGGCCACACCTCGAAACTCCTGAGGATTCTGGACTATGCTCAGCCACCGGCGCGCCACCTATGCGACTGACGCACAGCCGCCGTTGGCCGTCCTCACATCCGCTCTCATCCGATGTACGAAACACCCGTCAGCCTCTTGGAGCGGCTTCGTTCTGGCGGCGGAGATTCCTCGTGGGCCCGGCTCGACGATGTGTTTCAGCCGATGATCCGCCGCTGGCTTGCCCAAGCGGGTATCGCTCCGGCGGACGTAGACGACATCTCACAGGAAGTGATGATCGTCACGCTCAAGAAGCTGCCCGAGTTTGAACGGCAGCGAACGGGGTCGTTCCGCACGTGGCTCCGAAACGTGACCGTCAACTGCCTGCGTGACTTTCGCAAGTCGGCCCGCCGCAAGCCGCTGGCCACTGACCACACGCATTTCGAGGAGGTCATTGCCGAGTTGGCAGCCGCCGATAGCGGACTCAGCCGCTTGTGGAATGCCGAACACGACCAGAATCTGCTGCGGCACCTCCTGAAGCAGGTCCGGGCCCAGTTTGAACAGGCCACACTGAAGGCGTTCACGCGGGTGGTGCTCGACGAGCGCTCCCCCGACGAGGTCGCCGCCGAATTGGGAATGACCGTCAATGCCGTGTTCATCGCGAAGTCCCGCGTGCTGGCCAAGTTACGCGAGGCTGGCGCGGGCCTGATCGAGTAAATCTCCGGGCGTCGCGAAAGAACTCCGCGGCTCCGTCCATATTAGGATGGGCAGACGAGTGCCTCACCGCCCCGATACCCTCAACCGTCTCCTTGAAGCATCATTCCCGATGGCTCTGCTCGTTGCCGAACATCCTGGTCGCGAAAGCCTGCACGCGTTCGGCTTGGGCCGGCTCACGGGCGCAGAGGCCCAGCACATCGAACAGCACGTGGAGCAATGCCAGCATTGCTGCGAACAATTGCGCGATGTCGCCGACGACTCACTGGTCAGCACGTTACGGAGATTAGAGCATTCCGCGGCCGCCGAAACCCTCGGTTCCGCAGGGTCGTCCCTGACCGGCGTCGAGTCGACGGTGCCCACCGCCTTGCACGACCACCCGCGATATCGCATCGAGGAATGTCTTGGCAAGGGTGGGATGGGCGTGGTCTACCGTGCGGAGCACCGTTTGATGCACCGTCAGGTCGCCCTGAAGGTGATTCATCCGCGACTGGTTGACCGGCCGCAGGCAGTTGCCCGTTTCCGGCAGGAAGTGCAGGCGGCAGCCCGGCTGAACGATGAGCACGTGGTCCATGCCTACGATGCCGAACACGTCGACGACACTCACTTTCTGGTGATGGAGTTTGTGGACGGCGAGAGCGTCGATCGGCTGATCGCCGAGCAAGGTCAGCTCGCGATCGCCCCGGCCTGCGACTACGCCCGGCAGGCGGCCATGGGGCTGCAGGCGGCCCATCGCCAAGGCATGGCCCACCGCGACATCAAACCGCAAAACCTGATGTTGGTCCGCAAGGGCTGCGTCAAAGTGCTCGACTTTGGCCTGGCTCGCTTTGTGCTGGAGCAACACCAAGAACAAACCACCGCCCTGACGACGGGCCATTTAGTCTTGGGCACGCCCGACTACATGGCGCCGGAGCAGGCCCGAGAGTCTCGCGCAGCAGACATTCGCTCCGACATCTACAGCCTGGGATGCACGCTGTATCACATGCTGACTGGGCAGCCGCCGTTTCCAGAAGGGTCGGTCATTGAGAAGTTGGCGCTGCATATGAACAGCCGGCCAAAGCCGCTGCACACACTTCGGCCAGACATGCCCGCCGGCCTGGCCGATGTGATCGACCGCATGACGGCGCGCAAGCCAGAGGATCGTTATCCTTTGCCGGCCGATGTCGCCGAGGCGCTCGCGCCCTACACGAAGCCGCTCCCGCCGGAGGTGGCACGCCCCCGCAGGTGGCTCAGCCGCCGGAGTATGATCGCCGCCGCGGGTGGGGCGCTGCTCGTTGCAATCGGGGTGGCAGCCCTGACGCTGATGGACTCGCCGGTGGACGCACCTGGGGCCGCGACTGGATTCGGCGACGACTTTGCCGGGGACCGGCTATCAAGCAAATGGTCGGTTTTGCAGCCGCAGTCGGGGCAGGTATCGGTCGAAAATGGCGCGCTCGTCCTTGTGCCCGATGACAATACCGGTTGGTACAACGGCGGCCACGGCATGCTGGTGTACCAGGACGTGAAAGGCGACTTCGTGGCCACGACCCGCGTGTCCGTGGCAGGCACGCGCGACCCGTCGGGCCCGCCAACCCAACAATTCAATTCGGCTGGCCTCGTCGCACGCGACCCGAATTCTCAGGCGACCACCGAGAACTGGATCATGGTCAGCCTGGGTCAACAGCAGTCTTTTCTGGGAACCAAGACAGAACCGACCGCACTATCGAAATCGCAGCCTCAGTTTCAGCCAGCGCGATCATCAACGGGCGAACTTCGTATCGCTCGGATCGGCGACACATTCTTCCTGCTCAAGAAGCTCACGGACGAGTCTGAGTGGAAACTGCTGCAGACGCACACGTTCCCGCGATTCCCCGAAAGTCTCCAGGTGGGCCTGGCCGTCAACGCGTATCGCACCGCAGATATTTGTGCCGAGTTTGACGACGTGCGCACGTATGTGCCGACATCAGCCAGCGATCTCTATCGCGACTGAGCCTGACTCCACTCTGGAGGTGGCCTTCCCCAGAAAACTGCCCGTTCCACGGGCATGTGAGCCCCTCCCGAAAAAAATTCAGAAAAACCTCCGTTCCCTGAAAGGTTTGTCTGTTCCGTGTCCATCTCTGTATGGATCGCGAAGTGGATGCACTCAATCACACATACAAACACGAACACAGGGGGAACGCACATGTCGGCTCACAACAACTCGACGGCCCGATGGATGCTGGGAGCCGCCACGCTCCTCGCCTCGCTCCTGACACAGGGAGCCACGGCCTACGCCCAGCAAGGCGTTGTCGGAGGAACGATTGCTATTTCCGGCATGCAATTGGAGGTGCGCCGCAAGGCGCAGATTCCCAACTTCGGCACCAATCGAGTCCGCATGAACGGCATGGCCGCCACCGGCATCACCGGCGACACGACCCTGTATGTCGCGGACCAAGGCCACAGCCGCAGCATCTACCAGTTTGACAGCACGACGACGGGGGCGACCGCGACGGTGTTTTTCAATGTCCAGTCGGCGGTGTTGTCTGCGACGGGTCGCAATGTCAACATCGATAGTATCGTCCATGGCGGCGTGCGTACGGTCGCCTTCCACCCGGAGTTTGCCACCAATGGCCGGTTCTACACGGGGATGATGGAAGACCGCCCGCTCAATCTCACCGGCCACACCTACCTGAGCGACTCGGCAACCCCGATTGCTGCCGATTCGGTGCTGGCTGAATGGACCTACAACCACGGGCTGGGGCAGGTCGACGCAGCCAGTTACCGTGAAGTCTTTCGCGTGGGAATGCCGGTCGTGGATCACAGCATCCGGCAGATGGCATTCAATCCGCTCGCTGTCGCCGGTGACGAAGACTACGGCTTGTTGTACATCGCTCATGGCGATGGCAGCGTCCAGTCGGCCACGGCTGGCGGCGGCCAAAACAACGACGCCCTCGGCAAGATGTTGCGCATCAATCCGCTGCAAGACGGCGCCAACAGTTATTCCGTGCCGGCCAGCAATCCCTTCGTCGGCTCGAGCGGCATGCTCGACGAAGTCTTCACGCTCGGCCACCGCAATCCGCACAATTTTTCGTTCGCCCGGGATGACGTTGGCACGAGCCACATCATTCAAGTCGATATCGGACGCGACAACGTCGACGAACTGAATCTTCTCACGGCGGGAGGCAACTACGGGTGGTCCGAGCGAGAGGGCACATTCGTGCATCTGGATTTCGGCGGCATCCAGAACGGTGTCGCTCCGCTCCCTGCCAATGAGGCAGAGAACGGCTATCACTTTCCGGCAGCTCAGTACGGCCATGTCGGCCCGATCGGCGCCGGCTTCGTCGGTCAGGCCCTCGCTGGCGGCTATGTCATCCGCGGCGGCGATCTCGAAGGCGAATACGTCTTCAGCGAGTTCGGCAACGTCGGCCGCATCTTCCACCTGAGCCTCGACGACCTGCTCTCCACGATCACCACGCTTGATCCGCTCGACCCGTCCCGTGACGAGCCAGGCGAACTGACACAGGCGACGATCCAAGAGCTGTCCATCCTGTTCGATCACGACGACAATCTCCTGACGCCTGGAATCGCCACCACGTTCGAAAGCATTCTTCAAAGCGACCCCAACTACGTCGGCAGCCGGTTTGACATTCGCTTCGGCCAAGGGCCCGACGGCACCCTCTATCTCATGAACAAGAACAACGGCTGGATCTACGAAGCCGTGGGCACGACGGTCGTCGCGGTGCCCGAGCCACAGACGGTCATCTTGCTAGGTGCCGCCGCCTTGGGTGCCTTGGTCTTCCAGCGACGGAGAGCCACTTGCCGCCGTTGAAGGCGAGGGTTGTCAAAGGACAGGACGGTCAACGGCACTTCTGCAACGGGTGGTTGGCTGCGGACCATCGCCTGATCGAAAGCCAAACCGGTCCAGGGCAGTCTTTCGGGATGCTGGAGGGCGTCGGGCGCCGAGAAAAGTGCCCATTTTTGGAGGGTTTTTCACGGTGGGCGCAAACCGGACCCACCCGTGCTGGTTATCGGTGGCTCAAAGCGAGTGGATGTCGATCACGGGGAGAATAGTCGGGCGAGGCCTGGACGATGTCGCGGTCGTCGTGGACCTGGATGAGCTCGGTCCACAAGGGTGGGCGGTCCCCGCGCAGGCGACACCGGCGGCGGCTCGACGGGCTCG
>JBGTKO010000472.1:0-10454 GCA_041744595.1 Pirellulales bacterium
GGGCGTCTTCTTTGAGGATCTCTCCGGTCAGGTACTTCAGGACGACGAGCTCGCCCGCCTGCTCACGTTTCCCAATGTCCTCGTCACGGCCCACCAGGCTTTCCTCACCCGCGAAGCCTTGAGCGAGATCGCCCGGGTCACGGTCACGAACCTTCTCCGCGTGAGCAGCGGCGACGCACCGCTCGCCGACACAACCGTCTAAACTGCACGCGGAAAAGCCTTCCAGGGCCTTGTTCCGCTGGGCGTGTGATGGAAAAGCCAAGGTTTGCCATTATCCGCATCCGCCGCCTCGAGCGGCAGATTTTTTTCCTCAGTCTGCTTGAATTTCAGCCCCCGACCTCCCACCCAAGCCAATCACGATGCCTCTCGTCAGTATCCGGAACGTGTCGCTGCGATTCCGCGGGCCGCCGCTGCTCGACGACGTGACCTGCCACGTGGAGGCAGGCCAGCGGATCGGCCTTCTTGGCCGGAACGGCGCCGGCAAGACCACACTGATGCGGCTCCTCGCCGGCGAGACACAGGCCGATGCGGGGGCGATTCAGTTCACGCCAGGAGCGACCGTTGCCCTGCTCCGCCAGGACGTGCCGCAAGACATGACCGGGCGGGTCCGCGACATCGTTGCCGCCGGGCTTCCATCTAGCGACAGCGAGGAGACTGCCTGGGAGCGCGATCATGCCGTGGACCAGATTCTTTCGCGGATGGGTCTCGACGGCACCACGGCCTTCGAGACGCTCTCCTCAGGAATGAAACGTCGCGTGTTGCTTGCCCGTGCGGTCGTCGCGGCGCCCGATTTGCTCTTGCTCGACGAGCCCACGAATCACCTCGATATCGACGCCATCGAATGGCTCGAGGATTTTTTGAGCCGCTGGCGGGGCACGCTCATGTTCGTCACCCACGACCGCGCCTTCCTTCGCCGCATCGCTGACCGCATTCTCGAAATAGACCGTGGCCGGATCTTTGATTGGTCGTGTGACTACGACACGTTTCTCGTTCGCAAGGAGCAGGCCCTTGCCGCCGAGGAACAGCACAATGCCCTCTTCGACAAGAAGCTGGCGCAGGAAGAGGTTTGGATTCGCACCGGCATCAAGGCCCGCCGCACCCGCAATGAGGGCCGCGTGCGGGCGCTCGAGGCGCTGCGGCGGCAGCGGAGCCAAAGGCGGGATTCGGTGGGAAAAGTCAAGCTCCAGATCCAGGAAGCCGAGCGAAGCGGTGCCCTCGTCGCGGCGCTCGAGGGCGTTTCGTTTTTTCGGGACACGCGGCCAATCATCCGCGATCTTTCGGCCACGGTCATGCGGGGCGACCGCATCGGCATCATCGGCCCCAACGGAGCCGGCAAGACCACGCTCTTGCGGCTCATGCTCGGCGAGCTTGCTCCTGCGTCGGGATCGGTGCGGCTCGGCACCAATCTGCGGATCGCCTTCTTCGATCAGCTTCGCGATCAGCTCGACGACGAGAAGACCGTGGCCGACAACGTCACCGACGGATACGAAACCGTGCAGGTCGGCGGCCAGGCCCGCCATGTGATCGGCTATTTACAGGACTTTTTGTTTACGCCTGAGAGGACCCGCACGCCAGTAAAGTTTCTGTCAGGAGGCGAGCGGAACCGCGTGCTTTTGGCCCGGCTCTTCGCGAAGCCCGCCAACCTCATCGTGCTCGACGAGCCGACGAACGACCTCGACGCCGAGACGCTCGAAATGCTCGAAGAGCGGCTTGTGGAGTTCGCCGGCACGGTGCTCGTCGTGAGCCACGACCGGTCATTTCTCGACAACGTGGTCACGAGCACGTTTGTCTTTGAGTCAACGGGGGACGAGCCCTCGAAGGGGGATGCAACGTTTGCCGTGAAGGAGTACGTCGGCGGCTACGCCGACTGGCTGCGGCAGCGCCGCGATCCTTCTACGCCGCAGACTCCCAGCGATCAATCTCCTGCGCCGCATGCGAAGGCAGAACCACAGCGTGCCGCGGCGTCCGCGTCACCAAGTCGCTCACCAAAGCGTTCTTTCAAGGAGCAACGGGAGCTCGAGTCGCTGCCCCGGACCATCGAGACGCTCGAGGTCGAGATCGCCGCGATCCACGCCGCGATGGCCGAGTCCGACTACTACCGCCAACCAGGCGACCTGCTTGCCCGCGACCAGGGCCGCCTTCGCGACCTCGAAGCCAGCCTGCTCGAGGCCTTCGCCCGCTGGGAAGCGCTCGAAGGTGGCACGGCGTGAGTGCCGTGGGCCGTCCGCTCGTGCGCAGGCGACCCCTGGTGGTACCGGCAAAGGCCTCGCCTTTGCTAGAGTTTCGGCATGCACCGCACCGCACTCCTCGTGATCGTGATTCTTCTGCCCATCGCGTTGCCTGCCCTCGCCGACGATCCGTCCGCGGGGCCAGCATGGCCGCCGGAGCATGTGTCAATTGACTCGCGGGTGCCGCAACGGGTCACGATCCAGCACGCTGAGCCCGGCCCCGCCAAGACGGTCACGTGGCATCCTGCTTGGCCGCACATCGTGGCGATGCGCCCCCGACAAAATCCTGGCTCCGAGGAAACCGACCGTGCCGTCACGCTCGTATTCAACAAAGACGCGACGAAGATCGAGCTTATGATCCCCAACGCCGCCGGCGAGCAGCCCGCAGTCGTTGACACTGCTGACACGACGCAACAATTCGCCGACGGCACGTGGGCGTTCGTCGCCTCCGATGCCAAGATGCACGGCCAGCGAGCCGCCCTTGAATCCCACCCCGGCAGCTTTCGTATCGGGTTCTGGACCAATCCCGATGACTTCATCACGTGGGACTACACCGCCACGCGTTGGGGCATGTATGAGGTCGCGGTCACCTATTCCCTCGCCGGCGGCAAGGGCTCGGATATCACCGTCGCAATTGGCGACGCAAAGGCCACCGGCACGATCAAGCCAACTGAGTCGTGGTGGCACTACAAAACCGCGCGCCTCGGCAGAGTGTACCTTCCCGACGCGGGCAAGAAGACGCTGACCGTCCGCGGCACGAAGACAGGCGGGGCGGTCATGAACCTCAAGGCGGTGATCCTCTCTCCCGCCCCCGAGGGTGGCGTGTGGCCGCTGAAGCCCGCGGACGACGGATCGATTCTGCTCCATTCAAAAGACGCACAGATCGATGGCGTCACGCTCCGGTATGAGCCCAAGCCGGAGAAGAACACGCTTGGGTTTTGGTCGAACCCGAGCGATCGGGCACGGTGGGAGTTCGAGTCGCGGGAGGGCGAATTTGATGTCGAGGTGCTCCAGGGCTGCGGCAAGAGTCACGGTGGAAGCGAGGTCGAGGTCCGCATCGGCGACGAAAAGGTGCTCGGGTTCACCGTCGAAGAAACAAGCGGGTGGCAGAATTTCAAACCGCGGAACATTGGCAGTGTGAAGTTCGCCGCCGGTCCTCGCACACTGACACTCGCTCCCGTCCGAAAAGCGGGCGCCGCGGTGATGGATGTTCGCCACGTGCGGCTCATCCCGGTGAAGGACTGACGATCGCCCTGAATTCCCATGTCGCTAACGCTCGCAATGGCAACCTCCTGGCCAGTATCCAGCCTGGTTCGCCTTCCATCAGGCGATGCATACGGATAACCTTCTTGTGAGAGGTCGCCTGTCTCACAAGGTCCACGAACGTGCATGGCCTCTTCCTGTTCTTCATCAAGAAGTTTGCCGATCGGTGTGCAGCGACCGCTTCCCAGGAAGCACGCGCTGGCCTGCGGTCCCGGATCGAGCGAACAGCGAACTACCTGCCAGACGGGAGTTGCCCTGACTCCGAGGCCTTGGGCCTCCTCGAAGCCGTGAGTGAAGCATGCAGTGAGTCGCTCGAAGAGACCCATGGCCATTTCGGCGAATACGTTGCCGACCACCTTGTTCGCGTTGCAGGCTCGCTCGTTGACCCTTCATGGGGAACGCTCGAAATCGTGGAGCACGCCGATGACTTGATTCGTTCTCTCGTTCACGATCAACAGGAGTACGCTGCCCCACCCGTCCACGAGAGCGTGCGGATCAGTCCGACTGAACTCCACCTCGTGTACTACTCACGGCGAAAAATGTGTGCCGTTGCAGCAGGCATTATCAAGGGCATGTCAGTACGCTTCGGGGATCCAGTGGCTATCGAGGAAACGGCATGCATGCGCCGAGGTGCCCCCTTCTGCTCGTTCGTCATCCGACACCTCGGCGTGGGCAGTCACCGCACCAACGAAGAGGTGGATCAAACGATCGCGATACCGAGAACAGTTGCCATGGGTCGTGGTGATGATCCAGGCCTGCCCGACGATTCGAGCGGTGACGACGCCGTCCCGGCACGGATTGGGACCTATGCCGTTCTCTGCATGATTGCCCGAAGTGCCATGGGCCGTGTGTTTCTCGCCCGAGATGAAAAGCTCGGCCATCCGGTCGCGATCAAGGTCATGCAGGGGGGGCGGGCTCGTGAACCTCATGCACGGCAGCAACTTCTTCGTGAGGGACAAGCTGCGGCAGCGATCTCCCACCCGCACCTCTTGACCGTTTACGGCGTCGGTGAACATCACGGCCAGCCGTTCATCGTGATGCAACACCTCGAGGGGATTCCGCTTTTGGCGTATCCGCGACCGACCCCAATCCTGGTCGCGCTTCGGATCGGCCGCGAGATCGCATCCGGGCTTGCTGCTGCCCACGGCCGAGGGCTCATCCATCGAAACATCCAGCCGCAGAGCATTTTTCTCGAAGCACCCGACCACACGGTCCGAATCATCAATTTTGGCATGGCCTGGGAGACGGAGGGAGACTCGTCCTTGCCAACGGCCGACGGGAGTGACTCAAAGGCACCTGCGTATCTGTCGCCCGAACGCATTGGCAATGACCCACTCGATGCTCGCAGCGATCTCTTCGGTCTTGGAGTGGTACTTTACGAGTTGCTGTCCGGACGACTGCCCTACCAGAGCGACTCGACGCTCACCCTGTTGGCGTCGATTGCCCGCGGCGAGCAGATACCGCTTGCTCAGGCAGCGGCCGAGATTCCACCAGAGGTCAGTGACTTCGTCATGCGGCTGATGGCTCGTGACCCCGAGGACCGTCCGACGGACGCCCAGAGCGTCGAGGCAACGCTAGCCTCGCTCGAGCGGCAGTGTGCCGCTGGCTGATCAGCGGCCCAGGATCAAGCACGGGCCCCGAGGAAGTCGAAGTCAGGCAGGCCGTTTGTGATCACGGCTCCAACAGCCGCCACGACGCGAACAACCTACCGAAACAGGCCTCGAAACGGCTCGTACATCCGCAGGGTAAACATCACTTCGCTCGCCTGAAACTGGTTCGGAATGATGTCCGGAGTCTGCTGGACCGTGTTGATCTGGAAGTAGCGGTACCCCACGTCAAAGGTGACGCGACCGGAAATCTCCCACAGGAGGCCGCCATCGGCGGCCGGCTGACCGTTATCAACTCGACCCTCACGGGCAGCACCGCCATTGGCGGCGCCGGCGGTATCTTCCCTGATGGCACCGATGGGAGTGCCGGCATGCGGTCGAGGGTGAAGATCCTCGACGGCGTGACCTTCGTCGAGCTCCAGATGTTCGAGGCCTTCGCCGCCAGCTTCACCCGCGGTCTCTTCGTGGGGTAGGCAGCCGTTCTATCGAGTCCCGACAAAAATCCAGTTCCAGCTTCCACCCGTCGGATGCGTACGGGCCCTCACCAACTCCACGGTGAATCCCGCCTCCTCCATCCGACGCACGAACCGCTGATCCTTGTCAGATGACCAGACGGCAAGGCGGCCCCTTGGCCGGAGCGCCGCCCGAGCCGCCCCCAATCCTTCCGCCACATAGAGACCGTCATTGGAAGCCGCTGTCAGGCCGCTGGCGCCATTATCGACGTCGAGCATGATCGCATCGAAACGACCCCGGCTCTCGTCGAGCACATCGGCCACATCGCCGGTGACGAGTTCCACCCGCGGGTCATCGATTACGTCGGCCGCCAGGCGGTAGGTCGGATTGCGGTTCCAGGCAATCACAGCCGGGATAAGCTCGGCCACCACGACCGTCGCATCGGCGCCGAGAGCCCCAAGCGTCTGGCGGAGTGTGAATCCGAGTCCGAGCCCGCCGATAAGAACCGTCGCACGGTCGCGATCGCGGAGGCCTGCGCAGGCCAATTCCGCAAGCCGTTCCTCGGAATGGTGCTGCCGCATCGACATAAGCTCAACGCCGCCCACACGGATCGAGATATCTCCGTCGTGCTCGTGGAGCGTGATCGGAGTCCCGTCGGGTGTGGTGGCACGGTCAAGAAGGCGTGTGGGTTTCATGATGGACGACCCAGTCTACGATGAAGTCATACGACACTCCGTGCGGCACGAAACCTACCCCATGAATCGCGGGTTCCGGCTCGCTGAGCTTGTGCCTTCTCACAACTCTGACGACAGATTGACCCGATGAAGAAAACGCCTTTGCTACACCCCACACTGAAGGAGAATGGATCATGAAATTGCTCATTGTTGGTGACGTAGCGGGCGGAGCTTCCGCAGCCGCTCGGGCACGGCGTCTCTCGGAAGACGCCAGCATCATCCTGTTCGAACGGGGACACAGGGAACGGCGATCGTTGCCGTGTTCGACCGCACGGCAGCGATGACGGTGGCGTCAGAAAAGGTCCTGCGCCGAATCAATCGGGCGTTCTCGAGGAGATGGAGCTCGGCTATGCGCCGCAGTTGGGATCGGCGCGGAGCCCCACATGCATTCCACGGGTGAGTTGTTGTTCACGAGCTGCCCGGTTGTCGCGCCGGGAGCCGCGACGAAGTTCGCGGGAGCCGGCTGGAATTGGAGCGGCGGGATAAAGAACCGGACGACCTGAATCCCCGTGTGACCACAGTTTGCAATCCGCTCAGAAGCGCCCCGAACATTGCCTCGTCTCCTTGAGTCAATACTCAGTGATTGAGAAACCACGTTCTTAAAATCGTACCCGACTGGACACCGACGAGGGCCACGAGATTGGCGAATCTGTCATCCGATCAAGTCGATCGAATAGGCACACGATCCTTTTCCGTCGGCTCGACAAGCTCCCCGGACAGACTCTGAAACAACTTTGTCAAGGAGAGTGAGGTCTATCGAACCAAACAAGGTGATTGACGGCAGAGCCCTGACGAAAACTCAGACTGGAGTCAGATCGAGTGTCGCCGCCGGTACAGCGTCGAGGAGATCCGGGGCACCGATCCAGAGCTGTTCCACATCCTCGACAGCCTGTCTGCCCCCTGCGGCAGCCCCAGCCACCATCGGCCCGCCCAACCGCACCGCCAGTCTGCCTACGGCGAACACGGGCAAGGTCGCGACAAACCCGACGATCGCCCCCCCCGCATAGATGGTTTCGCCGAGGGCCCGTCCAACCTCACTGAAACTGCTCCGGCGAATCCGAAAGCGGGAGGGAACGATCTCGGTCACTTTTCCCTCGTCCCGAAGGCGGCGTTCCTGGAAAAATCGCTCCGCACCCTCGCCTGCGATACGAACGAAGGTGCGATCGCCGATGAAGCCGATCATCCGGCCGATGAGTGGAATCCGGCTCAGCAGCTCGTCGGCCAGTTCGTCGGCCAATACATCACGGCCAGCCGTCACAGCGATTTCGTTCACATCGAGATTGGCGGATTCCGGTGCATCGAGCGCGGCATGCATCCGCGCGAGCACTTCCCGTCGCTTTGACGAAGATTCGACAAGCGCGAGCTCGAGAAGATCCAGGACCACGGCACGGTCGAGCGGCCGATCGAGCGGATAGCCGTAGCAGTGCCCCACCTTCGTGATCGTCGCCATGGCGGTGACCAGTTGCAACGGCAGTCGGCCGATAAAGGCATGCCCGAGTTGACGAATCACGAGCCCCCGGCCGGCACTCAATCGCTCCGCGCCTCGGATGACCTGGGCCGCGACCCGGTCACAGACCTCGAGCGACTCTCGCTGCCTCGCGAGCACCTCCGATCGGGCAATCGCAGCAGCTTCAGGGGTTCTTCGCATCTTCGCGTCCGCCAGTCGGTTGAGCAGGTGGATCGCCTGCCGCACGACCTCCGCTGGCACGACTCGCTTAACGCCCCACGCGATCGGCTGGGCGACCATTTCGACCGCGTGGGTCAGGAGGCTCGGCTCGGTGCTCTTCCAGCGGGCGATCTCCTCGACCTGACTCGCCTCATAGGGAGAGAGCTGCGGCCGTATCGCGACGGCCGTGAGCGGGATGCCCGGATGGTGTCCGTTTGCTTCATGGGGCATGTCATTCACCATGGAGAAGTTTTTCGAAAACAGTGTGCGTCAGGGGATGAGTGCACGATCAATCCACATCTCACGTCGGGAAGTTGGCGGCGATTGTAATGTGCCGGATGCTTCTTCTTGAAGAAACCGAACTGGCGTGCCTTCCTCGGGTGACGATGAATCCTCACGCCTGCGGAAGTTCACACCGTCCGCCGAAGCAGCCACTCGATTCGATCAACGCGGCCACTTCGGGGACGACGAGATCCTTCCAGATGGGATCGCCGGAGCATATCCGGGCGCGCACCTCGTCACTGGTGTAGGTCCGAAGATCCGACTCGTCGCAGATGAGCCCGCTGAGGAGTCCGTTGGCACGCAGGTATTCGAGCAGTGGCGCGAGGTGGGGTGATACGCGGAGATTTTCCACCGTCACGACGCGACCATCGATTGAATCTCGCGTGGGATGAACGTAGAGCCGAACAGCGTTGGTGAAAAGCCTCCCGCAGCCTTCGAGGATGCCACCCGGAAGCGCGTGGTAGTGCCGCTCGTCGAAAATCGCTCGTAGGAGAGGTACGCCAACGACGAGACCGCTACGGGAGACGTGCCGGGCAGCAAGGTACTCCACCAGTTGATAGAACGGACCAATCGCACTCACGAGCGTCATCTTGCCTGCCGCGGCAAGCAGATCGATCCGGGCGAGAAAATCCGCATCGGTCACCTGCGCGTCACCGCGAAGGTTTTGCATGGAGATCTCCATGATCTCCCGGATATCGTGCGCTCCGTCGCTCGAAAACGCGGCCGACGCCCGCGCCACCATATCGAGGTTGAGCTTCGTGACCGGGGCGAATCGCCCCCGCTCGACAAGGACGCATTTCTTTCGCACGGCCTCCGCGGCGAGGGTAGGCCGCCCCTCCGAGTCGAAGAGCACCGCAGGCGTGTAGCCACCACGGACGAGTTGGAGTGTCAGCACGCGGTCATTCGTGCTCTTGAACGCCGGACCGCTGGCCGAGATCCAGTCGATCTCCATTCGGGCCGGTCCGATCTCGTCGAGCAACGCATCGACCATCGCAAACGGCTTCTGCCAGAGATTGAGGGCCGCGTGGGTGAGATTGACACCGAGCCGACCGACCGCCTCCTGCTGGAGCGGATTTGTCGGATCAAGAAGACGGACGTGGATGATCAAATCGCTCGGTTCTGCCCGAAACGCATGCTGAAAACGAATGCCCGCCCAAGCGTGGCAGTCGTTGCCACCAGAGAAGGACCGGGCTGAGGCAGTGTCGGCAAACGCAAAAAATCTCGTCCTTTCTCCTCTGGCCGTATCGAGCCGTTCCCGCAGGAGATCGAACTCGTGGGTGAGCATTTCCTCGACCCGCTCGAGTGAGACATACCGCGGAGCCTTGCCGTAGATGGCATCGCTGAAGGCCATGTCGTATGCCGACATGGTCTTGGCCACGGTGCCAGCGGCACCGCCGACCGAAAAGAACCAACGGGCCACCTCTTGGCCGGCACCGATCTCGGCGAAGGTGCCGTAGACATCCTGGTTAAGGTTCAGGGCGAGCGCCCGCTCGGCAGTCGGATCGAGAAAACCATGGACACCGTGCATAGCTGCGGTCTCGCGGGCAGGCATGAATGAAGAATTTTCTGAGTGAGATGGTACACCCGCGGCACGTGTTGCAAACAGCGGCTGCCATGATGGAAGTTGATGGGAGAACACCCTTGAACCGGAATCTCACATGGACGGGCTGCGGGCCCGCGAGGCGACGTGAACCGTTCCAACGGAGAACGCGTAGAATCGGCCGCGATGGCGGCCCATCGTCTGCCCCCTTTCCGGCAACGCGTAGAAACGTCATTGAGGAGGAACTGTCATGGCACGTGGCGACAGTCTCGAAGGGGAACGAGGTTTCGCGGGCTCGATCGTCAGATATACCCATCACGGGATCGACATGGGTGACGGCACGGTTGTCCATGCTCGTCCCTGGGACTTCGCGAATCCGTTCGCCGGAGGTTCTGTGGTGCGGACTTCGCTCGCGGAGTTCGCAGGGGGGCGACCGGTGCGAGAGGTTCCTTTTTTGGAAACGCTCTATTCAACAGAAGTGATCGCGTTTCGGGCCGCGTCGCAGGTCGGTCGCGAGGGATACTGCCCGCTCGCGGATAACTGCGAACATTTTGTCACCTGGTGCGCGACCGGAGAGCCGACAAGTCGGCAGATCGACATTCTTGCTGGTCGGGCCCAGGCCGCTGCAGCCCGAACTGCCGCTGCGGTGACTGCCCGCGTGGCGGCCGGTCAGGTGGCCGT
>JBGTKO010000473.1:0-12700 GCA_041744595.1 Pirellulales bacterium
ATGCCCCGCCCGCTCGATCGCCGCCACGACGTGCCATGCCTCCGGGGCGGCGAGCGCCGCAGCAATGACCCGCTGCCCCATGCGGCCGGCAGCTCCATGAACGACAAGACGAAGGGGAGACGAAGGCATTGATGGCTCCAATTGAAAACAAGGGGCAGAATGGAGAGGCGGCTATTTCGAGTGAGAGACCGGCCAGTCGCAAGGACGTGCACGTTCTCAGCCGTAGAGGTCGATCGCCTGGACAATCTCGTCCAGGCGATTCCCCACGGTCACAGCGCGGTTGGCAAAACTCGCACGGCTGACGCCTCGGCTGCCGAGCACGTCATTGAAAAGTTTTTGGTCAGTCGTGTGGTAGGCCACGGTGGCCGTTGGGTCCTTGAGCTGGTGGCCGGTGAGGATGCAGACAACCCGCTCGTCGCGGCCGATCACCCCTTCCTCCACGAGTTTTTTGGTGCCGGCGACACTCGCAGCGCTCGCAGGCTCGCAGCCGAGCCCGCCGGCACCCACTTGGGCTTTCGCGTCGAGTATCTCCTGTTCGGAGACTTCGCGAACCACCCCGTCGCAGACCTCGAGCGCCCGGAGGCATTTTGTGAGGTTCACTGGCCGATTGATCTCGATGGCACTGGCTATCGTGTGTGCCCGGCGGTTCTCGCGATCCATGTCGTCGTAATAGAGGCACGCGGGGGCCAAATCGCCATGGCCACCTTCCCAGCGGAGGCCACGCTCGGTGTAGAGCTCGTGGAGCGTGTTGGCACCGGCAGCGTTGATGACCGCGAGTCTCGGGATGCGATCGATGAGACCGAGTTTTTTGAGCTCCGCAAAGGCCTTTCCAAAGGCGCTCGAGTTGCCGAGGTTGCCTCCTGGAACGACGATCCAGTCGGGGACTTCCCACCCGAGCGACTCGAGCACGCGGAACATGATCGTCTTCTGACCTTCGAGCCGGAAGGGATTGACGCTGTTCACCAGATAAATGCCGAGCTTTCCGGTGACTTCTTTGACGCGGGCCATCGCGTCATCAAAATCGCCAGCGATCTGGATCGTGAGCGCGCCGTAGTCGAGGGCCTGCGAGAGCTTGCCGTACGAGATTTTGCCCGAGCCAATGAAAATGATTCCCCGCATCAGCCGGGTGACGGCGCAATAGACCGCGAGCGAGGCGCTCGTATTCCCGGTCGATGCGCAGGCCGCCCGCTTGGCCCCGATCATCCGCGCGTGGGTGAAGGCAGCCGACATCCCGTTGTCTTTAAAAGAGCCCGACGGGTTGAGGCCTTCATATTGAAGAAAGAGCCGGCCCGCGTTTACACCCACGAAACCAGCCACCCCGTCGGACGAGGAGCACATCGTCTGCCCCTCGCCGATCGTCACGATGCTCGCGCGAGGGGCGTAGGGGAGCAACTCATGAAACCGCCAGACGCCGCTGAACGCCGCCGGGTCGGTGCGACGTGTCCACTTCCGCTCGAACACCTCGAACGATTTCGGGGGCTGGAGACGGTCCCAGTCGTACTCGACGTCGAGAAGACTGCCGCAGATTGGGCAGGCAGTGTGAACCTCATCCACGCCGAACGTGGCCGCACACGACGGATTGATGCACTGCTGGAATGCGAGATCGGTACGGGACACGATGGCCACGGGCACACTCCGTGCGCCCCGGGAGTCTCGACCGCGCCGGCGGAACGGGAAAGAGGTCCCGGTACGGGGCCCCGCCAGAGACTTTAAAAATAGATCGGTTGTCCCTTGGCATCAAGACGAGCCTCGCGTGCCCCACCCATCGTGCGGCAGCCCCAGGAGTCCGGTCACCCCGTGACTGGACCGTTGGACGAGTGCGGGCCGTATGGACCCGGTGTCGGAGACACCGGGCTTCGGGGGAAATTTGAGCCACTCCCTAAGACCTTCCTGCCAGTTTGACAGCCCACCAGTTCGGGGATAGCCTCAAAAGCCTGTGGAATGGCGGGGTTTCCCGTTTGGTCCGATTGGCCCGTGGTGGGAGAATCCGATGTTGAAGGCAGCGGATGTCAAAGTTTTCAAGGCAGCGCTTCAGGACATGCGAGCCCGTCTCCGGGGTGATGTCTCGATGATGGCCGACGCGGCCCTTCGTAAGACTCGCAGTGAGGCGAGCGGCGACCTCTCCAGTATGCCTATCCACATGGCAGACATCGGCACCGATGCCTACGAGCAGGAGTTCACGCTGAGTCTCATGGCCACCGAAGAGGGGACACTCGACCTTGTCGAACAGGCCCTGGGACGAATCCGCGATCGCACCTACGGCCTTTGTGAAGAGTGTGGTGGCGTGATTTCGAAGAAGCGTCTCGAGGCGATACCGTTTGCACCCATGTGCATCCGATGTGCCGAGAGGCTTGAGAACGGCGGCCGCCCTCGCCAACCCCGCTGACCTGAGCGGGTGGCCAAGCCGCGATCATCGCCCCAGGAGGGGGCCGATTTCATGCACGCAACCCCTCGCGGATGGCTCGTTTTCCTCGTGATCGTAGCTGTGTCGCTGGTTGCCGATCTTGGCACGAAGGAGATCGTGTTTCATGGGCTCGGCATGCCTGGCATGGGGGGGCGGATTGTTTTCATTCCCGGTATCTTTGTCCTCGAAACAAACCTCAACGAAGGCGCCCTGTTTGGCATGGGGCAGGGAATGGGCATGTTTTTTGCCGCGGTGTCGCTGGCCGCGCTCGCTGGCATCCTCGCGATGGTCGCCCGGCCGGCAACGCGTGCGAGCGGCTGGCTGCTGACGGCGCTTGCCCTGATCTGCGGCGGCATTCTCGGCAATCTTTATGACCGGCTCGGGCTTCCAGGGCTGGGTTGGCATGCACCGCTCGAGCGGGTTGGCCAGCCGGTCTATGCAGTTCGTGACTGGATTCACGTCACCGTGCCGGGCGTGATTGACTGGCCGATCTTCAATCTCGCAGACTCCTGGCTCGTGATCGGGGCCGGGATGCTCCTCATCGCGGCGATGCGGCCAGAGCCGGACTCCGTCGCCCCTTTGCCCGAAGTGGCTCGAGACGCTGGATGACTACGACCGTTGAATCCGCCGTCGCCGATCGCCTCGACGCCGCTATTGCCGCGTCGCGACTGGCCGCAGCCGAAACACTCCGTTGGTTTTGCAATCCATCACTCGAAGTCGAGCAGAAGGCCGACATGTCGCCGGTGACGATGGCCGATAGGGCGGCAGAGGCCATCCTGCGGGCGTCGTTGCTCCAGGCATTTCCGGACGATGCATTCTTAGGCGAGGAGTCGGGCGGCACGTCGGGCACGTCGGGCTACGAGTGGGTTGTCGACCCGATCGATGGTACAAAGTCGTTTATCCGCGGTGTACCGCTCTATGCGACGCTCGTCGGCTGCCGACGTGACGGCGTGTGTGTCCTCGGCGTGATTGCGATTCCAGCCCTCGATGAATGGGCCTATGCCGCGGTGGGTGGGGGCGCGTGGCATGTGCGGGGCAGCGAGTCGCCCACCCCTGCCAAGGTTTCACCTCGCAGATCGCTTTCCGAAAGCCTGGTCTGCTCGAGTGATTTTGTGGATTTTTCGAGGTGGCCAGGGGGCGGTGAGCAAGGGACCGCAGCTCGCAGTCGCCTCGAAGAGTCGGGCTGCCTGACGCGAACATGGGGAGACGGCTACGGCTATCTCCTCGTGGCGACTGGTCGCGCCGAAGCGATGATCGATCCCCGACTGAACGCTTGGGATGCCGCCGCCGTCGATGTTGTCGTGCGAGAGGCCGGCGGACGATTCAGCGACTGGCACGGCCGGAGCAGTATCGATTCAGGCCACGGCGTTGCCACCAACGGCCTCGTCCACGATGAAGCACTTCGGACGCTGCTTGGCACGTGACGAGAACACCGTCAGCGATGCGTCGAGCGGCGGAGGGCTCTCCGCGTGACGAGGCAGCGGTAGCCGAACATGAACCAGAGGCTCGGCCACGAGAAGAGGAGCCGCGTCACGAGGCCCCAGAGACCTCGGCGGTGTTCGTACTCGATGTGTTCACGGATCTCTGTGCGCCCGTCCGGCAGAGGTATGAAGGAGTGTGTGTGTTCCCAGCGGGCGGCCGGACCTGACGCCTGGACGTCGGTAAAGCCGCGGTCGGAAACATCACGGTGAATGGCCTTCCACCGAAGGGGCAGGGGGCCGACCCAGAGGGTGAACTCCGAAACCGATCCCTCGGCCATCGGTTCGATCGAGTGGATCCGAACGAATGTCGGAGGGGGCGTGAGCCGCTTCAGGGCCGACGTATCACGGTGGAAACCCCGCACTGCCTCGACTGGGGCGTCCACAACAAAGGCGTAGTCAAAGACTGGCATGCGCGGAAGTGTAGCGCCTACGTCGCTCGAAGCACACGAGAGGGGTGGCCCGTGTCAGGTCGCCGGCGTAGGAGGCTGATGCCGCTATTGATCCGCTATGCGGATCAATGCTGTTTCTGCCGTGGCAGCCATGCCCACGGCAGAAACAATGCTCGACGGGGGCAAGCCGAGGTTGCCCGCGCCGAGCCGGCCGGCCTCCTGCCGGCCGTGCGAGTGCGGCCCGAATTGACGAGGTTGCTAAGAAACCAGGCTTCGAATGCATCTGCGCGAATACCCGAGCCGCGGCCTCAGGACTGGAGTTGCGGGAACTCGAGGCTCGGGTATGCTGTGTGGCTCGTTTCGTCCGTCATTTCGAGGTTTTCCAGTGGCACGTTCCTGTCAGGTTTGCGGCAAAGGTTTTTCCGTTGGCAATTCTGTCACGATCCGCGGTAAAGCCAAGTACCTCGGTGGCGTCGGTACGAAGGTCACCGGCATCACAAAACGGAAGTTCAAGCCAAACCTCCAGCGGGTGCGGGTCACGATCGGCAAGGGCACGAATTCAACGCTCCTTGTGTGCACGCAATGCATCAAGAGTGGCAACGTGACCAAGCTCGTAAAGCGGAAGCCCTTCCATCTGCCAAAGGTCGAGCAGGCCAAGCCGGCAGCGGAAGAGGCAGTGCCGGCTGGTCCACGGGCGCGGCCGTAGCAACACCGAGCGGAACGCGCGGCCGTCGGCTACAATCTCCGCCAGCCGTTCCCTTTTCTGGCGGCTTCTACGCTGAGTGCCGCTGCTTTATGAGCCTTTCACGCAAGGATGTTGCCAAGGTCGGGTCGCTTGCCCGTCTGGCCCTCACCGAAGAAGACCTTTCCCGGATGACCGGCGAACTCTCCAAGATCATCGACTTTGTGTCGCAGCTTGGTGAGCTCGATACCGCATCGGTCGAGCCACTCGCGCACCCGCTCGACACGCGAAATGTCTTCCGCGAGGACGAGCCATCTCCCTCGCTCACCACCGCGCAGGCGCTTGTAAACGCTCCCCGCCACGACGGTTCGTGTTTTCTCGTCCCAGCCGTCCTCGGCGAGTCTGGCGCTGCCTAACAACCACCCGCTTTCGTCCCATGCAGCTTTCTGAACGCTCCGCGACCGAGTTAGTACACGCCATCAAGGCCGGAGAGCTTTCGGCCGTGCAGTGCGCCACCGCATTTCTCGACCGGATCGAGAGGCTTGATGGCAAGGTGAACGCGTTCCTGGCGGTCGATCGCGATGGAGCTCTTGCTCGTGCCGCCGATATCGACGCCCGCCGAGCCGCAGGGAAGCCGCTCGGGCCGCTTGCGGGACTTCCCGTGGCCGTCAAGGACGCACTCTGTACGAAGGACCTACCGACAACCTGCGCCTCAAAGATGCTCGAGGGTTTTAGGCCGCCCTATGACGCTGAAGTCGTTGCACGGCTCCGGCAGGCCGATGCCGTGATCGTTGGCAAGACGAACATGGACGAGTTCGCGATGGGAGGATCCAACGAGAACTCGGCGTTTGGCCCGGTCCATAACCCATGGGATCTGTCGAGGGCTCCAGGTGGCTCAAGTGGTGGCTCTGCCGCGAGCGTCGCAGCAGACATGGCGCCGATCGCCATCGGCTCCGATACAGGTGGCTCGATTCGCCAGCCGGCCGGCCTCTGTGGAATTACGGGCCTCAAGCCAACCTACGGACGGATCAGCCGCCGAGGACTCGTGGCTTTTGCGTCGAGCCTCGATCAGATCGGCCCCATGGCCCGGTCGGCTGCCGATTGCGCCCTCATCATGGAGTCGATCGCCGGGCATGACCCTGGCGATGCGACGTCGCTTACTGACGCCGTCCCAAGCTACACACAATTGCTCGATGAGCCGCTTGCCGGCCTCCGGATTGGTCGCGTTGCCGACCACTACGGCCCGGGGCTCGATCCCGAGATAGCCCGCGGTGTGGACGAGGCATTTGAAGTCTTGAAGGCCGCCGGCGCGACGATTCATGATGTCGAACTGCCACACGCGAAGTATGGCATTCCGACGTATTACCTCATTGCGCCGTGCGAGGCGTCAAGCAACCTCGCGAGGTATGACGGAGCTCACTATGGAGTACGGGCCGAGCCCGTAGGGGGAGTACGGGCCGGGGGCATAGCCGGAGTACGGGCCGATGGGCAGGACTATGTCGGCACGTTCGATTCACCGCTCGTCGAGATGTATTGCCGCACGAGAGCTGAGGGCTTTGGGCCCGAGGTCAAGCGGCGGATCATGCTCGGCACGTATGCCCTGTCGGCCGGGTACTACGACGCCTTCTATGCCAAAGCCCTTCGCGTTCGCCGTCTCATCCAGCAAGACTTTGTGAAAGCCTTCGAAAAGGTAGACCTAATTGCGGGCCCCGTTTCGCCGACGCCTGCTTTCCCTCTAGGTGAAAAGACCGGCGATCCGCTCGCGATGTACTTGGTCGACATGTACACCGTTGGCACGAACCTCGCCGGCATCGGTGGCATTTCGTTCCCATGCGGCTTCACAGCGTCGGGCCTCCCAATCGGCTTTCAGCTTCAGGGGCCGGCACTCGCCGAGCCACTTCTCCTCCGAGCGGCGAACCGTTTTCAGAAGCTCACCGACTGGCACCGTCGCCGGCCGCCGCTTTCTGCCTGAAATATCTGAGTGGCCATGACGCCCAAATCTGCAAAGCCCGCTGCTGCCGAATCCTACACGACCGTGATTGGCTTGGAGGTTCACGTTCAGCTCCAGACGCGGACCAAGCTTTTCTGTGGCTGTGCGACAACGTTTGGCATGCCGCCAAACACACAGGTCTGCCCCACCTGTCTTGGCCTCCCGGGCTCGCTCCCCGTCATGAACCGGCAGGCTTTTGAGCTGGCCCTGCGGGCGGCGCTCGCGCTCAACTGCAAGATCGCACCGTACACGAAGTGGGATCGAAAAAACTACTTCTATCCCGACCTTCCGAAGGGATATCAGATCAGTCAATACGACCTTCCGTTCTCGTCGGAAGGCGTCTTGGAGGTGGTCGATCCGAAGGGGGCCTTCACAAGGGAGGTTCGCATCACCCGCGTTCATCTCGAGGAGGATGCGGGCAAGAGCATGCACGATGATGCGGCCGGCGTGGCCGACAGCCGCATCGACCTGAATCGCACCGGCACACCACTCTGCGAGATCGTCACGGAACCCGATTTGCGAAGTCCGCAGGAAGCAAGGGCGTGGCTCAATGAACTGAAGCTGTTGCTCGTGTATCTCGGCGTGAGTGATTGCAACATGCAGGAGGGTAGCCTTCGTGTGGATGCAAACGTGAATCTCCACATCCCACGCGAGGACGGCTCGGTCGCCAAGACACCGATCGTCGAGATCAAGAACGTGAACTCGTTTCGCTCCGTGGAGCGGGCCGTCGCCTACGAAGCAGCGAGGCAGTTTGAGGAGTGGCAGGAGACCGGCGCCGAGCTCGGCACATCGCCCAAGCAGACCCGCGGATGGGACGACCCTGCCGGTGTCACCCGAGCGCAGCGGCATAAGGAAGAGTCGAGCGACTACCGGTACTTTCCTGAGCCCGACCTTGTGCCAGTGACCGTCACCGAAGAAAGCGTGGCTGCGGTGAAAGCCGCGATGGGAGAGCCGCCGAGCGAACTGCGGCGTTCACTTGCCGACCGTTGGAAGATTACAGCCTACGATGCCGACGTGCTGGTCAACCAGGGCCGCGACTTGGTCGCTTGGTACGAAGATCTGGCGACGCTCACCGGTGACGGCAAGGTGGCGAGCAACTGGATGCAGCAGGACGTACTGCGAACGCTCAATGAGCGAGGCCTGGCCATCGACCAGTTCCCGATCACCCCTGCCACAGTGGCAGACATCATCGCAAGAATCGCAAATGGCGACTTCGACACGAGCCGCGGTCGTGAAATCTTTGCGGCCGTCATGGAATCAAAGCAGTCCGTGGCGGATATCGTGGCATCGATGGGAATCTCGGCCGTTGACGACAACGAGCTCGAGTCGCTCTGCCAAGAACTGCTCGCAGCCAACCCCAGGATCGTGGCCGATGTGAAGGGTGGCAAGGAACAAGCCGCCGCGGGGCTCATTGGGCAGGCGAAGAAGAAAAACGCGAACGTGAACCCTGGCAAGGTTCGCGCAAAGTGCCTCGAAATTATCCGCCGGGGCTAGCGATTCCCTCGCGAGTAAGCGCCCAGAGCCCCCAGGCCACGGACCTTGCCTCGGCGTTGTGGGCGGCATGTAAATCATTCGATTGAAACGAGTATTTTTGTGGAAGTGATCGCACGCAACGTTGCTTCTCGCATAACATCGCCAACGCCACTTCCACCACTTCTCATTGTCACGGGACCACGAGCCACCGGGAAAACCCTTCTTGCCCAAATTCTCTTTCCTTCCCATCGGCACATCACCCTTTCGCTCCCCAGCGAAGCATCTCGCGCCGTCCTCGACCCGGCCGCGTTCTTGTCCCGATTCCCGACGCCCCTGGTGATCGATGACGTCCACCTGGCCCCACGGCTCGTTCATCACGTGGCTCGAGAGATTGCCGCGAGGGCCTTGTCTCCGTGCAGCTACGTCCTGGTGGGCTCGCGGCCGATGGCGCTTACAGCGGCCGCCGATGAGGCATTTGCTGGAGACACGAGTCGCTTTCGCATCTTTCACATCGACGGGCTTTCTCACGCGGAGGCCTCCGCCGCCAGGCCAGAGCTATCGCTCGCCGGCAGCCTTCTTCGCGGCGGTTTCCCTGCTCTCTATGCAGACACGACCGTCGACATCGGGGAGTTCATGCGATTCATGCTTGCAGAACACCTTGCCCACGAGCTGCCCCTTCAGCTCCGCGTTGACAGTGTCCTCGACTACGAACGGTTCCTCAGGGCTCTCGCCCAACGGTCCGGCCGCCTCCTCAACAAGGCCGAACTTGCCCGTGAGATCGGCATCGCTGGTTCGACGGCTGCGATTTGGCTCGACACGCTTGCCGAAGCGGGGGTCGTGACGCTCGTTCGCCCCTGGCGTCCGCCACAAGGTCGGCCACTCATCAAGGCACCGAAGGTCTATTTTCACGACAGCGGGTTCTGTGCCTCGCTTCTGGGGATCCGAGACGAACAGGATCTCGCTCATTCGCCCCACGCGGCGATGCTCTGGGAAACATCCGTGTACGGTGAGCTCCGGCGGCTGCTCGCAGCCTCAACACCGCAGGCCGAGGTGATCTTCTGGCGGGACCGCACGAAGGGTGTTGATTTTCTCCTGCCCTCGCCCCGCGGCCTTGTCATGGTGGATGCAATCTGGAGTGAGTTTCCATCGTCCCCCGCGGTCGCGAGGCTTCTTCGCATTCGTGACTCCATCGGTGCCGAGGCGGTCGCTCGGATCGCGGTCATTTGCCGGACACCAAACCGCCAAACGCTCCGCGAGCCCGGCAGCCCAGCGGTCGAAACACTCGGTCTCGACGACCTCCCAGGCCTGCTCGGATAGGATCACGTCATGGCAAACACGCCTCCGCGAATCATCACGCTCACCACCGATTTCGGTGTCGGCAGTAGCTATGTCGCCGAGATGAAGGGGCGGTTGCTTCACGCCAGGTCGCCTGTCGCGATCATTGACATCGCGCACGATGTTCCGTCACATGACATCCGGGCCGCGTCATGGCTCGTGGCCAAAGCCTGTCTAACCTTTCCACCAGGCACACTCCACGTCATTGTGGTTGATCCGGGCGTGGGTACCGCCCGCCGGATCGTGTGGGTCAGGGCAGCGGGCCAGGAATTTCTAGTCCCCGACAATGGCGTTCTCTCACGCATCCTTGCGGCTGCCCCTGCGGAGGCGATCCGCGAACTGCTCGTGCCATCCGATGCGTCCACCACATTCCATGGCCGCGACGTTTTTGCTCCCGCCGCAGTTGCACGCATCGACGGGCGCGCGCCGGAAACGCTTGGTTCATCGGCATCCGACCTCGAGACGTTTCCGATACCCATGCCGTGCGAGACACCGCGAGGCATAGAAGGGGAGGTCGTCCACATCGATGCCTTCGGCAATCTCCTCACAAACTTGCCGGCCGATCTTCTCCCGCGGCTCGTCGCCGCCGGCAGCCTGTTGGTGGGCGAACGCCAGGTGACACGAGTCGTCCGCACCTATGGCGAGGCACCACCGGGTACTCCGGTGGCCCTCGTCGGCTCCCAGGGCGTCATCGAAGCCGCCGTCGTCCAGGGCCGCGCCAGCGACAGCCTCGTCGCACGGGTCGGCACAAAAGTGATTCTCCCATGACACTCGCACGTGAAGTTCTCGAACTCTGGGATCGCCATCATGTCTGGCATGCGTTTACGCAGATGCAGGAGTATGAGCCGCTCTTGATCGAGCGGGGCGAGGGCTCATGGCTCATCGACATCGATGGCAATCGCTACCTCGATGGCTCGGCAAGCATGTGGTGCAACGTGCATGGCCACCGGCACCCACGGCTCGATGCGGCGCTGGCAGAACAAGCGGCAAAGGTGGCCCACACGACGAACCTGGGGCTTTCAAACCCGACGTCCGTCGAGTTTGCCCGTCGTCTTGCCGGCCTCGCACCGCCCGGCCTCGATCGCGTGTTTTTCTCGGATAATGGCTCCACGGCGATCGAAGCCGCCCTCAAGATGGCCTTTCAGTTCTGGCGGCAGACTGACCCAGCCCGCCCTGAAAAGACTCGCTTTGTCGCGATTGACGAGGCCTACCACGGCGACACACTCGGCGCCGTTGGCGTCGGCGGCGTCGATCGATTCACGGCGATGTTCGAGCCGCTCACCTTTACCCCGTTCCGGCTCCCGCCACCGGGACTGCCCAACGCATCAGGCCGCATCCCGTCCTGCGACGAGTCACTCGCGTCGCTCGAAGCGGTCCTGGCGGCACATGGGCACGAGATTGCCGCTTTGGTGATGGAGCCGCTCGTGCAGATGGCAGGCGGCGTCATCGTTCATCCACGGGGCTATTTGAAGGGCGTCCGTGAGCTCACCCACCGCTATGAGGTTCTGCTGATTCTCGATGAGGTCGCCACCGGCTTTGGCCGCACGGGCACGATGTTTGCCTGTGAGCAGGAAGATGTGACCCCAGACTTTCTTTGCCTGGCCAAGGGGCTCACGGCCGGTTACCTGCCGATGGCGGCCACGCTCACCCACGGATGTATCTGGGATGCCTTCTTGGGAACCCACTCCGACGGACGAGCCTTCTACCACGGCCACACGTACGGCGGAAATCCACTCGCTGCCGCAGTCGGGCTCGCCTCCCTCGATACTTTTGATGAAGACCGCGTGCTCGATCGCGTCACCGAGAAGATCGCGAGGATGGCTATTCACGCCGAGCGCTTCGCATCGCTCAATGGCGTCGGGAGTGTGCGACAATGTGGCCTTGTGCTTGGCATCGACCTCGTCGCCGACAAGGCCACGGGCAGGCGACACCCGTGGCAGGAGCAGCGAGGGCGTCGAGCGTGCCACGCCGCGCGAACGCACGGTGCGATTCTCCGCCCCCTCGGTGATACCGTCGTGATCATGCCCCCACTGTGTATCAGTGATCGTGAGCTTGACCTGCTCGGAGCCGCTGCCGAAGCAGGTATTCGTGAGGGATCGTTGACGTCGACAACAGGCCCCCGAAAGTGCGACCCGCATTGACCCGGTGTCGGAGACACCGGGCTCCTGGGGACTATTCCGCTTGCGAATAGGGCTGCCCGTGCCAGGGAGCCGGCGTAGGAAACAAGCGGAGCCTGGAGGGCGGAGCGAAGTTTCCTCCGAGTGAGCGATGGCCGGAGCGCACGTCCGGCGAAATGACACGGGCAACCCCGAGCCGCGCGGCCAGGCTTACCTCGAGAGCGCTACTGCGCGACGCTCTTGCTGCCTTCGGTCGAACCGCCAATCGGAGCTCCCTCCGGAAGCGGGCGTCCAGCGGTCGGAATTCCGAGTCGATAGAGCTCCGCCCGGATTGCTCGGTAGCCTTCGAAGCTGTCTGGGTAACACCAGAGCGTCACGGTCGTGTCAGGCTTGACACCTGCGAGCTTGCGTCGGAACTGCGATGACGTTCCGAGCGCCTGGGCCACGGGTTCACCAACAGCCACTTCGGCCGGGCGCACGACCCACTCCCGGGACCGTATGAGCACCTGCCCTCGGGCTTGATCGACTTTGGCCTCGATCACGTAATCGAGCGAAAACCCTTGGCTCGGCCCCACCGTGACGATCTTCGCTGCAAGATCGGAAAGCGAATTCTGGTTCCGCCGTGTGTGCGACTTGGCCAGTTCGAAGAGCTCCTCGAGTGGGATGTACGCAATTCTTCCACCCGCGAGGCGGAAGTGGATCTCATCGCCATTCACGGTGCGGCCAATCGGCGTCGGGTAGGCCAGCACCTCTTTCGTCGTGGCCGGTGCGTGGGCGAGCGAATCGGCCTCGAGCGTGCAGCGTCGGATCGCCTCCTCGAGGCCGCGGC
>JBGTKO010000474.1:0-9423 GCA_041744595.1 Pirellulales bacterium
AGCTCGCCCGTGGCAGCGTCGTGCGGCCATCGGCTGTGTGTGGCCCTGGTGGCGACCCTGGTGGCGACCTCGATGGCGACCCCGATGGCGACCGCGTGCTGCCCCTGGAGGGAAAAGGAGGAGCGATGCTCGTCACGATCGACTCGATCGTGCGGACGGCGGCGGAAAAGCGATCACTCGCAAGGAACAGCGGCGCCGCGATCGTGGACATGGAGACGCTCGCCGTGGCGGAAGTGGCGATCGCAGCAGGACTGCCATGCCACGCGGTGCGGGTCGTTTCCGATGCAGCGGGCGACGAGCTCCCTCCAGACGTCGGACGGCTCGTCAAGCCGCAGTCGAACGCCCGAAAGGCCGGCGCTGCCCTCCGGATGCTCGGGCGACGACCACGAGCAGTCTTCGAACTCTGGAAACTCTGGGAGCGGGCGGTTGTCGATGGCCGCACACTCGCCGCCGCCCTCGCTGAATCTATTTCTTCTCTCTAATCGCCAGCCGCACCAAAAGGCCCTTCGGTAGGTCAGCCGTAAGCTCATCGCACGGGATACCAAGACCTGCTGCCAGCGCGGACGCCGCGAGCCTGCCACTGCGGACCGCGCCTTCCATCGTCGATGGCCAGCCAGTGGCAGTCCAATCGCCTGCAAGGTAAAGATTCGGCACGTTCGTGCGAACACCCGGCCGCACAGTGTCCACACCTGGCCGCACCGAGAGCACCGCAGTTGGGTCGGTGACGATTCGGCTCGCACTGAGGTGTGCATCCCGCGCCGCCGGAAACGCCGACCTCACCTCGGCGACGACGGTGTCTCGGAGGCGGTCGCGATCTCCCTCGAAGAGGCCGCGTGACGCGCTGATCACCACCTGGCAGTACCCTGGCGGGCCATCAGACGGCCTGAATATCCACTGCGAGACGCGACCGACGAGTACGGCATGCGGCAGGTCGATGCAGTCACGGTCAAACCAGAGGTGGACCGCCGTGATCGGCGACCCGGCCAATCGTTCATCGGCCGGCGGCACGACATCGGGTACGAGCTTCGCTGCCGCCCGCCAAGGTACGGCGAGGATGACTGCATCGCAAGGGAGTCGAGCCCTCTCGGCATGAACGGCCACGGCCTGACCACGGTCGTCGCGTTCAATCCTCGTGACCCCTTGGCCGATCTCGACCGACGCACCATGCTCGACGAGCCACTGGGTGAGCCGAGTACCAAAGAGCGTGCCGAGGGGCACCGTTGGAACGAAGAGATCCGATGCTTCGCGATGGGCAAGAAAACCATCCACGCACACCTTGCGAGCGGCCTCGACATCCACGAGGTCGATCGATTCGCCAAGCGCGCTTTCGATCACGGGCTGCCAGAAAAGTTGAATCACACGGTCTGGCTGACCCGCTGATTGAAGCCACGCAAGCGCCGTTGGTCGCGTGGCCGTCGCCGACGCACGCCATCGGGCAAGACCGATCATCCCGCGGGCAAGCGAGATCTTCTCAAACAGACTGAAATGCCGCATGCCGAGGAGCAGCGGCGCGAGGTGCAGGGGAGCAGGGAGCACCCGTGAGGGTGTGCAGGCGGCCCGCTTGTCATCAGGATCGATGAACCAAAGCGTACGGTCGCGACGGAGCGCGTCGGCAAGGCCCGCACGGTGACAGAGGTCCAGAAAATTGGTGCAGCAGCCCATGGCGACATGCTGGCAGGCATCGACGAGGCCGCCTGTGACCGGGTCTTCGAACGACGCCGCCCGTCCCCCCGTCTGCCGCCGTGCCTCGAGGAGGGTCACACGAACACCGGAATCAACAAGGGCCGCCGCGGCCGCGAGGCCCGCGAGACCTCCGCCCACGATCACGACCTGCGATGCATTCTCGTTGCTCAATGCGGGCCTCGTTGGGGAAAGCGTGGTCCAGCGAGCAGCGTGACCGCGGCGGCGGCCAGGAGCCGCGGCTTCGAGGGCTTGACCCGTCGAATGAAAATCCATCGGCCGGCTTGCTTCACGGCGGCAAGCAGGCTCTGGTAGACGCCAAACATCGCGCGGAAGGCAAGCCGCCCGTCGGTGGAGAGCATTCGGTCGAGCGCGGCCGCTCGGGCAAATCTTCTCTCGGCACGGTCCACAAGGCGGGCCGCAAGGCGATCAAAACCGTCGTGGATTCGACCGGCCCGGAGGTCATCCGGCGTGCAGCCGCACGCTGAAAAGTCCTCGGATGGCAGGTAGATCCGCGACCGCCCGAGGTCCTCGGGTATGTCGCGAAGGATGTTCGTGTATTGAAAGGCCAGGCCGCAGTCGTCCGATCGATCGATCGCTTCAGAATGGACAAACCCCCAGATGTGGATCGCCGCGATGCCCACGGCGCTGGCCACCCTGCGGCAGTAGGTCTCAAGTTCCGCGACCGTGCCGTAGTCGCTTTGGTCGAGGTCCATGCGGACCCCGGCGAGGATGTCGTGAATCGTCTCCAGGGGAATCGCGTTGCGCCGCACCGTGTCGGCCAGCGCCCGAAGCACCGGCTCGTCACTCCCTTCGCCTGCAAAGGCCGCAGCAGTGGCTCTTGAAAACGCATTGAGGCAACGACGTGCTTCGGCCATATCCGCCGCATCATCCACGAGGTCGTCAGCTCGCCGACAAAAGGCATAGAGAGCAGTCGTGCCCTGCCGCTTGGCAGCCGGCAGGAGCCTAATCGGAAGGGCAAAGCTCGACCCGGCTGAGCGAAGTATTTCTTCGCAGACGCGGTGATCGTCGGCGAGACGTGTCATGCCCGACCTCCGAGCCGCGCCATGACAGCGGCCATCATGGCACGCCCCGCGAGTCGAAGTTTGGCAATGCGGCCCACCGTCGGTCGCCGCGAGAGCGTGTCAAAACCTGCCCGCTCAATCGCGTTGGCCACGGCCCTTCCGCCGCCGAGGAACATCGCAATCGCCGGCCGCAGCGGCATCGGCGCAACCCCCGGCAGCCTGTCGCCCGCATCAAAAAGCTGTCTCGCCCAGGTAACCTCATTCTGAAGAAGCGAACGGACGTTCGGACATGCTTGTTCATGGGCCAGCATGTCCTCGCTGACTCCGTGTCGGGTCATGTCCTCGGCTGGAATGTAGATACGACCCGCGATCCGATCGCGGGTGATGTCCTGCCAGAAGTTGACGAGCTGAAGCCCTGTGCAGATGGCGTCTGACATCTGAACGAGGGCAGCGTCCCGGCATCCCTCGAGGGCCAAGACAATTCGCCCGACAGGGTCGGCCGAGCGGCGGCAGTAGTCGAGGAGCTCGTCTCGCGTCGCGTAGCGGGTCTTCACTTGGTCCTGTTCGAAGGCGTCGATCAGGGAATCAAAGGGTTCCCGGGGGAGTCCCGTTTCGCGAATTGTTTCAGCAAGGGCGACATAGACCGGATGCTGCGGCCGCCCTCCGAAACAATCGTCGAGACTCCGTCGCCATTCGGCAAGGGCGGCCGCGGCCTTTGCTGGCGAACCTGCCTCATCGGCAAGATCGTCGGCCCAGCGGGCGAACGTGTAGACATTGGCAAGATGCTGTCGCAGCCGCGGCGGCACGAGGAGCGTCGCGACCGTGAAGTTCTCGTAATGGGCTGCCGCGACCGTCCGACAGAACGCCCGGGCTGCTGCAGGGTCGAGCGACGGAGGCACCGCCGCAAGCTCCCACGCAGCCGGGTCACGGCGGGCAGCGGCGGGGGACGGGGTTTCCATGGCAGCGATCGTATGCGATACAGCGGCTAGCCCGCTGGTCAGACTTGTGACGTTTCCATACCATGCGGCAGATGAGACAATACCCATGCTGCGGCCATCTCGCGTTTGAACACCGTCCCGTGATCCCTTCGCCATGAAAATCCTCCTCGCCAGTCCCCGAGGTTTTTGTGCCGGTGTGAACATGGCGATCGAGACGCTCGAGACGGCGATTCGGCTGTATGGCACGCCGATCTACGTGTTTCACGAGATTGTCCACAACAAGCATGTGGTGAATCGCTTCGTACGCGAGGGCGCCGTTTTCGTAGACAGCGTGGAGGAAGTGCCCGAGGGAGCCGTTCTCCTTTTCTCAGCCCACGGCGTGGCCCCGGAGGTCCGTCGCGTGGCGGCCGATCGACGGCTCAATGCCATCGATGCAACCTGTCCGCTCGTGACGAAGGTGCACCTCGAGGCAATCAAGTATGCGAAGGCAGGGTACCGGATCATGCTCATCGGCCACGAGGGGCATGATGAGGTGATTGGCACGATCGGCCAGGCGCCCGATGCCTTCACGCTCGTCGAAACGGCCGACGATGTCGACAGTCTTCCCTTTGGGCCGAATGACAAACTCGCCTATCTCACGCAGACGACGCTCTCTGTGGATGATGCCTCCAAGATCATCAACCGACTCAAGGCTCGCTTCCCGCAGATCGTTGGCCCCCCGAAGGACGACATCTGCTACGCCACACAGAACCGCCAGGAGGCGGTGCGACTCCTTTCCGAGGGCGCCGAAATCGTGCTCGTCCTGGGCAGTCAGAATAGCTCGAATAGCCAACGGCTCGCGGAGCTCGCACGCGATTCAGGGATTTCGGCCTACCTGATCGACGGTGCCGACGAGATCGAACCCGCTTGGTTCACCGGCGACGAGACAGTGGTCATCACGGCCGGAGCCAGCGCCCCGGAAAGCGTCGTCCAAGATTGCATCCGCTGGCTCCGCGATCGCTACGGAGCCGACGTGGAAGAGCGGACCATTCGCGAAGAAGAGGTCTATTTCCCGCTTCCAAAGGAGCTACGGGCCGCGGCCGCTGCTGTCCGCCTTCCGATGGCCTGATGAGCGTGCCGTCTTTGTCGGTCTTGCTCAGTTGGCCCAATGCGGTCAGGCTATTTCCGTTATGTCTGCTGCTCCCCGCCAATCTCTCCACCTTGAGAACAACGCCGACCTCGGTGTGGCCATCCTCGGCGCGGGGTTTGGCGGAATCTGCATGGCGATCAAGCTGCTCGGTCGGGGCCGCACCGATTTTGCCATCCTCGAGAAGGCATCGGGGCTCGGTGGCACCTGGCGCGACAACACCTACCCAGGCTGCGGCTGCGACGTGCCGGCCCACCTCTATTCGTATTCCTTCGCCCAACATCCACACTGGTCGAGGGTCTATGCCAAGCAGCCCGAAATCCTGGCGTACATCGAGCAAGTGGCGGCAAAATACGACATCGAGCGGCGGATCGCGTACGACACTGAGGTCACCGATCTCACCTGGGATGAGATGGCCGGCCGCTGGCGGCTGATGACAGCCGACGGCCGACGATTCACAGCACGCGTCGTCGTATCGGCCGTGGGCAGTCTCCATTTCCCGAAGACGCCGGCAATCCCAGGGCTCCAGTCGTTCACCGGACCTGCCTTTCACTCCGCCCGCTGGCGACACGATATCGACCTCCGGGACAAACAGGTGGCCGTCATTGGCACCGGCGCCAGTGCCATCCAGATCATTCCCGAGATCGTGCCGATCGTCAGCCGGTTGACGGTCTACCAGCGTTCACCGCCGTGGGTACTGCCAAGGCGCGACCGTGCCGTGTCGCCGACGATGAAGTGGGCCTATGCCCATGTGCCGGGCCTGCTGCGGCTTGTGCGAGCCTGGCAATACTGGACCGCTGAGACGACCGCGATGGGCCTCGTCTACAAGCCCAAACTCATGGGAATCGGCCAGAAGGCCTCGGCAGCGTACAAGGAGCGGGAGATCGCCGACCCGACGCTGCGGCTCAAACTCAATCCTTTCTACACACTCGGCTGCAAGAGGATACTCCTCTCCGACGATTTCTATTCCACAATGACGCGGCCGAATGTCGAGCTTGTCACGGACGCGATTCGGGAGGTACGACCGGGCGGGATCGTCGCCGCCGATGGAATCGAGCGGCCCTGCGACGCGATCGTCTTTGCAACCGGCTTCGATGCGTTCAACGCGATCGCCGCGATGCCGATTCAGGGCAGGGGGGGCCGAACCCTCGCCGCCGACTGGGCGGACGGGCCCGAGGCCTATCGCGGCGTCGTCGTGAGCGGATACCCAAACCTGTTCCTCCTCATGGGCCCGAACTCCGGCCTGGGTCACAATTCGATCGTGTTCATGATTGAAGCGCAAGTGCACTACATCATGAAGTGTCTCAGGTGGCTCGAAAGGGGTCGGTTGGCGACGATCGACGTGCGGCGCGAGGTTCAAGATGAGTGGAACGAGAAGATCGCACAGCGGTTCCGCAGGACGGTGTGGCAGAACGAGTACCGCGGCTCTCCCTGGCAGCTTCCCTGTACCAGTTGGTATGTGAACTCGCGAGGCCGCAATACGACACTTTGGCCCGGCTTCTCGGCAGCGTACTGGCTGGCCATGCGACGCCCACGGCTGGCTGACTACCTTCCGACGGCAGGGAGAGGCTCGACAGCCATCGGGTCACTTTCTCCTGTCCCGTCCCAGGCCCATTGACCGGCCCGATCGTCTTCACGAGGCTTCCGAAGGCAGAGGCCCAAGAGGAGTGGAACGAGAACGAGTGTCACCACGGTCGAGACGACGAGCCCGCCGAGACGCACACTGCCGACGCCTCGGTAGAACTCGCTCCCGGCGCCAGGATTGAAGGCGTTGGAACTATTCCGAACGCCTCACCTGCACCACGGAAGGACGTTCATTCATCACTCGCGACGCGATCGAGATGACGCTCACGCCCAAGGAACGCTCGCTACTGCTCCGCTACGGCTTCAACACCTCCGTCATTTGGGCGAGGATGCTCCATGTGATGCTTGATTCGGTCTGGGTCGAAGAAACTTGTAGATGACTTGCGCGGTAAAGTCCTGGTACGTGCCGATCACAGAGTGCTTTACCCCAACCCAGATTCTCGTAGGCGCGTTGCGCGCAGGTTGTCGGCGCCAGGCGCGCCAACAAAAACATTGCATTCGTTCTGCAACGACACCTCCTCAGCTAGGTTTTGGCTAAGAGGTCGAGTCCGTAGGCCTCGTACCCGATGAAATTCCAATCCCGCAGAACCGTCAATAGAACGGTTCCAATCACACAACGGGTGTCATCGACCGCGACGATTAGGTGCGATTGCGGTCCGTCGTCGCGATCCGACCATGTTCGTTGCTCGTGGTCGGCGTACCGCGCATCCCCTCCTTCCACAAAGAAGACTTTGTAACGCAGCTTCAGGGCACCCGCAATCTCCTTGGGCGTGGTGGCAAGTCTTACGGTGGGCATGGATTGACATCCGAAAAATGGGGATCGGATGGATTGGCCAGGACGGTTTCCGGTTACAGCCGCCACTCAAGGCCCTCTATACCGGATCGATGTCGATGAGCGGTTGGACCAGTCCTCCGCCCCACCGAGGGCTGCCCCGGTGGTGCAACCGGCGATGAACAACGCGCGCAAACTCTCGTCCGATATCGACGCCGTACAAAGGACACTTGGTGCACATACGTCCACAGCCATACTGCGGCATCAGAAATCCCTTTGAGACCGCAGAGGGCGGATTCTCGATTTGTCGGGATCGGACCCGCAGTCATTTTTGTGGCTTAAGTTCATTCAGGATAATGACTTGCATCGAAATAGTCGTGCCCAAAGAGAACACTGGGGGAGTTGGCTCGATCCAAGGAAAACACGTTTTCGCCGGATTCCCTGCCGCCCAGGCTGGTCCATGAGGCATGCCAAGGCCATTGTTTTTGACGATTTCAGCGAAAAACACGGGATTTATGGCCCGCTGTGAATCCCAACAAATTGAGAATCCGCCCACAGCGGACTATCTCGCTGATCTTGGCATGCCTCCTGGGTGGCCGCGGCGGCAGCAGCCTGAGCGACCTGCTCCTTGTGGGCACCGGCCGTGACAAGGGCCAGTGCCGCCTTGCTACCGGCAAGCTGTGCCTCGATCGCCTGGAGCTCGGTTTGTGCATCCTGAAGCTCGTCTACGGTGCTCGTGCCACGCTCAACGAGGCGTCCGAGCCGGGCAAGCCGACTTTTTGCATAGGCAAGCCTCGCTTCGAAGCCAGCCACGATTGCTCGTGCCTGGTCGATTTCCTCGGGACGCGATCCGGCCTCGAGCTCTGCCAACACCTGTCGGCGGCGCTCCAACTCGGCGACGTCCCTTGGCGCTCGATTTCGAGCAGTTCTCGAATAAGCTCGGCAATTGGCTCACCCTCGACTACCTTCTGCCCATCCACGATCGGAAAATTGACGATTCGGCCGTCAATCGCGATGCCTACGTCGCTGGTGCGAGCCGGGAGCACTGTGCCCACAAAAGCCTGGCCTGCTGCCAGTTCCATGGTATCCACCCGTCCGACCACAACGAGGACGGGAGCCTGACCGAGGGCCGAAACCTGGGAGAAAACGGCTAAGAATATGCCAGCGGTGGCATCGATGAGCGAAAAAACGGGGGCTTCGGGCGAACCAAGGGCATTTTCATACGTACATTTATGACGTCGCTGGCTGGGCCTAATCGCACGGCTGGCGACGATCTCCCGGCATGGATCGCCGATTTTTTCCGGCCGCTTGACGGCCAAGGCAAGAGTCGATATCCTGCTGGGCTCGCTTGACGACACGGATTTGCTCATCCTGGGCTCATCACGACGACTCGCGAACGTGAATTGGAACCGGCTTCGGCCATCCAATTCGCAACCGATCTTTGACAATTTGGTCGTGGTAATTGGCATCTTGAAAGAATGCTGATGGGTCGTGCTTCGGCACGGCCTAAAAGCGTTCTCCCAAGGCGAAGAGCGAGAAAATATCGTTGAAGCTGGGTGTGGCCGACTCAAGTGCGTCGCTGAAAAGTGCGTGTTTGTGTTCGGATCCGAAATCCAGATTAGCGCATCTGTCTCGAGGGTTTGCGGACTCGTCCGCGAGCATTCGATTCGGGTGGTCAAGCTAGAAAGGGCACATGGGGGATGTCTTGGCATCAGGAGGCTTTGAAGGGCGCGGAAGGCTGCGATAAGCCCGGGGTAATCGTCAAACAGGTGTTGATCCCGGGATTCCCGAACTGACTGTGACTGAATCCATAGGTCACAGTGGCCAACGCGGCGAACTGAAACATCTCAGTAACCGCAGGAAAAGAAAGAAAAATCGATTTCCTCAGTAGCGGCGAGCGAAAGGGAAATAGCCCAAACCGTGGTGGTTTCCACCGCGGGGTTGTAGGGCCCACGAGGAGTTACAAACAACTGGTTAGCGGAACGATCTGGAATGGTCGTCCACAGAGGGTGACAGGCCCGTACGCGAAAACCAAGTTGCTCCGTTGAGTGGGTACCCTGAGTAGGTCGAGTCACGTGAAACCTCGACTGAATCGACGGGGACCATCCCGTAAGGCTAAATACTCCCTGATGACCGATAGTGAACAAGTAGCGCGAGCGAAAGATGAGAAGAACCCCTGTTAGGGGAGGAATGTGAACCTGAAACCATGTGCCTACAAGCGGTCGGAGCGCTATGGCGTAAGCAATGCGTGACGGCGTGCCTTTTGCATAATGATCCGGCGAGTTACCGTCAGCGGCT
>JBGTKO010000475.1:0-2893 GCA_041744595.1 Pirellulales bacterium
TCGAAGTCGGCGAGGTGCTTGGCATCGTAGTCGAGCGTGGCCTGGTCGATCGGAAACATCCCGGAGGCGTCGCCGATACCGAGCGTCCACTCACCGGTGAGACGGCGGGCGATCCAGCCGCCGGGCGTCGTGATGTGCGAGGTCTGTTTGGCACGTTCGGGGCGGTTTTGGATCGTCCACAGCCACCGCGCGGCCGTAAGTCGCTTCGGGCACTTCACGCCCATGAGGTCCGTGAGTTCATGCCCCTCCGCTTCATTTCGGCCATCGCACCAGAGGCGGGCGGGCCCGAGCGGTTCTCCATCCGCATCGCAGAGCACCTCGCCATGCATCTGCCCCGCGATCCCGATGGCCCGCACCTCAAGCTCAACGCCGAGCGTCGCCAGCTTCTCTCGCAGGTCGGTCATCGCCGCCGCGAGGGCTTGCTCCCAGTCAGCCGGTCGCTGCTCGTACTCCCCCTCGCCGAGCCCAGGCACCATGTCATACGAGCCGTGGCCAGACCCGCGAAGCCGGAGGGCCTCGTCAACAAAAACGATAGAAAGCCCCTGCGTGCCAAGGTCGATCCCGAGATAGCCTTGAGTCTTCATGCTTCTCCTTTCCCCCGGCGTCGTGACCACGATCGAGGGCATCTTCGCGACGGCGCCACCTCGACGCAAACCCCACCAAGGGCCGCACCAAGCGGAGGCACGCGGCCATTCTCCCCGATCACCTCAAAAATCGACACCTGTCGCAGAATCGGAACGGCCGCGGGCAACTATACTGTCGGACTTCGCCCTACAGTTGCCAGAAACCGAATCACGGGAGATTTGCAGTCATGACTTCGAGATTTTCGATCGCCGCTGTTGGCCTCGTGGCCATCGCGGGAGCATTTGGTGCGGGAGCTCTTTTCGGCCGAGGCGGGCTCGACGTGGTGGGCCTGCCTGTCGCCAGGGCCATGACCTCGATGGCCACTGATACATTTGCCGCATGCACAGCCACCATGGACGGCGTGACGGAGGGATTCTTCCTTCTCGACTTCGAGACCGGCGACCTGACCGGTGGCGTGCTGCACCAGAACTCGGCCAAGTTCACCGTCGCCTATCGACACAACGTTCTCAAGGATCTCGGGTTCAAGCCGGGGCAGGTCAAGGCCCCGAAGTTCTTGATGGTGCCTGGCCGCATCTCTTTTGCCGGCAACGCGGGGAACCGCATGGCTCAGTCGGTGATCTATGTGACTGACGCCACGACAGGCGTCAGCGTTGCCTACGGGATTCCTTGGGCTGCGCAGGGAGCAGGTGGGGCGAGGGGCAACGTGTTGGAGCTCACGCCGCTCGACATGGCGAGGCCGCGCGGTGGAGTCGCGCCGTGAGCGATAATTCTGGCGTGAGCCCGCCACCGATCACCGTCAATGGCCAGTCACGGCCGCTGCCGGCCCTGCCCACGCTCTTGGCCTTGCTCGAAGAATCGGGTCTGGCTGACCGCCCCGTGGCAGTGGAACTCGACGGCGAAGTGGTTCCACGCGGTCGTTTCGCCGACTGCCGACTCGCGGGGGGTGAACGGATCGAGATCGTGACATTCGTGGGGGGCGGGTAGCGATGGAGGAGATTTCTGACCGGCCGCTCGTCGTGGGCGGCATCACGCTCACGAGCAGGCTCATCGTCGGTACCGGGAAGTACGCGACCTACGCGGAAATGGCTCGCTGCCTCGATGTATCGGGTACCGACTGCGTGACGGTCGCGGTTCGCCGGGAGCGGCTCGTGAACGCGGCCGGTGAAAACATCCTCGACCATCTCGACCAGGGAAAGTACACGCTGCTTCCGAACACCGCCGGCTGCTATTCGGCCAACGACGCCGTGCGGGTCGCAAAACTCGGCCGTGAGCTTCTCCGCGACATGGGAAGCCCCGCGGCCGACTGGGTAAAGCTCGAAGTGCTCGGCGACACCCGCACGCTCCTCCCCGACCCCGTCGGCACGCTCGATGCCACCGAGCGGCTCGTGGCCGATGGCTTTGGTGTGCTTGTCTACACGAGTGACGATCCCGTCATTGCCCGCCGTCTCAAGGAGCTTGGCGCCGCGAGTGTCATGCCCGCCGGCAGCCCGATCGGCTCTGGGCAAGGGATCCTGAACGCCAACGCCCTGCGGATTTGTCTCGAGTACCTGAAGGATGGAGATCCGGACTATCCCGTCATTGTCGATGCTGGTGTGGGCACCGCCAGCGACGTGGCTGCGGCGATGGAGCTCGGCGTCGACGGCGTGCTCCTGAACACCGCCATCGCTCAGGCCCGTGACCCGTTGCGAATGGCCGTCGCCATGCGGGATGCCTGCACTGCCGGTCGTCAGGCATTCCTTGCAGGCCGCATCCCGCGACGTCGCTACGCGACCGCCTCAAGCCCCGATGAAGGGCGTGTGAGCTGACCGCCAGCACGAATACCTCATGCTCGCCACCCGCATCATTCCCTGCCTCGACGTCCAAAAGGGACGCGTCGTCAAGGGAACGAAGTTTCTCGACCTGATCGATGCGGGCGATCCGGTTGAAGTGGCGGCGCGGTATGAAGCAGAAGGCGCCGACGAGCTCGTGTTTCTCGACATCACGGCGAGCCATGAGGAACGGAACATCATGCTCGACGTCGTCCGCCGGGTATCAGAGACGGTCTTCATGCCTTTTACGGTCGGCGGTGGCATCCGAACGCTCGAGGACGCAGCCAGGCTTGTCCAGGCCGGCGCCGAGAAGGTGAGCATCAACTCCGCAGCGGTCCGCACCCCCGAGCTCGTCTCGGCCGTGGCCGACCGGCTCGGAAGCTGCGCGACTGTCGTCAACATTGACCCCAAGCGGGTGCAGCGGGACGGCCGCGAGGTCTGGGAGGTGTTCGTGAACGGAGGCCGCGTGCCGACGGGCCTCGAAGCCGTGGCCTGGGCGA
>JBGTKO010000476.1:0-17825 GCA_041744595.1 Pirellulales bacterium
TGCTGGGGGCTAGCCACAAGTTGGCAAAAGTCCCGGAAAAATGTTGACAGGTTTGGCCAATCTGTTAGATCAGCGTTAGATCAGCGGCGGCCACACCCGAGTGTTCGTTCTGCTCTGCATCTCGCTTCCAGCACGGGGTCCGTCCCGTGTCTCGATGCGGGAGGCGATCACGCACCAGGCGGCCAGTCCGCCCGGCACTCATTTCTGGAGGATCATGCAATGGCGAAACGCGATCTCGGCACAGATGAACCTGGCGACGGCATCGATGGCAAGGCGTTCCATTTCACCGAGGCCCGGTGCCGGCAGGCCCTGCAGGCGGTAATTGATGGCACGATCGACACTGATGCCCGTGGCAAACGGTACTGGCGTGACCTAGGTTGCTCTCAGTTGCAGCTCCGAGTTAGCCGCAATGGCACCGCGTCGTTCTATCGCGTCGGTCGGAGTGGGCCGCGTGTCGTCTATCAGTGCCTTGGCAAGCTCGCTGACATGCGTGTGGCGGACGCGAGAAGAGCATGTGATGAGCTCCGCATGAGCCGAACGCTGGCCGCGCAGGTCGTCCCGAGTCGCCGCCGCAACGGTCGGCACTCGATCGGGGAAGCGTGGCAGGCCTACTACGACGCCTCGAAGGATGGGAGTTTCATCGTTGGGCGAAAGAAGCTTGAGGGCAGCACGCTCCAGAGCTACAAGAACGTCTACGACCCTCACCTGAAGCCGCACGCCGAAAAGTCGATGCAGTGGCTGTCCGAGTCGTTTCGCGGGATGTTCGAGAAACTGGGGCAGGCAAAACCGGCGGCGGCCAATCGGTTTTTACAGGTGGTGAAGAACATGTTCCAGTTCGCTGCGGAGCGTGGGAAGTGGTCGGGTCTCAATCCCGCGATCAATCCCGCAACCGCACGGCCATATCGAAAGTTCACCATCCCGCAGCGTGAGCGCTTCCTCTTCAATGCCGAAGCGAAACGCCTCTACGCCGCCCTTGAGGTCGAAGGGCAGCCATGGAGAGAGTTTTTCATGCTTGCTCTTCTCACGGGTCAGCGGAAAGGCAATATACAGACGATGCGTTGGGCGGATATCCACATTGAGGATGCCACCTGGCACAACGGCAAGACGAAGAATGGCCTGCCAAACAGGGTCCCGCTCGTCCAGGATGCCATCAGGATTCTGCAGGAGCGGAAGAAACGAACGGCGACGATCGGTGAGTGGGTTTTTCCAATGCGAAAGGATCCCAGTCGCCACATCGAAGATGCCGATCAAGCCTGGTCTCGGATTCGCGAGGCGGCCAAGATCACCGATGTAAGGATTCACGACCTTCGTCGTACGGCCGGATCATGGGCTATGCAGGGTGGCGCCAACATGCCGGAAGTTGGCAAGTTACTCGGCCACAAGTCGATGGCGGCCACGCAGGTGTACGCCCGAGCCGATAACCGTGCAGCCCGTAAAGTAGACGAGTTGACCGTGAAGCGACTCGCTGAGGCCTTGGCCGGTGACGTGGACGACGGGAATGGCGAGGTTCCTCCCGCCATGAGCAAGCCGATCGTAGAGTGAGGATCGGCGGGTTTGTATCACGTTATTAACACCGTGCTTCTTAATTTTTCACTCAGGCACATTCCAGACCCTCTCCAAAGCCGTCCTTGACATTCCCAAGCCGGCGGATAATATGGTGCCTAAGGACGCGTGCCACCCTGTGTAGGTGGCGTCAGTCAGGTAAGTTTTCATATGGTGCTCCACCGGCCGTAGTGGCTCCGTCACGGGAGATGCTACGTACCTCGGTGCAGCATTAGCTTTCCTGAGGTTGCCATGCGTCCGAACAAGAATGATCCCACTCGTGCCATCGTTGTATCCCCCGAGCACGAGGGGCTGAAGCTCGGGGAGCTTCTCAAGCGCAAAGACGTCGCCAAGCTTCTCGGCGTCTCCACAGGCACGCTCAAAACGTGGGTGTGCGAGCGAAAAGGCCCTCATTTCTACAAGCTGGGGCATGGCCGCGGGTCGCGGGTCTTGTATCGTCGCGAGGATGTTGAGGCCTGGCTCAACCACCAGGCGGTTCGAGTTGAGATGAAAGGATAGCTTCGCCGGCTTGGTGTTCCCGTGGTCCGGCAGAATAGCTCGTGGTTTCGCGATTGCCTTGCACAACGCCATGGCGTGTCACCCTGGTAGGCCAACGGCGGATCGTGTAGGTAGGAAAATAATGCTATTGATTGTAAGGGGATCCCACGTTGGCATTCCCCGCATTTTCATCAGCGTTTCTTCGCCGCTTTGGCCACCACGTCGGGCACTGCGGGCAAGTGTCGCGGCTGCCGGGCCTGAGGATGCCACGGGGCGTTCGCCGGGGCATTTGGTCGGCTTCCTTGGCTACAATGCGCAGAAAAGGACGCGTTGGCGGCTGCATCGAAAAAAGCAGCCGGCCATTGATGCGTTTGGAAGCCGGCTCCGCTTCCGCGTCGCCGCACTTCCCAGAGGCCCACCCTGACAACAACAACCGCCCCGAGCAGACCATTCGGTGATTCAACACTCCTGAAAGCCGAGGCCCGATCAAACGCAGACATACCTTCCCCGGCGTTTGTCCCGTTGGTCGAGATAAAAATCCGAAGGAAATTCCCCCCGCCATCCCCGAAAACCACGTATCTCGGCGCAAAACCACACATTCCCGAGCGACCACCAACCGCAACACACACCCGGCCAATCGCGAATAGTTTCCACCGTCGTTTTTCGTTAACACATTTACCGCGAATGCGACTTTTAACCGCAAAAGCCCTATTCGACGGGGGATTTTCGCTCGGCGCCGTTTCTATGATATCAATGGCGCGGTCGATAACTTCCGGCCATAAATTCCCCTCGGCGTCAGGAATTTATCTACCTGTCCGCGCCCCTCTACGATCCCAAAACGCGGTACTCACCCACCTGCCCCTCGTATTTCCATCTCCTCCCCCCCGAACCACTTTCCGGGCTGCCAGAGAAACGCGTGGTGGGATGGGCCGCACAGACCGAAGCAAATAGCACCAAACCGCACCAAGCCAAACCACACAGCACCAGACCAACACCCTCACTCCGCTCACCTACCCCCTATCCACGCATTTTTCTGAATCGTTCTTTGGGTTGTTGACGACGGTGCTGACCCGATAGGCAGTCATCTGGTCCGTATCAAAAGGCCGCAGCAGTTTCGAGATATTGCCTTCGGCGTGCTTCTTGTGAACGCCGGTTGATCACTGTTCCTGCGATCGAAGACGTGCTCAATGATTTTCTCCCTGGCGGTTTTGAGATCAATGACGGTGGCCAGGGCGACATCACGATCGACATTCAGGCAGGCACAGTCACAATCGAACACCAGGAGAACTTCGTTGAGCACCACGACTCGACCCTGGAGTACACGCTCTGATGGCACACGCCTACCACCACGCCGTCAGCTCATCTCGCAAGTTCGGTGGCGAGCCTGACGAGTATCTCCGACTTCATGAATGGCTCGACGCCTCAAAGAGCCACATGGCGGACTTTCGGCACAGGGCCCTTCGGCATCACTCCGAGGGGATTTTCATGCTGGAAGCTCCTTTTGGCAGTACCCTCACGCTCTCGACCGGCCGCATCCTCCCCGTGCGATTCATCGGAGAGCAGCACGTCATCGAAGACCTTGGCCGCATTCCGACCGTCGCAGATTGGCTCGGCAAGATTCATCCGGAGCCATGGATGCTGGGACGACGGGAGGAAATTGGGGTGTAGCTGGCGCCGAAAAACCCCCGAGCGAGGCAGTTAAGGTTAACATGGCTCCTGGGTCATAACGATTTTCTTACCTCGCATAAAGCCCCTGAAAAACAAGGCTATTCGTACTCCGAGTTAAGGAGGTAAGGAGATTCTGCTTCAGACGGTCTTCAAGAGAATGCATGCCTGGTTCTCACGCCGGCAGAGAACCGCGTCACAGGTGCATGCCGATTGATGGGTGATTCTGGCTCGGGGTCATAACTCCTTACCTCATGTGTCGAAAGCGCCCAAAAAACAGTGCTTTTCGTGCAGGTAAGGAAATCGTTATGACCAAATGGGCATGTCAACCTTAACGCTGGGTCTGGCTTCGAAACCAACTGCTCCGGCGCGTGTTCACGGGCTTTCGCCACCCGTGCCTCTTCTCAACGGATCGCGCTTCTGGCGGCAATTCTGGGTGTCTGGAAGCGCAACTCCGGGCTCGCTGTTGGTCGCCCCGTGCTCGCCTTGAATCCGGCCCATCAGGCGTACCACAGAGCGACACCAATTCCCGCCGGCGTTCACAGTCGCCCGATCTACCTCCAACCACACACAGGAACCCACATGCCCAAACCCAAATCCAATACGACAACCCAACCCCCTACGCCCACGCTCACCTCCAACCTCCGTGAACTCATCCAGGCAGCGTTCTCGGCAATCTGGCTTCAAACCCAGGAACCCACCGAAGCGACCCGAGAATTGACCGCCCTTTGCCGCGCTGAAACCTGGCGTCTCGCGACCTGGGATTGCGACCGCGGCATGACGTTCCCGCTTGAGCCGGTCGAACTTCCTGGCGTGACCGATACCCAGGACCCGCTTGCTGTCATCCGGGCTCTTCCACAGGTCTCGATCGGTGCCGCAACTACTCTCGTGGTTTTTGAAAGCCTGCACCGGTTTTTGGAAGCCACTGAGATCGTTTAAGCTCTCGTGCGGCAGATTCACCACGGCAAGAGCAGCCGATGTTTTGTCGTCGTGCTGGCCCCGGTCATTCAGATTCCCGCTGAGCTCAAAAAGCTGTTCACCGTTGTCGACCATGAGCTGCCGAATCACACGCAGCTCGAATGGATCGCCCGGGAAGTCGCAACGGAACTAGGCGAACTCCCGACACCTGAAGACCTACCCCGCGTGATCGAAGCTGCCGCAGGACTGACCCGAAGCGAAGCGGAGAATGCCTTTTCGCTCTCACTGGTCAGATACGGCACTCTCGAACCGGAGACGATGTGGGAACTGAAGAGCCACCAGCTAAAGAAAAGTGGCCTGGTTTCTCTTCATCGTGGCCAAGAGAATTTCGAGCAGCTTGGAGGACTCGACAACCTCAAGGCGTTTTGTCTTCGGGCTATGAGACGACAAGGCGAGAGCAACACCGGAGCTTCACACACTCCAAACCCTCGCGGCGTCTTGCTCCTGTCTCCTCCTGGTTGCGGTAAATCACAATTCGCAAAAGCACTCGGCAACGAAACGGGCAGGCCAACGGTTGTCCTTGTTGTCGGTGCTTTGCTGGGCTCTTTGGTCGGTCAATCAGAGAGCAACGTCCGGGCGGCTCTGAAGCTGGCTGACGCAATGGCTCCGTGCGTGCTCTATGCCGACGTACTGGAAAAGTCGATCGCCGGCGCCTCCTCATCCGGCCAAACCGATTCTGGCGTCACTGCTCGGGTATTCGGGTCGCTGCTCACTTGGCTGAACGACCACGAGAGTGACGTCTTCTTCGTGGGCACCTGCAATGACGCCAGCAAGTTGCTGCCCGAGTTCGCGAGGGCAGAGAGATTCGACGGTGTGTTCTTCGTCGATCTACCTGGGCGTGAACAGAAGGACGCGATCTGGGGCATCTACCAGGGTGTGTACGGACTCGACGCTACGCAGGTGAGGCCCAATGACGCCAACTGGACCGGGGCTGAGATCAAGTCGTGCTGTAGGCTTGCCAGTTTGTTGGACGTTCCCCTGATCCAAGCCGCTCAAAACGTCGTGCCTGTTGCCGTAACCGCTGGCGACAAGATCGAGAGTTTGCGGCAATGGGCTTCCGGTCGGTGTCTCTCGGCGGATCAAGCAGGGGTGTATTCGCGAAGCCAGGAGGCCGGGAATGGACGAGCGAGAAGGGTGATGCGGGAGCCGGGGGTGAATTGAAGGGTGGTTGCGCGTCATGTACCGCGAGGGTGACAACTCCCTACGCGTCGGGCGTGCTAGACCTCTTTGTGCGCCCCGGCCCGATCCACTGCCCGCGCTTGTGCCTGGGCAGCGTGTAGCGGATGCGCTCGGGCTTGTCGTCGCGACCGCCAATCACGCTGAGCCGTTCGAGTGCGAATGCGGGCCGCGCACAATACCGCACGAGATGCTCGACACTTTTCATGTAGCTCGGCACGTCGCGGTCGTCGAGACTGATCCGCACACTGGCGTCGATCGAGAACCCGCTGTGCTCCCATGAAAGCATGTCGGCCGCGGCTGCGGCGTCGAGCAGGCACACCCGCTTGAACCACCGGATGAGACGGCGACGGACTCGCTCGGTGAGCGTGGCGAGGTCGCCGGGGGTGATCGGCCGGGCCGGGAGGAACGCCACGCTTGCGCCTCCTTGGTCCCCTGTCGCGGGACGGTGAAACACGCCATCGGTGACGCACACGTGCAGATGCACATGGCGATTGAGCGCCGAACCGAAGCCATGCAGGAACGACACGCCGCCGATGCGAGGCGGCTGGGCGTCGCCAGCGGTGGGGGACGATGCCACGTCTGCCGCCTCCTGCACCAGCCGCTCCACCTCGCTCATGAAAATCCGCGTGAGGGCGGCGACGGCCAGGGGCTGCTGACATAGACCTTGACTTTATCGTGGTCGGCGCCGTTGGGAAAAGGCCATGGAGGGCTTTTCCCACGCTCAATTATTGTCCGCCCCCATCGGCTGGTCAGGTCGGCTGTCGGATATTGAATCCGCTGGACGCCTCCGTCGGAAGGGACTCACTGTGTCGTGCGGCCCGAGACGGCTAGGGGACACTCATGCGACTGGAACTTCTTTTCGGCTATCGAGTCTTCTGAAGCGCTTCGGTGATCTTCGTAACGAGGTTTGGCGGTAACGCGCCGTAGTGGAGCGTGGCCACGTGGCTCTGACCTTCGCCGGTGGCCCAAGTGAGGAAATCGATGACATCCTCACGCTTGTCGGGATCCAGATCGACGCCAAATATCGCCCAGCAAGTGCCCACGATCGGGAACGCGCCTACACCGGGGGAGTCCGTCAACGAGTAACGAAAGTCGGCGGGGATAGGCTGCGAGGAGTCGGCTGCGGCTGCCGTGATCGACTTCACGGAGGCTTCAACATAGACACCGTGGCGATTGCGCACAGCGCCATGAGACAGACTGTTGGCCAGGGCGTAGCTCAATTCGACGTAGCCAATCCCGCCGCTCGTACGGCTCACGAGGTTGGCCACGCCGTTGTTCTTTCTTACCTGAACTCCAACGGGCCAATTCACGCTATCGCCGACACCGACTTTCGCCTTCCAATCGGCGTTGGCCTTGGAGAGATAGTCGGTCCATATGTTCGTCGTGCCACTGCCGTCCTTGCGGGCCACGACCGTAATTGGCAGGTCGGGCAGGGCGACACCCGGATTGCTGGCGGCAATGCCTGGATCATTCCAGCGCACCACGTTGCCGAGGAAGATGTCCGCCAACAAAGGACCGGTGAACTGGATTCTCAGGGGGGGGCCGTCGAAATTGGTCACGTTGTAGATTGGAACAACAGCGCCCATCACCAATGGCACATGAAGCATTGTGCCGCCAGTTTCGGCAATCTGGGCGTCAGTCAGCGGCGCGTCGCTGCAGCCAAAATCCAAGAACTGCAATAACACTCCCTCGACACCCTTACTCGACCCCTTGGAAACATAGTCCAACCGGCATCCGGACTTCTTTTCGTAGATGGTCGTCCAGTGATCCATGATCGGCTTCACGAACGACGTTCCACCGGCACGCAACATGGTCGCGGCCACGCTCGGCGGAGGAACGGCCACGCCGGACGCGGGGAGGGACGGTAACGCGGAGGCCATCGATCGTGGCGGCTGCGAATCGGCCGAGGGGCCTGGGGACCAACTCCGAATACCGAGCGCGACGAGCATTATCGCCAGCGCTGCACAAGCCGAAATGCCCACCACCTTCACGGCGCCCCTTCCAGATGACGCGCGCAGGGACTCAATCAGCGATTGGGAGATGGACAGCGCCGGCAAGGCGGCCCGCGGTACCGCCGCTTGCGCCTCCACAGGACCATCCACGTCGGGCGGTGGAACGACGATATCCGACGCCATCGCCATTTCCGGCAACGATTTGGATGTCGATGAGAGTTTCCCGGAGATCGTCTCGCTCGCAACGCCTACCCATGACGGCGAGTCCAAGATGCCACTCAAAGAGGAACCTTCTCCACGACGATCTTGCGGCCTTGCGAGGAAACCGGGGGATGCAGATAACCCAAACTGGAAATTCGCCGCGCGCGGTGGCGGCATCTTCTCCAACGGTGGCGGCGGTAATTCGATGGCGGTCAAAGGTGCGAGCGCCGCGATGACTTCGAGCGGGGACTGGTATCGATCGGCCGGACTCTTCTTCATCATCCGGTCGACGATCTCGATCAATTCAGCCGGTACGTCGGATCGCAGCGAGACGATCGGCCGCGGTTCCTCGCTCTGGAGTCGCAGCAGCTTCTGCATCACCGTCCCCGAGCCGTTCGGCGGTGCGCCCGTAAGGAAGAAATATGCCGAGCAGCCGAGGCTATAAATGTCGGACCGAATATCGACCCGACCGCTCTCCATCGCCTGCTCGGGCGCCATGAAATCGGCGGTTCCCAGGATCGCGCCAGGATCGAACTGCTGTGTCAAGCCTCCCTGGTCCTGCTGTTCGTCGAAAATGCGTGCGAGACCGAGATCGAGGAGCTTAACGACTCCGGAGCGATCGAGCATCAGGTTGCTCGGCTTGATGTCGCGGTGAACCAGCCGAGCAAGGTGCGCCTGCTGCAAACCGATCGCGGCCTGCCGAAGGTAAGCCGCCGCCTCTTCCGGACTCAGCGGGCCGTGGTTTGTCACGAACTCCTGAAGATTGGCTCCGTCGATGTATTCCATGACGAGATACGGCCCCATCGACGACACATCCACGTCGAATACGCGCCCCACGTGCGGATGATCGAACTTCGCAGCCGTTTTCGCCTCCCGCATGAATCGCTCAACCGCGCCGGGCCGCTTTCCAATGGAACGATCCAGCAACTTGATCGCTACGAATCGCTCGAGTTTGAGTTGTTCGCACAACAACACACGGGCCGTGCCACCCCGCCCAATGCTGTCGATGATCTTGTATTTGTCGCCGATGAAGAAGGCGCGATCGCGACAACGCCCCGAAACGAGGTGACGGGCCTGAAAGGCCGTCAGGACACCGTCGGCGATCATCTGCTGCACGAGCTGCCGGTTATGGGCGCCTTTCCGGTAGCGTGCGATGACCTTCTCGGACAGCAACCCGCTGGAGGAGAGGTGATCGAAAAATACCCCGACAGTAGTCTTCGGTACGGTTTTTTGATCGTGCATGCGGACCCACTCTCAACGCCCGACCGAGGGGGATAGTGCGACCAACCATCAGTCGCGTCGCGATCACAAAATTTCGACCACGCTCATTCCCGCAGGCGAAATTATATTGCGGTTTGGCGTCACCGGGAAATCGTGAGGGGCCTCCTTGTCGCGCCGGTGACGTGTGAGCAGCCCTCTTTCAGGGGACAGCTCTAAGGATAGGACGGTCAACGGCACTTCCACAAGCTGCTGACGGCGTGGTGAGTGACCTCGGGTGCCCCTGAAATCCGCCGTCTGAACACCGATTTTGGCGATCGGCGCAGTCCGCCGAACAGTGCCGTCGGTGCGGCACGTCAGAGCGAGCGGTTGTCGCTCGTCGGGCACGGCCTGCATGATGTCGCGGTCGTCATGGCCCTGGACGAGCTCATGCCACTCAATCGGCGGACCACGCGCAGGCGACACCGGTGGCGGCTCGACCGGCTCCCCAACGTGCATGAGGATTCTTCTGATTGGCCCGGGATCGATGATGAATGAGATGAGCCGGATGTCGCCGCCGCACGCCCCCCCCCATCCAGCAATTCCGGGCGCTCGAAACGGCGATCAGCATCGAACGGCTCCATGGTCACCCGGGCCGCCAATCGGCCGTCAGTGCGCGCTGTAGTCGCTCTCAGCCAGGGGGTTTCGCGAGATAGAACTGAGACCTCGATTGACCGGAGGCTGGAAAGGCGGCCGGGGTAGAATCGGTCAGCGTTCTGTCGTCTGGGGCTGGTCGCTCGGTTGTGCCATGTCATCAGCACGGTCTGACTTTTGGGCTTGGTGTGCGCTCGTGCTCTTTGTCGCATGGGCGATCGCCATGGTTGCCTTTTGGATGGCGTTTTGGGGAGGCCGAGGCGTCGCCATCGCCGTCGTGATCATCGTGATCGGCTTGACGGCCCTCGCCATCAACCGCGCCCTCTCGTCGCTCATGATTGGCCTGCTGAGTCCGGTGTGGATCGTTTTCGTTGTTCCCTCCGGAGGGCATCCACCTTGGGCGTGGGACGGCAACGAATGCTCGAATCGCCTGTTTCAGATCAGCTCTGCGATTCAGCGATTTGAATGGGAGCAGCATCACTACCCTCCTGCGTTCATACCTGATGCGGATGGCAGGCCGATGCACAGTTGGCGGGTCTTGATCCTGCCGTACTTGCCTCGTCGCGACGATCGCAACGGCCTCGCCGACGAAACCTACGCCGACGTGTTCTCTCAGTATCGCTTCGATGAACCGTGGGACAGCCCAAACAACGCTGCGCTTGCCGACCTCGTCGACGCGTATCAGTGCCCCGCCCTGCACCGCAACAAGTCCGTCCCTTCCACGGCCACGCCCTATCTCGCCGTCGTCGGCAACAACGCATGCTGGCCGGGAGCAGCGTCGCGAGCACCGGAAGAGTTCCCGAACGGGATGGCTCGTTCGCTTTGCCTCATCGAGGCGCCCCCGATCGACAACTGGATGGAACCAAAGGACATCTCGTCAGACGAAGTGATCGAGTACCTGGCAAGCGACCAGAGCGTGCACCGAGCGCCGGCCACCACGACGTGGTGGGACAACTCAAGACCGCTGTGGCGCCGAGCTGCAATGGCCGACGGTCATACGGAACTTGTCGAGGTGAACCAGCCGCGTTCTGTGGCTGCTGCCGTGGATGGCACGCCCGAGCGGCACTTGGAAACCAACTTCGCTCGCACGAAACCGTCCAACCCGATGCCATGGATCGTCGCGTTCTTGGCCTTCCCGGCCGCTCCGGGATTCATCCCGCTCGGTCGTCAGATCGCGAAGTGCATTTTCTGGCTGGCTACCCGACGACTGCTTGGGCGACAGACCAGCCCCAAGCGAGCAGGCGAGACCGGAGACGCCTCGGTAATTGATCGGGAGGTTCCTAGCGAGCTGTAGGCGATCTCACGCCAGCCCCTTAGCCATCATGTAGTCGTCCATCACGAAGCCTGCGCCGATGTCGAACACGGCCTCACGCACCACCTCGAATCCCGCCCGTCGATAGAACGTGATCGCACCTGTGTTCCGCTTGTTGACCTGGAGAACGAGCGTGTACCGGCCCAGTTCCCTCGCTCTCTTCTCCAAGTAGCCGAGCATGAATCGCCCGAGCCCTTTGCCGCGGTGACTTTGGAGGACGTAGAGCTGGCCGACCTTCAAGATATCTGGAGCGTCACGGGATAGCTCGTAGCCGCAGTAGCCGACAGGTGTGCCCGAAAGCCGCAAGAGTTCGAGCCATTTGTCGGCTGCCTGAAGCTGGTCCCGGAGAGCGTCGTCACTGAATCGACCGGCGAGCATGCAGTCGATCTGCTCTGGCGTGATGACCTTCTTGTAGTGCTGTCGCCAGATGGTTTCTGCAAGGGTGCGACCGACGGGAAACTCATGCTCGGTGATGGGCGTGAGCTGGGGAGTGCCGCACGGGTCTGCCATCACTCATCTTTCAAGGGGCCGACAGAAGCCGTCACCACGTTGCCGAGGTACCGTTGGTCCTGCCCTATCGCGTGAGCTTTCCCCTGGGATGGCAAGTACAGAAATCGCTTGTTACGGTGCGACGAGGTGGGGCGGCCCGGCTAGTCGTGGCGCCGCGGTTGCTGCCAGGCGGGAACAGCGTACCGAACTTCAGGCACTGATACCGGTTGTGCAGGTACTTGAAGCATGCGCCTCTCTGACACCGCCTGACGCTCAAGGCTCTGCTGGGCCTCTTGGCCCAACCGGTCAACAGCGCCACGGGTAGGCAACCCCTGTGCCTGCCGAGTTGCTCGTATTGCGAAAAGCAAGTCCTCCACTCCTTCGTGTACTTCTCGCGTCTGACTCATCACGAACGCACTCGCCACAGATACAGGACGCATCGAGCCTTGTCCGCCCACGGTATCCCACGTTTCGGGCGCGACGGTCGAGGCGATCGTATCGAACAGCTCTTGAAAATTGAGTCCTCCAATGCTGCCGTCTGTGATCAAATCTGCCACCGGATACACGCGCACGATGAGCTGCTCGTCGACTTTCTCTTTCGTGGTAATCACGAGCATTTGCTTGCTGCACCAGCCGAGATCAATACTGCTTAACATCAAATCCAACGCATGCCGCGCCGCGAGCTGCTCGCAGCGAAACGTTACCGGTGTCTCAGCGTCCAGTCCCGCGTCTTCCAACGCGCGAAGATCAATAGCGATCGGGATTCGGACCTGCCGCTCGAACTCTGCCATGACCTCGTGCAGCGGTGCCTCTTCAAATCGCATTGTCACCGGCTGCCACAACGCCTCTCGCAGCCTGCGCTCAAACGCCATCTCCTGAGGGGGCCCAAAGACGGGCGTTTCCTGCCCGGCCACTTCGTGAGCGTCACCAAGACCAAGCAGCATGCAAATTGGCACAAGTAAGCTGCGCACGGCACGAGGCATTTCCGACGTCTCCAGAGTGGGGATCCCTTTGGCAGCCTACGCACGCGTCCAGCAACTCGCAAACCCCTTTGTTTTCTCGACAACCATAATCTCGCGAACTAGACTCCCATGGGTGGCGGGAACGGCGTTTGCCAACCGCTCACGCTCTCGGATCGTTCGCCTGCGGAGTCTTGTCATGGACCATGTGCGTCGCACCATTCGTTTCGCAATCTGCGTGCTCATAGCCAGTGCGGCCCTGAACGGCACCCGCGATTCGCTCCTTGCCGACGATGGCCCGCGCGAGGCGGAACTTCCGATCAAACGAATCGTCATGTACACCTCCGGCGTGGGGTTTTTTGAGCGCGGCGGCAAGGTGCAAGACGACGCAGCCATCGAATTGCGGTTCGGGACACGTGACATCAACGATTTGCTCAAGAGTCTCGTGCTCGAAGATCTCGACGGTGGGCAGGTGACCACCGTTACGTACAACGCCCAGAACCCCATCGTTGAGACGCTCAAGACCTTTTCCATTGATCTGACCTACAGTCCGTCATTGGCCGATCTGCTACGGCAGGTCCGTGGCGAGCGCGTCCGAATCTCCGGCCCCAATTCCGTCGAAGGAAGAATACTGGGATTCGAAGAGCACCGGCAGATTGGCGAACAGGGTTCGGTCGCAACCTGGGAAGTGCTGACGCTCGTGACTGATGATGGACTCCGGAGCGTGCGCCTCGATATTGCCCAGGATGTTCGGTTGCTCGACGACAAACTCAATGCCGAGCTCAATGAAGCACTCGCTCTGTTGACGCAAGCTCGGGCCACGGACAAGAAGACGGTCACGCTCCGGTGCACCGGCAAGGGTGAACGCAGACTCCGCGTGGGCTACGTCCAGGAAACTCCGGTCTGGAAGACTAGCTATCGCCTGCTCCTGCGCGATCAGGAAAAACCGTTTCTGCAAGGCTGGGCCATCGTTGAAAACACCAGTGATCATGACTGGAAGGATGTGAAGCTGAATCTTGTCAGCGGCCGACCGATTTCCTTCATCATGGATTTGTACCAGCCGCTGTTTGCGCTGCGCCCAACCGTTCAGCCGGAGTCCTTTGCGGGGTTGCGGCCACAGCGGCATGGGCAGGATCTTATGGCTCCTGTTCCACCGATCCAGCAGGGTGCCGGCCGCGGGAAACGTGGGGGTGAGGCCGCCTTCGGCGCCGGTGGAATCGGTGGTGGAGGCTACGGCTACGGCATGGGTGGTGGTGGGAATCCCTTTCAGACAGGCGGTGGGCTTGGTGGAGCCAATTCCATTAACTCGAGTGACGACGATGAGCGTCACGCCAAGGTTCGAGGCACTGGACAGAGCGTCGCGAACGCGGGCGAAGTGGGAGAACTGTTTCGCTACGCGATCACCACTCCTGTCACGCTTGCCCGTCAGCAGTCAGCCATGTTGCCGATCGTGAACGAGGCGATCGGTGGTGAAAAAGTGGGGATCTACAACTCCGCGACGGAGGCCAGGCACCCTCTCACAGCGTTTCGTCTCAAGAACGCCACGACTCTCCACCTGATGCAAGGGCCGATCAGCGTATTTGACGCTGGCGAATATGCCGGTGATGCGCAGATCGCCGACATAGCCCCAGGCGCCGAGCGACTCATCAGCTACGCCCTCGACCTCGATACAGAAGTTACTTCCACGGCTGGTCCCCCGGTTCAGAGCTTGGCGTCCATCAGTATCGCCAAGGGCGTGTTGAGCATAGTTGAAAAGCATGAGCGGTCGACGCACTACCGTCTCAAGAACTCTGGCGGCGCTGCCAAGACGATCCTCGTCGAGCAGCCGTTCGATACGGCCTGGAAACTCACGACGCCCAAGGAGCCTTCCGAGAAGACTCGTAGTCTCTATCGATTTGCCGTCGATGTGCCAGCCAGAGGCGCGGCCGATCTCGTTGTCACCGAAACCCATGAGCCCGTAAAGACTCTGGCATTGGGTGATTTGGGGGACGAAAGCCTCTCGCTCTATCTCACTGGCTCGATCGCGAGCGACGCACTCAAGGCCGCACTCAAGACACTTCGAGAGCTGCGCGCCGAGCAAGCGTCTACGTCTCAAAAGTCGACGGACGTCCGCACGCAAGTGGCTGACATCGAAACCGAGCAAACCCGAATCCGCGACAACATGCGCTCACTCGACAAGTCTTCTGATCTCTACGCACGCTACGTCAAGAAACTTGGCGAGCAAGAGGACACGATTGAGACCCTACGGTCAGATCTTGCGAACCTGCGAGAAGCCGAGACAGCCGCTACCAAGGCGCTCAGCGACTTTGTCGCCACACTGTCCGTGGACTGAGAGCGTCGCGGTCTCCCAAGAACGGTCGAGGCCGCGGGTCAATCTTTGGCCCTAGAAATCGGGGGGCTGCCAGACGACGGCCGCGAGGACAAGCCCAAGCGAGTCCGCTACACCCTTCCGCGTCACTATCACGGCTAGTTGATCGGGATAGGACGCCGAAAGAAGTGTGAACGCCGGTCGAAAAGTGCAGCGCGGGGGAGATAGCTCGGCCGGTCGAAAAATGCAGCGCACAACTGTGCAGTTTTCTTGGTGAGGAGAATCGCGGCGAAGCCGCGATTTCCCCCCCTACCGAGAGCGAGGCACGAGGAGTGTATGCAGCGATGGAGATGTGGATTGAAGTTCGTCGTCGGGTATTGACCGGCGAGTTGTCGAAGCGAGCCGCCTGCCGTGAGTACGGAATCAACTGGCGAACGCTGGTGAAGATTCTTGGACACGTCGAGCCGCCGGGATACCGGCGGCAGACGAGTCCTCAGAAGCCGATTCTCGGGCCTCACGTGGAGTGGATCCACGAGGTGCTGGAACAGGACAAGAAGGAGCCGCCAAAGCAACGTCATTCTGCGAAACGAATCTTCGATCGCCTGAAGTCGGAGCGTGGCTACACCGGCGGCTACACGATGGTGAAGGACGCCGTGAAGAAGTGGAAGGACACGAAGAAGGAGGTGTTTGTTCCTCTCTCGCATCCCCTGGGCGAAGCCCAGATCGACTTTGGGTTCGCGTACGTCGACATCGCCGGTGAGCGGCAGCAGGTGGCACTGTTCGTGATGTCACTGCCATACTCCGATGCGTTCTTCGTCCAGGCATTCCCACGAGAGTGCACGGAGGCGTTCCTCGAGGGACACAATCGGGCTTTTCGGTTCATCGGAGGCGTGCCTCGGAAGATCCGCTACGACAACAGCAAGATCGCCGTGGCGAAGATCACCGGGAGCCGCGAACGGGAGGTGACGAAGGAGTTTCAGCGACTTCAAAGCCACTATTTCTTCGAGACGCAGTTCTGCCTGGTACGGCGTGCCAATGAGAAGGGCCACGTCGAGTGCTTGGTGGACTACGGGCGTGGGAACTTCCTGGTGCCTGTTCCGAAGGTGGCGTCGCTGGCGGAGCTCAACGAGTCGCTTGAAGAACGGTGCCGGGCAGACTTGGAGCGAAAGCTGCGCGGCAAGGACGGCCCGAAGGGCGTGCTCCTCGATGAAGAGCGTACGGCGTTCTTGCCGTTCCCGGCTCAGGAGTGCGAGGCACGACGCGTCACGCAGGCCCATGCCAACTCCCTCTCCCTGGTGCAGTTCGACGCCAACCGCTACAGCGTCCCTGTGAAGTACGCCCATCGAAGGATCACGGTGGTGGCCACCGTCGATGACGTGAAGCTGGTCTTCGAGGATCGGCTGATCGCCAGGCACCGTCGCCATTGGGGGCGAGAACGGTACATTTTCGACCCGATTCACTATCTGGCGCTCTTGAAGCGGAAGCCCGGAGCCTTCGACTACGCCCGTCCTCTTGCCGACTGGCAGTTGCCCGAGTGCCTGAACGTTCTTCGTCGCAGGATGGAGCGGACACCCGACGGTCTCGGAACGAGAGAGTTCATCAGGGTTCTTCTGCTGCTCGAGAAGGCGACGCTCGACGAGCTGGCGGCGGCGGTTGAATATGCCTTGAGCCATGGGATTGGAGATGCCGACACGATCCGTGTGATCTTAGAACACCGACGGGAATCGCCGATTGCTCTCTTCTGTCTGGACAGTCGGCCACACCTGAAGCTCGTGCATGTGCCGCCGACGGACATCAGTGCCTATGCGTCACTTCTGGATTCGGAGGTGACGGCATGAGCACCACCAAGAGCACGGTGCTTGTCAAGCACCACCTGAAGTCACTCAAGCTGCCGACGATGTCGAGCGAGTGCGAGAAGATTGCTTCTCGGGCGGCGGTCGAGAACCTTGACCACCTCGCCTACCTTCAGCGGCTGTGTGAACTGGAGCTCATCGAGCGTGAGCGGCGGACGGCCGAACGGCGGCTCAGGGCAGCACGGTTCCCGCAGACGAAGACACTCGATGAGTTCGACTTCAGTCAGCAGCCGTCGATCAACAAGCCTCTCGTGCTCGAGCTGGTGAAGGGACAGTACATCGACCAGCGGGAGAACGTCCTTCTCATTGGCTCCAGTGGCGTGGGCAAGACACATCTTGCAATCGCCATGGGGCTCGCTGCCTGTGGGCAGGGACGGAAGGTTCGGTTCTTCAGAGTGACCGAGCTCATCACGTTGCTTCTCGAAGCACGGGAAGAGAAGCAACTCCTGCGGTTCCGGAAGCAGGTCAAGCAACTCGATCTGCTCATCCTCGACGAGCTCGGCTATGTACCGACCGGGAAGGCCGGAGCCGAGTTGCTCTTCGATGTGTTGAGCACGGCGTACGAGCGGCAAAGCCTGGTAGTGACCACGAACCTGCCGTTCGAGCAGTGGACCGGAGTGCTTGGCAGTGAGCGGCTCACTGGAGCCGCCCTTGACCGGCTCACGCACCGCTGCCACATCCTCGAGGCAAAGGGCGAGAGCTTCCGCCTTCGCGACGCCCGCAAGCGGCAACGGCGGGCCGCAACGGCGTCCTGACCCATCGATTCTTGGAGCAACCGGCCCTCATACGTAGACTCAGAACCAAACCCAGCGCTGCACTTTTCGAGCGCCCCGCGCTGCACTTTTCAACCGGCGTTCACAGTTCGTGGCTTCGTGTAAAGCTCCCGCCCGATGGAAAAGTCCTCTCATTTCAGCCTCTGTGGGCTTGCCGCTCTTTGGCGGCATTGTTGCCGGCGGAATGGCGTTCTACCCGCTGGAAACACGGAACGGCGGCGACATTCGTCCGCCGTCGCGACCCTCGGCGCCCCCGAACGCCCTC
>JBGTKO010000477.1:0-54325 GCA_041744595.1 Pirellulales bacterium
GCAGAGAGACTTAGCCACGCTACGGATCACGTCGAGCGCCTGCGAAAGATCGTCGCTCGGCACCGTAAACGAAATGTCGGCCTGCCCGTCCTGACCAAGGTTCTGCACGATCATGTCAACGGCGAGACCGGCCGAAGCCAACTCCGAGAAGAGCGCATGGCTCGATCCCGGCTGGTCGGGCACGTTCTCGAGCGTGATCCTCGCCTCGTCCCGCGCGAGCGCCACGCCACTGGCAGACCTCGGCTTCGCACGGTCGGCCGGCAGGATCATCGTTCCGGGCACGTCTCGGAAACTCGACCGTACGCACACCGGCACACCAAACTTCTTCGCAAACTCGATCGACCGCGAGTGCATCACGCCAGCTCCCAGGCTCGCAAGCTCGAGCATCTCGTCATAGGCGATCGACGAGAGCCGCCGCGCCGTCGGCAGGAGGCGGGGATCGGTCGTGTAAATGCCGTCGACGTCGGTGTAGATCTCACCCAGGTCGGCCCCCCGAACCGCGGCCCGCGCCACGGCCGTCGTGTCGGAGCCGCCGCGGCCGAGCGTGGTGATCTTTCCAAGTTGATCGATCCCTTGAAAACCGGCGGCGATCACGATCGCACCACCATCCAGATGCCGCATGAGTTGCTCGGTGTGGATCGATTTGATCCGAGCCTTCGTGTGCCGCGAGTCGGTCCGAATCCCCATCTGGGTGCCCGTGAGGCTCACCGCCTCATGCCCCGCCGCCTGGATCGCCATCGCAAAGAGGGCCACGCTCACCTGTTCGCCAGTCGATAGGAGCATGTCCATCTCGCGAGCGCTTGGCCGATCGGTGATCTGACGGGCGAGATCGACGAGATGATCGGTCTGGTGTCCCATCGCACTCACGACCACCACCACACGGTCGCCCGCCACATGCCGGCGAATCGCTTTTGCTGCTGCCGCCTTGATCTTTTCAGGGTCAGCGACACTCGTTCCACCAAACTTTTGGACGACTAACGCCATGCCACTACCCCTTTTTGATTCGCTTCCAGGCTGCGCCGGAAGCCTGGACCACCGGACCGCTGGACCACTACCTTCTCAAAAACGTGCCCATCAGGTGCCACCCAGGTTCGATGCCGTAGCCGGCTGCCGCCGCCGTGCCCTCGTGATAGGCCGACTGCCCGCACGCCACGATCCCGCTTCCAGCCATGACAAACGGCACGCTACCGCGGGAATGTGTCTTTGTCGCAATGAAGGTTGGGTGATCGGGGCAGACGAGAATGCGATGCTCACCCAGCGTCGTGAGGTATGCCGCAAGCGGCGCCACGATTCTTGCATCGATCGCTTCGATCGCCTTGACCTTTTCTGCGGCGTCGCCCTGGTGGCTCGCCTCGTCCGGGGCTTCCACATGGACGCACACGAGATCCGAACTTGAAAACTCGTCGATCGCAGCCAGCGCCTTGGCGTTGTAGTCGGTATCGAGATAGCCTGTCGCGCCGGCCACCTCGCGTCGCTTCCAGCCGGCCAGGGACGCGAGACCGCGAAGCAGGTCTACGCCCGTGATCATCGTGCCCGACAATCCATACGTGGCATCAAATGGTTCAAAGGCGGGAGCGCGTCCGGCGCCCCAGAGCCAGACGTGCGTCGCTGGGCGTTTTCCTGTGGCCACCCGCTTCGTGTTCACCGGGTGATCAGCCAGCCATGATGCACTCTTCGCCATGATCTCAGTAAGCAGCCGACTGCCGGTGCCGCGAGGAAAATGATCGACCACCGGCTTGTCCATGAGGTCGTGGGGCGGGGTCGTGCGGAGGTCGGTGCCAAGCGGCGAGCCTCCCGCAGGATCGGTCGCGGCCTGCGCCGCGCATGTGCCCTCGCCGCGATACAGCAAGAGATTCCGGTAGCTCACGCCAGGGGTAAATGTCCACGCGGCAGCGAGCGCGGGGAAATCGACCGCCAGGCCATCCTGGCAGGCAGCGAGGAGCTCCGTCGCCTCCTCCGTCGAAACATGACCCGCGGTGAAATCCTCCATCACGCGGTTCTGAATCGTGACGAGATTGCATCGCACCGCCGTGTCGCGAGGCCCGAGGACGATGCCTTGGGCGGCGGCCTCGAGCGGAGCTCGGCCCGTGAAATAGACGAGTGGGTCGTACCCCATCAGGCTCATGCAGGCGACTTCAGAGCCTGGCGGGAGCGACTCAGGCACATGGTTGGTGAGCCCCACGCGACCGCGAACGGCGAGCGCGTCCATGGCCGGCGTGTGGGCGGCTTCGAGCGGCGTCTTTCCGCCGAGCGAGGCCTGCGGCTCATCGGCTGCGCCGTCGGGAATGATGATCGCGTATTTCATGGAACACTCAAGTCTCTTGGTGGGGAACGGTGGGCCGCCAATCGTCCAGGACCGGCAGGCAGTCACATGCCCCTGGGACCGATGGCGAACGGCTAATTTCGGCGAGCGCCGCCTGCACGCCGCTCGGCGGGCAGTGGTGCGTCATGATGACCAGCGGCACAGGGCCGGTCGTGCCGGTCTCATGTTGGATGAGCGACGCGATCGAGATGCCGTGGCGACCGAGCACACCAGAAATTTCAGCCATGACACCGGGCCGGTCATTGACGGCAATGCGAAGGAAATGCCGCTGTGGCATCTCAACGTTGAGGTCGTGCGACACCGGACCGTCTGGCGAGAGCACGCCGGTGGTCCTGAACGTGATCGCCGCGCGGCCCACCACGGTGTCGATAATGTCGGCCACGACGGCTGAGGCGGTGGGCATTTGCCCAGCCCCCAGACCGTGGAAGAAGAGCCGGCCGACCGCATCGCCGACGATACTGACGGCGTTGTAGGCACCGCGGGTCTCGGCGAGCGGTGTGCCGATCTTCACAAGCGCCGGGGAGACCCGCATCGCGAGCCGCCCATCAACCCGTGCGGCGGCGGCGATCAGCCTGATGCGATAGCCAAGCCTCGCCGCATAGGCCATGAGACCTTGGTCAATCGTTTCAATGCCGGTCCGCGGGATGTCGGCCCACGGCACCCACACGCCAAACGCGAGGTGCGAAAGGATTGCGAGCTTGTGCGCGGCATCGGTGCCGTCAACATCCATCGCCGGATCGGCCTCCGCATAGCCCGCTTCCTGGGCCGCAGCGAGGACGGTGGCATAGTCGGCCCCCTCCTCCTCCATCTTTGAAAGGATGAAGTTGCTGGTGCCATTCAGGATGCCGCGGATGCTTTCGATGCGGTTCGCCGCAAGGCACTGACCGATTGCGGCCACGATCGGAATGCCACCGGCTGCGACAGCCTCAAATGCGATTGAACGGCCGTGGTGGTGGGCGAGCTCAAAAAGCTCCGGGCCATGCTCGGCGATGAGGGCTTTGTTGGCGGTGACGACATCCTTGCCATGTTCGAGGAGGTCGATTGCCATGGATCGGGCCGGCTCGAGACCGCCCACGAGCAACGCCGCGACCGAGATCGACGGATCGCGGGAGACGGTACGGATGTCGGTGGAGATGCGGTCCGACGGGAGCACAAAGTCTCGCCGCTTGGCGAGGTCTCGCACCACGGCTCGCTCGACCACGATCGGCCGGCCGGCGTGTCGCGTGATGTGGTCCGCCGAGCCCACGAGAAGCCGAACCACGCCCGAGCCGACCGTTCCGAGGCCGACAACACCGACACGGACTGGCTCATTCATCTGGAACCGGGAGTTTTGGTGCTGGGAGGGTTTTGGAAGGACTATTCGTTGTCGGGAGCCCATCGATCCTAACGTGCCGTGCCAGAGCCTGAAAGGAAGGCCATTGCCACTACGGCCGGTCGTGACGTTCGTGCCGACTGTGCGGCCAGGCAGGCATCACCGCTCCACCCCAGGGAGCGAATCGCATACAACCGGGAGTCAGAATTCATGCCGTCCCCTTTTGGAGCACCTGCCGCCGATGGATGCCGCCGCCCGCGAGTTTCTCTGGAGCCTTTTGCACACGCCGAGCCCCTCGGGCTACGAGCAGCCCGTGCAGCGGCTCGTCCGCGACTATCTCGCCGGAATCGCCGACGCCATCACGACCGACTCACATGGCAACGTCATCGGCCGCAAGGCGGGCGCGGGGGCCACGCGGATGCTCCTGGCTGGCCACTGCGACCAGATCGGCCTCATCGTGCAATACATCGACTCTGACGGTTTTATCTCGGTGCAGCCGATTGGCGGGTGGGATCCGATCCAACTCATCGGTGCCCGAGTCACGGTCTGGACGGCATCCGGCCCGGTGCAGGGCGTCATGAGCCGCAAGCCAATTCATTTGCTCACCGAAGAAGAGCGGAAAGTCGTCCCCAAAATGAAGGATCTCTGGATCGACATCGGCGCCATCGACAAGGCCGACTCCGAAAGCGTCGTCCGCATCGGTGACTCAATCACGCTCGAGCTCGAGGCCCGCGAACTGCGAAACGGCCGGGCCTGCGCGGTGGCGATGGACGACAAGATCGGCCTCTGGGTCGTGCTCGAAGCATTTCGGCGCGCGATTGCGGCTGGTCCCCTGCCTTGCCATCTTTTTGTTGCGTCAACGGTGCAAGAAGAAATTGGCCTCCGCGGTGCGAAGACGAGCGCCCACGGCGTCGATCCGCATGTCGCGATTGCCGTGGACGTGACCCACGCCACCGACTGCCCGACGATCGACAAGAAGAGCGAAGGAGATGTGGCGATCGGCAAAGGGCCGACCGTGGCCCGCGGCCCGAACATGAATCCCCATGTGGTCAACCGGCTTCTCGATGCTGCGAAGGCCAAGGAGATTGCCGTGCAGTTGCTGGCCAGCGGCCGTGCGACGCCGACCGATGCCAACGCGCTTCAGATGACGCGAGCGGGCGTGGCCACGGGCCTCGTCGGCATCCCGAACCGCTACATGCACTCGGCCGTCGAGCTCATCTCGCTCGACGACGCCGACCGCGCCGCCGACCTTCTGGCCGCATTCTGCCGCAGCCTCGAAGGCGACATCGACTGGGCACCATGACCATCGATAACCAACGCCAGCGTGAGGAGGCCATGGCGAAAAAGCTCGCTCGTGCTCAGGCGACGAAGCGGAGAGCCGCAAAGGCAAAGCGGCGAAAGGAGCACGAGATCGTCTTCATCAACGGCAAGCAGGTCAGGGTCAAGCGGCCGCCGATGGTGGACGGCATTCCGGTTGATGAGTTCCTCGCAAGGAATGCCGATCCGATATGGCTCCATCAAAACGAACTGTGGCATCTGATGCCGGACGAAGCGACGGGAGGCGAACGAGAATCAGATGCCACGGCATCGGCTGGTGACGATCGGGGCGACATCCCGTTCTGACGCGTTCTGCGTGCGGCCAGCGCCGCCGCAGTGGAGGGCTCCGCCGGACCATGCAACTCAGGCTGCCAAAACGGCACGGGGTTCGTGACGCTGTGTGGCATTCATATCGGATTCCGCTGTTTTTCCCGAGATTCATTCACTCGAGCCCGTCTCGGCACGCGGATTGCATTCCTTCAGGGCAGCCCGTCGCGGGCCTGCCAAATGGCGCCGCGTGCGACTGGGGCTCGAGTCCGACCTTCGGAGAAAAATTGTCGTGGCAAAACAGATGGTGTTTGACGATGAGGCCCGCCAGCCCCTGCTCGCTGGTGTTTCAAAACTCGCCCGTGCGGTGAAAAGCACGCTCGGCCCGCGTGGCCGCAATGCGGTGCTCGACAAGGGATGGGGCTCCCCGAAGGTGACCAAGGACGGCGTCACCGTTGCCGAAGACATTGACCTCGAAGACCCGTACGAAAACCTAGGCGCGCAGCTTGTGAAGGAAGCTGCAAGCAAGACGAATGACGTGGCTGGCGACGGCACCACGACGGCGACCGTCCTTGCCGAGGCTATCTTCCGCGAGGGTCTCAAGATGATCGCTGCGGGCGCCGATCCGATGGCCCTCTCTCGCGGGATCCACAAGGCCGTTGAGGCTGTTTCGAAGTCGGTTCTCGCGATGGCTACCAAGATCGATGAGAAGAACAAGAAGGAGCTTGTTCAGGTTGCCACGATCGCTGGCAACAACGATCCGACGATTGGCAACGTTCTCTCCGAGGCCTTCCTCAAGGTCGGCAAGGACGGGGTGATTACTGTCGAGGAAGGCAAGCAAGCCGAGACGACGGTGGACGTAGTCGAGGGCATGCAGTTCGACCGCGGCTTTCTGTCGCCACACTTCGTGACCGACGCGGAGAACCAAGTCTGCGAGCTCGAGAACGCATACATTCTCCTCTATGAGGAGAAGATATCGAGTGCGAAGAATCTCGTCCCTCTGCTCGAGGCCATCAGCAAGTCGGGCAAGCCGCTCGTGATCATTGCTGAAGACGTCGAGGGCGAGGCTCTCGCCACGCTCGTCGTCAACAAGCTCCGCGGCATCGTGCAGTCGGTCGCGGTCAAGGCGCCGGGCTACGGCGACCGCCGCAAGGCCATGCTTGGCGACATTGCCGTGCTGACCGGTGGTCAGGCGATATTCAAGGATCTTGGAATTGCTCTCGACGCGGTGAAGCTTACTGATCTTGGCCGTGCCAAGAAGGTGATCATCGAGGCCGAAAACACGACGATCGTGAGCGGTGCTGGCACGAAGGGTGCGATCGATGGCCGGGTTGCCCAGATCAAGGGCGAGATCGAGTCGACCACCAGCGATTACGACCGCGAGAAGCTCCAGGAGCGGCTCGCCAAGCTCGCCGGTGGAGTGGCCCAGATCAACGTGGGGGCTGCGACCGAAACCGAGATGAAAGAACGGAAGGCTCTTATTGATGATGCCAAGAGCGCCGTACAGGCGGCCCTTGCCGAGGGCATCGTCCCCGGCGGCGGCGTCGCTCTGCTGCGGAGCGAGAAGGCCATCGAGAAGCTTGACCTCGAAGGCGACGAGAAGCTCGGAGCGTCGATCGTGAAGAACTCGCTCAAGTATCCGCTCGAGGCGATTGCCGAGAACGCGGGTGTCGATGGCTCTGTCGTGGTCAATCGTGTTCGCCAACTGAAGGGCAAGAACGACGGCTACGACGCGGACAAGGGTGAGTATGGCGACATGGTGAGTGCGGGTGTCATTGACCCGGCCAAAGTTGTACGGACTGCCCTCCAAAACGCCGCGAGCGTGGCTGCCCTTCTTCTCACGACCGAATCGCTGATCACCGAGATCCCGAAGGATGAAGAAGAAGCGGGCGGCGACGGCCACGACCATCACGGGATGGGTGGAGGCATGGGTGGCATGCCGGGCATGGGAGGCATGCCGGGGATGATGTAGTCCCTCGCAGCCCGATCGGAACAGATCACGTTTTCAACAAACAACAAAAACCCTTTTTGGAGAACCAAGAATGATGGCCGCCAAGAACCTGAAGATTCGTCCCCTTGATGACCGTGTCGTTGTGGAGCCCGTCGAGGCCGAAGAGCGAACCGCCGGTGGCATCGTCCTGCCTGACTCGGCGAAAGAGAAGCCGCAACGTGGTCATGTCGTGGCCCTCGGCCCAGGCAAGCTCCTCGAGAATGGACAGCGGTCACCACTGGCTGTTTCAGTCGGTGACGAAGTGATCTACGGCAAGTACTCGGGCAGCGACATCGAAGTCGATGGCCACGATGTCAAGATCCTTCGTGAGAGTGACATCCTCGCCAAGATCCTCGCCTGATTTTCTGATTCTGAGCGTTTCCCACTCATTACGTACCTCACACCTACTCTCCACTTAGAGGCTGTTCTGTGGCCAAGCAACTGATGTTCGATGACTCCGCCCGTGCCAAGCTGCTTAAGGGCGTCGAAAAGCTCGCCGGCGCCGTCGCCGTGACGATGGGGCCCACTGGCCGCAACGTCATCATCGACAAGTCGTTCGGCGGCCCGACCGTCACAAAGGACGGTGTCACGGTCAGCAAGGAAGTTGACCTCGAAGATGCCTTCGAGAACATGGGCGCCAAGCTCGTGAACGAAGTTGCGTCGAAGACCTCCGACCTCGCGGGCGATGGCACCACGACCGCCACTGTGCTCGCACGGGCGATTCTTCGGGAGGGAACTCGAAACGTCACGGCCGGAAGTAACCCGACGGCGGTCCGTCGCGGCATCGAAAAGGCAGTGGCGGCGGCAGTCGAGCGGCTCGGTGAGCTGGCTCGGAAGGTCGAGAGCGCGGAGGAAATCGCCCAGGTCGGGTCCATCAGCGCCAACAACGACCGTGCGATCGGTGACCTCCTCGCAGAGGCGCTCGAGAAGGTCGGCAAGGACGGTGTGATCACCGTCGAGGAAGGCAAGACGACCGAGACGACCGTCCGGTTCGTGGACGGGATGCAGTTCGACAAGGGCTTTGTGTCGCCCTACTTCATCAACAAGCCTGCCGAGATGGAGTGCCAACTCGAGGACGCGGTCATTCTCATCCACGAGAAAAAGATCTCGAATCTTCGCGACCTCCTGCCGCTGCTCGAGAAGGTGGCCCAGTCCGGCAAGCCACTCCTCATCATCGCGGAGGATGTCGAAGGGGATGCCCTCACGGCACTCGTGGTGAACAAGCTCCAGGGTGTGCTCAAGGTCTGTGCGACAAAGGCTCCCGGGTTCGGTGATCGTCGCAAGGCCATGCTCGGCGACATTGCCACGCTTACCGGCGGCACGCTCATCAGCGAAGACCTCGGGCTCAAGCTTGAGAGCCTCGACCTCTCCCACCTCGGTCGCGCCAAGCGGATCGCGGTTGACAAGAGCGAAACCACGATCGTCCAGGGCGCTGGCAAGGCCGAGGATGTGAAAGCCCGTGTCCAACAGATCCGCAGCCAGATCGAAGCAACCGAGAGCGAGTATGACCGCGAGAAGCTCCAAGAGCGACTTGCCAAGCTCACCGGTGGCGTCGCGATCGTTTCCGTTGGTGCTGGCACCGAGGCCGATATGAAGCAAAAGAAGGCTCGCGTCGAGGACGCGCTCCACGCGACCCGCGCGGCCGTGGAAGAGGGAATCGTCGCCGGCGGTGGCGTGGCGCTTCTGCGATGCCGTGAGGCTGTTGAGAAGGCGCGATCGCAGGCCAAGGGTGACGAGAAGATCGGCGTGGACATCATCCTCCATGCCCTCGAAGCTCCCATCCGTCAGATCGCCGAGAACGGTGGCATCGACGGGGCCGTCGTGGCCGATGAGGTGGTCGGGAAGCCGCTGAGCATGGGCTACGACGCAAACAAGGGCGAGTATGTCGATATGTTCAAGGCTGGGATCATCGATCCAGTGAAGGTGGTCCGCGTGGCGCTCACCAACGCGGCCAGCATTGCGGGGCTCCTGCTCACGACGGAGGCGCTTGTGACGAACCTCGACAAGGACGACGCGAAGAAGCGGAAGATCGAGGGCAGCGTGAGGTAGGGCCGCAGCAGGTCGCAATGACCTGCGAGGAACCATGGTCGACCAACGCGATTACTACGAAGTTCTGGGGGTCGAACGGCGGGCTACGTCCGCTGAGATCACCTCCGCCTACCGAAAGCTGGCAATCCGCTTTCATCCGGATAAAAATCCGGGCAATGCTGACGCGGCTACCCGGTTCAAGGAGGCGGCTCGGGCTTTTGAAGTTCTCTCCGACGCCGACCTCCGTGGCCGCTACGACCGCTTCGGCCACGCTGGCGTCGAAGGTGGCCGTCGCCACGATTTCAATGACATGTCCGACGTTTTCGAAGCGTTTGGCGATCTCTTTGGCGGTTCAATTTTCGGGGAAGCCTTTGGAGGCGGTGGAGGTAGGTCACGGCAGTCGCGTGCTCGCAAGGGGCGGGATGTCTTTTGTCAGGTGCAACTCTCGCTCGTCGAGGCAGCCCGCGGGGTGACCAAGACGGTCGAGTTTGAGCGGCACGAAGCCTGTGCAGAATGCGATGGGAGCGGAGCGAAGAAGGGAACCAAGGCACAAACCTGCGATTACTGTGCCGGCCGTGGCCAGGTGATCCAATCGGCCGGCGTGTTCCGGCTTCAATCCACCTGCCCAGCGTGCCGGGGTGCGGGCAGTATTGTGCGTGACCGCTGCCCAGCATGCGGCGGTGAGGGCGTCACTCAGGAGCATGTGGCCCGCAAGGTAACGATCCCTGCCGGCGTCGATCGCGACGTGCGGGTTCGACTCGCCGGCGAGGGCGAACCAGGTGGCAGTGGTGGCCCACCGGGCGACTGCTACTGTGTCATCGAAATCGAGGATCACCCGTTCCTTGTCCGCGATGGCCGCGACCTGCACTGCGAAGTGCCGGTGAGTTTCACCCAGGCAGCGCTTGGCGCCACGGTCGAAGTACCGACGCTCGACGGGGCGAAACCGCTGGAGATCGCTCGCGGAACGCAGCCTGGCGACGTGATCCGCGTTCGCGGCCTGGGTATGCCGGAAGTCCGAGGGCGTGGCGTTGGTGACCTCCATGTCCACGTGCACGTGGATGTGCCCAAGAAGCTTTCGCCCCGCGCCGAGGAGCTGCTTCGGGAACTGGCCCTCGAGGAGCACGCCGAGGTGAACCCCAAGCGGACAAGTTTCTTGAGCCGCCTTGCCGAATATTTTCAGGTCGCTGGAACGACGGCCGAGAACCACGAGCCGAGCGAGGACAAGGAGCAGGCATGACAACACCAGAACATGGTGACGAGCAGCCGATAGCCGAGCTTTCGGGTGAGGAAGAATTTCCCCTCGAGGCGGCAACCCACAACGAGCCCAGCGATGCCAGGGACGAGGTCTCCGAGCTTCAGGACCGGATCCTCAGGCTGACAGCAGAGCTCGAAAACTTCCGCAAGCGAGCTCGAAGGGAACTTGACGAAGCCCAGCGGTACCGTGAGATCGATGTGCTTCGTGATCTTCTGCCGGTGCTCGACAACGTCATCCGAGCCGTCGAGGCCGCCGACAAGACCGATGACATCCAGAGTCTCCGAGAAGGCGTACGGATGACGGCCCAGCAGATTGAAAAGCTGCTCGGAAGTCACGGCTGCACGACGATCGAGTCGGATGACGCGGCCTTCGACCCGGCCGTGCATGATGCGATCCAGCACATGGCCGTGCCTGGAAAGGCCGCTGGCACCGTGGTGGCCACCGTGACCCGTGGGTACAAGCTGCACGACCGCGTGGTGCGGCCCGCGCAGGTGGTCGTGGCCAAGGAGGGATGAGTCGATGCCGACCTATGACTATGTGTGTGATGGCTGCGGACACGCCTTCGAGCTGTTCCAGTCCATGACCGATTCGGTCAAGAAGACCTGCCCGAAGTGCGGCAAGAAGAAGCTTCGGCGGCTTATTGGTGCGGGGGCAGCGCTCGTTTTCAAGGGGTCGGGCTTCTACAAGACCGACTACCGAAGCGAGTCGTACAAGAAGGGGGCGGCGGCCGAATCAGGGAGCGGCAAGCCGGAGGCCGGCCCCAAGCCGTCTGACTCAGGATCACCGAAATCGAACGCATCCGGCGAAGGGTGAGCCATGCCCCGTTGTCCGGTCTGCGACGCGGCGGTAAACCTGGCTACGACATCCACCGTCCCATTTTGTAGTGACCGCTGCCGACTGATCGATCTCGGACGGTGGCTCGACGAGTCGTACGGGGTACCTGCCCCCGTAGCCGATGACGATCGAGTGGATTCGGACGACGCTGCGGAGGCCGACGGCTGACGTGCCGAGGCCCTACGGCGTATACTCCCGCCGCAGTCGCCCCCGCACCGGCTCTCGAGGAACTCGTCCATGTCCAACACCCAGACCCCTTCCGGGGGTATCGTCCACGAGGTTTGCTGGAGCGACGCGCTCCCCTGGTGGATTCTCTTTCGCGCCGCAGGCGCGGCATTCAGCCCGACCGTCATCTTCCTCGCACTGTTCGGGGCGGTTGCCATGGAGGCCGGTTGGTCCGTCTGTGACCGTGTCGGACTCGTGGTGCCCCAAGCCAACGAGGTCGTCGTCCCTGCGACGGGAGATCTCGTTCTTCAGCCGCCAGGAGGCGGTGCCGTCGCCACGAATCCACTCAGGCCGAGCGATGTTGCCCTGCCGTGGCTCGCGGGCCTCGTCCAGATGGCGCCCGCTCCGGTCCTCGAACTCGTGCGGCTCGTCTCGGTGCCCTTTCAGCCCACGTCCGAGTTGTTCCATGTCATGGCAGCATCGACGAGAATCGGATGGTTCATTCTGGTGTGGGCCATCTTCGGTACGGCCATCACGCGGCGGGTCGCGCTCGACCTCGCGGGCGAAGAACCGATTGGGCCGCTCGGAGCGATCGCGTACGGCTCCAAAAAGTGGCCGCCAGCTGTCAACTCGGTGGTCTTCGTGCTGATTGGCATCCTCGCCATGAGTGTGCCGGGGGCTCTTCTCGGACTGGCGATGCGGACGGACCCGGGTCTCTGGTTCGCCGGTGCCGTCTGGCCGCTCGTGCTCCTGGGCGCCGTACTCTTGACGATCCTGGCGGTCGGTGTGGCTGTCGGCTGGCCGCTCATGGTGGCGGCCGTGGGTGTCGAGCGGGCCGATTCATTCCAGGCCATCTCGACCGCATTCTCGTACGTTTATCAGCGGCCCCTTCACTACGCGTTTCATATCGTCGTGGCACTCGTCGTCGCCGTCCCAGTTCTCGCTGCCGCCGGCGTCCTTGCCGATACGACGTCCACACTCACCATGTGGGCAGCGAGTTTCGGGATGGGGCATGATCGTACGGCCGAGGTCGTCGCGGGGCTCCGCGACGGCGGTCCCCCAGCCCTGGAAATGTTTCGGTTTTGGATACGTGGGCTCGTGACACTCCTCGGGGCGTTCGGCTGGGGCTACTTTTGGTCGATTGCCACGGCGTCGTACCTCGTACTCCGGCACGAGGTCGATGGAACCGAGCTCGACGAGGTTGTCATAGACGAGCCGGGCACCCAGGCCGCCTAGCCTCGCCAGCGGCGGAGCAGCGCCGGAAATGCCCCGAGCAGTTCACCGCGACTCACGACGTCGTCGGCTCCAGCATCGCGAGCAAGGGCAAGCCTGTCCTTCGCGACATGTGGTCCAAACGCGATGATCTGGCACTCGCGTTTGCCGTTGCCCGTCCCCTGCTGGCACACCAGGGTTCGGGCACGCGCGACGATGACCGCCGGATCTTCCGCAATGGTCTGAAGGTCGAGAAGCACGAGGTCGTGGGGGCCGCCGTGGGGTGAGTCCGCGAGCGACCGAAGGGTCTCGAGCGACGCATCTGCTTCCCGGCAAAGACCGGCGATCCGGCTGGTTGCCATCAGGTCCGGCGAAACGAGAAGTACCCTGAGTGCAGGCTGGTCGTCGGCCACGGTCGCTCCTTCGAAACGCCGTATGATAGCTCCTTTTCGAGCCACCGCCCAAACGGACGTTCCACGAACGCTCACACGGCCTCGGGGCCTCGGACGTTACGGTAGAGTTGAACCGCATCGATCACCGGCAGCGTGAAGACCCTTCCGGCGGTATCGCCGCCGGCTGCGGCGAGTATTCCCTGGATCGCCCCGGTGGCTCGGTCCACGAAATCATCGTTGCAGGCGACCTCGATCACGGCCTCCTGCGCGGGCCGGCCATTGCCGCCGCCGCTCGACTGAATACCCTGAGCATCGCAGATTGTCATCCGTGTCACATCGACGGCGGCGAGCGCCTGCCGCACACTCTCCACCTGGGCTGGCCTGAGGATGGCAACGACGAGCCGCATGCAACACTCTCACCGCGGAGTCGGGCAGCCACTACGGCCGCAGGATAGTGAGCCTGGCCTCGAGTACCTTCATGATCCTGTCTCTCAGATCGGTGAGGTGTACCCGCGACATGGTGTCGAGCTTGACATCTTCCCTCGCCAAGATGGCATCGATCCCGGAGGCAAGGGAACGAAGCTGATCGGCCGCAAGGGCCTGAGCATCCGCGTTGCCCGCGCCACCGCTCATGGCGATGCCGGCGAGCCGGGTCACAAAAGCCCGCTGGAGGCCGCGCCGAAGGCTCGAAACTGCCGGTTTCTTGGCCGTGTACTCACCCGGAGGTGTTGCCGACACCTCCGACATGATCGCTTGCGTGAGCTTCTCGAAGAGCTCGGCAAGCGTGAACGTATCTTCTTCCGCCGACACCTTCAGTTCGTTGTCGCGAACCCGCGACAGGACGAGCGGATCGAGCAGCCTCCCGAGGACACGGTCTTGCCACATGAGAATGACATCGTGAACAGGGTAATCCTCTCGAGCCACTTCCTCGGTGCCCCAGTGCATCCAGCGGCTAGCCGCCAATTGGTTGTAGAGCTCCGGAGGGAATGAGAACGGCTTCGTGCCGAATATCTCGGCAGCCAGGAGGTCGAGGGCATCCCGCTGCTTCTTGGCGCTGACGACCTCGAATGGCGGCTTCGCGTGGGCATCCCCACGGTGGCTCCGTGAGCCGACAAGGCCACCGACGAGCCGCGAGGCGTTGTACATCGCCTGACCATGCGACGAGAGGAGTACACCAAAGGCCTGCCGAACTCGCTCGTAGCGGCCGCCAGAGCCATCCTCTCCGCGACCTGCCATCCGCTCGACGATGCCCGGCATCACCTGGGCGACGAGCTCGGCACGCGCCTTGGCAAACTCGATCGGGTCGCTGCCCAAATCAAAACGGTTGGTGTACGGATCGGGATCACCCCACTCCGTGTCCTCGTCAGTCGCGTAGGCCAGTTCGGGCTCACCGCTGCGGCCAGCGATCTTCTCGAGCTCCTTCCGCTCGGCTTCTGGGCTCCCACCGGGCAGCGGCTTGTAACCGTATTCAATCGCCCAGAGGTCGTACGGGCCGAGCTTGGCCGAGTAGTAGTCTCCCTGGGTTTTCCCCTTCGGCATGATGTTGACCGGGATATAGTCCATCACGCTCGTGCTGCCTCCGCTGGCCCGCGTCTTGTCGACATCGTTGAAGTCGGCCAACGACCGGAAGGCGCTTCCCTTGAAGTTGTGCCGGAGGCCGAGGGTGTGCCCCAGCTCGTGCATCGCGACGAGCGTGAGGCCCTGCGTGACGAGCTTCTCCTTGTCGTCTTCCGAGAGACTACCCAGGCCGGCCACCGCGAGGGCCGTCGCGGCCAGCGCCGTTTCCCGTGCGTGGCCATCGAACAGGCCGCAGGTCGGGCAACATCCGCGGCCCCCGTGGCCGACGAGCGACGAGCCGCCGGGACCGCCACCAGTCAGCGCGGCAATCGACTGGGGTGTGAACGTCTCGTACTCGCGACGCCAGAACTGGAGGAAGTCGGCATCGAAAATAATGTCGGCATCAAGGATCTGCCCTGTCCGCGGATTCACCCGCGACGGGCCCATCGCAAAGCTCTGGCCAGCCGTGATCCAGCGAAACGTGTTGTAGTTGACGTCTTCCGGATCCCAGTCAGTAACTTCGGGCTGCTGACGAACCTCGATGGCATTCGCAAACCCGGCCTTCTCGAACGCCTCGTTCCAGGACTCGATGCCACGTCGGATTGCCGGCCGGTAGCGGAAGGGCACGGTCTTCTCGATCCAGAACACGATCGGCTTCTTGGGCGGCGAAATGGCAGCCTTGGGATCGGCTTTCTCGAGCTGCCAGCGGTTGATGTACCGCACGAAACGGTCCTCATCGACCTGCTGGGAAAAGTCCTTGAGCGCCGTCACGAAATAGCCCACGCGATCATCGGCCAGCCGCGGAACATAGGAGTTCTGCGGCAGCAGGCTGATCGAATAGCGGATGTTGATCGTCACGCCCCGCGTGTCGGGCACGGTATCGATCGTGATCGCGCCGCTGGAACCGTAGGTGGCGGCGACCTCGAGTTCGACGTTGTCTGGAAACACCTTGACGCGACCCCAGTTCGACCGCTCGCGGGCAAACGAGAACCCTGGGAGCGAAGCGGCGAGCCGCGGCAGGTCGGTGAGAAAGATTGGCGCCAGGTCGATGAGATGACCACCGGTAGGCCCCTTCGTGATGATCTTCACACTGAAGAGGACGCTGTCGGTGTAGGCGACATCGACGGCCTTCGACTCAGGGCTTCCCTTGGTGGCGAAGAAACGCACGTTCTTCCTGATAACCTGGATCGTGTCATCGACTTTGCGAAACTCCCAGACCCAGTCGTCGCCGAAGCCGAGGCTCATGCCGCCCAGGAGCGACCGCTCGCCAATGCCGCGCGAGATACTCTTGAGCACGAAGAACTCCTTGCCCAGGAGTCCATCGGAAAGTTCGGCAAAGAGCTTGTCGTCCTTGCGATAGAGCGGAATGAGTCCTGGGAGCCTCGTGGCATCTTTGAGAAGCGTGCCGAGGGCCACCTGACGAGCCTGCTCCTCGTTGGCCGGGGTCTTCGCCACGACAGGAGCAGACGGCGTAGTGGTCGGCGTGGCATCGGCCGTGGTTTGGGAAACCCCTGAGGCATCGTCGGCCTGAGCGACCATGCCGTTCATGGAGCATGAGGCCGCGATAGAAACAGAAAGAATGACGAAGCGAATGGGCTGAAAAGGCATCGAGAGATCCTCAGGGCATCGACCGGGCATGGCCCAGCCTGATCGCGTGCCGGGCGGAGCCAGAGTGGCGGGAGCTGGTAACGGCGGGCACACTGACGCCATCTCCATCTCTTTCCGAGGTTAGCATCATGATTCGCTCCAGGCCAATGATCGGGCGTGGTCATGCCGAAGTTTCCGATTGAATCGGGCAAAACCGTCTCGTTCGCGGTCGCAAGGACGCTAGCAGCCCGTTGGTTTCCGGGTACGGTGGAGGTTCACGCACTCACGGCTGGGGGCTTCAGTGGCTCGCCTGTTTTCCTGGTGAATTCATCAGCACCAAAGCTCCACGTGCTGAAGGCTTTCGGGGGCAACACGACCGTGGAGCAGGCCGCATGGGTCCACCGAGTTGTCCAGCATCTCCGACGGGCCGGCGCTGCCGAGGTCATTCCTGGCATCCGAGAGAGCGTGGACGGCGACGCGCTGGTCGTCACGGAAGACGGACGATCCTGGGAGATGGCGGAGTTTGTCGATGGCGTCACGGTCGATGCCCCTCTCCCTTCGCCGATGGCCTCCGCCATGCGTGCCCTCGCGCGAGTCCATGCCGCGGCAGCAACGTGTCGAGAGCATCGACCTTCATTCGCGATGCCCCAAGGGCTTGCTTTGCGAATTGAACGCGCTCGCGCCCTGTCTGATGCGCCGTGGCACGCGCGGCTCAGGACCGTATCATGGTCCAGCGACACCCGATATCTCAGGCGTCCGCTCACGACTGCTTCGGATGTGTTCGGGGCATGTGGCGGAACCGCCAGCCTCGTCGCGCTCGCCAAGACACGGGCCCCGTCCCTTTGCTGCCAGGTTGTACTCCGGGATGTCTGGAGTGAGCATGTGCTTTTTCGCCGCGACCGAGAACAGGTCACAGGCATCATTGATCTCCACGCCGTCGGCATCGACACTCCCGCCATGGACGTGGCGAGGCTGCTCGGTAGCTGGATGCCGACGCCTGGGCCAATCGACCCCACGTGGTGGGCTTCCGCCATCGACGCGTACGAAACCGTGCGCTCACTCGGTGACCGCGAGCGACTGCTCGTACCACTCTTGGCCGCCAGCAGCATTGTCTTCGGACTCGACAACTGGTTTCACTGGACGCTCGTCGAAAGCCGCACCTTTCCGGACCGAAACCGGGTCGTGTCCCGCATCGACCGATTGGTCGCGAGCCTTCCGGAAGCCCTGAAACTCATGGCTGAGACGGCTTCCCAGGCCGGTTTGACGCTCGAAAACTCCAGTCCGTAGACTTTCTGAGTCGAAATAACCCTGAAACGGGATTCCGCCTGTCAGGCGGCGAGATCTTTCCTCACTTGATGGATCGCCATGCCCCGCGGGAACTTGTTCATTCGTGCCGCAAGCATCGTGCTGGCCATGTTCTTGGGAACGGCCGCCCCGGCCGATGACGCCCCGAGCGATTTTGATCCCTTCGGGGGATTCGGTGGCGACGAGACCGTCGAAGTCGAAATCAACGCGGTGATCGAGCCGGGTGAGAATGGACAGCCAGACGTCGTGGCCGTGACGGCTACGCTCGGAGACGGATGGCACCTGTACTCGATCACTCAGAAACCAGGTGGGCCGATCGCAACGCGGATTGTCGTCGCAGACGATTCGCCCCGGACGGCAACTGGACCATTCGTCGCCGATCCTCAACCGCACGTACGGCAGGTGGATGACATTCCGGCCTGGAAAGGCCTCGACATCGAGGAACACAGCGGCACGGTCGCGTGGCGTGCCCCACTTGCCGCCGGGGATGGCAACGTCAAGGGTTCGATCCGGTTTCAGCTCTGCCAGGACACATCCTGCCTGCCGCCGCGGACCGTGAATTTTCTTGCCGTCGGCAAGAAATCCGTCGGTGACGCAAGAGCGGTTTCCATCACGCACGCCCTGGAGCGGACGCATGCAACGCTCGAAGCCGCGTTCGGCGAGCCAACGAGGGTCGATGGAGTTGCGGCGGTGCCCGTCACCGTCCGGCTGGTGCCTGCTGACGGCTGGCACCTCTACAAGCCGGCTGACTCGGCCGAGACCGAGATCGGCCAGGGCATGCCAACGATCGCGAGGGTCACTGGAGATTTAGGACGCATGCTCGGCGTCACTGCGACAAAAGCGGTGCTCGCCGATGCACCGGGGCTTGCAGAATCGGGCGCGGTCGAAGGTCCAATCATCCTCGAATTCATGTTTGCCGAGGGACACGGCCCGGTCGAGGCACTCCTGGGTCTTCAAACATGCTCCGCGACCTGCGATCGGCCGACAGCCGTGCGGCTCTCGATCACGCTTCCAACTGACGGGAGGCCGGGTGGTATCGAGTTTGCTCCGGCAAAATATGACGAGGTGGCCGAGAAGCCGACATCGATCACCCAGACATCAGCCGTTCCGCCGATCCCCACGAATGCAATGGAGCGTCGGCCTGCTCAGCCCCGCAACCCGACCATGACCGGGCAGAGATCGGCACTTCCTGCGGAAGCGGCTTCACTCTCTCTGCCACTGGCAATTCTCATGGGCCTTGCAGGTGGGTTGATTCTGAACCTCATGCCCTGCGTACTCCCCGTGCTCGGCCTCAAACTCATGTCGTTTGCCCAGCAGTCTGGTCGGGCACGGCAAGAGGTTTTTCAGATGAATCTCTGGTTCTGCGCGGGGCTCTTTGCCGTGTTTTTTGTCTTAGCCACGGCGGCTGTCGCGGCGAACATCGGGCTTGCCCGCACGAATCTGGCATGGGGGCAGCAGTTTGGCTCAGTGCCATTCAAGATCGGAATGCTCGCCGTTGTCTTCGCCTTCGCGCTCTCGTTCCTCGGCGTGTGGGAGCTGCCGATTCCTGGATTCATCGGTGAGAAGGCTGGACATGTTCAGTCGCAGGAAGGCCCACTCGGAGCGTTCCTCAAAGGCGTCCTTTCGACGGTCCTTGCGACGCCGTGCAGTGGACCGTACCTCGGCTCGGTGTTTGCCTACACGCTGACTCAGCCGACCGTCGTGACATACGTGATTTTTGGTTCCATTGCCATCGGGATGGCATCGCCCTACATCCTCGTCGGGCTCTTCCCCGAACTCGTTCGATTCATGCCGAAGCCGGGCGCGTGGATGGCGACGTTCAAAGAGGTTCTGGGCTTCGTCATGCTTGGGACCGTTGCCTACCTCTTCTATCTCCTGCGGCAGCAACCCGACTGGTTCGTGCCGACATTTGTGATGCTGATCGCGATCTGGATGGGCTGTTGGTGGGTCGGCCGAGCGCAGGAGACTGTCGGTGTGGTTGGCTTCGGCCGCTGGATGCAGGCGGGCACACTCGCCGCGGTGGTTTCGGCAGTCGCATTCTTCTGGCTCGGCCCCTACGACTCACTCATCAAGTGGGAAAAGCCATTTTCACAGGAACTGCTCGCTGAGCTCCGGCGCGAAGGCAATACCGTGATGGTGGATTTTACGGCCGACTGGTGTCCGACCTGTAAGGTCAATCTTTTCACCGCGATTGAAACGCCAAGGGTCAAAGAGACGATTGACAAGAATCGAGTCATTCCCGTTCTTGCCGATTGGTCGGACGGGTCCGAAGTCATACGGGAAGTGCTCGAGGGTCTCGGAAGCCGGTCCATTCCGCTTCTGGCGATCTACCCAGGTTCCAAGCCGGGTGAGCCGCTTCCTGACCCGATCGTGCTGCGTGATCTCCTCACCGAGAGGCAGGTCATCGCGGCGCTCGAAGAGGCTGGCCCGTCGTGCTGCCCGCCGCCGGAGATCCGTGCCGCGTCCGTCACGCCGCTGCCTGGAAGATAAGACCGCGACTCGGAAAGGCACGCCTCTTCTGCGGAAACCGAGCCAGCCCGCCTTTGGCTACCGTCGGTTCTTCTTCGCAGGCCCGAATCGTCGCGGCCCACCTTTGCCGCCAGGGCCGCGGTACTTTCGCGGCGGTCGATCGGGCTCGGACGGGGCCTCGTCTGCTGCCGAAGGCTCTGCCGGCTTCGGTGCAAAGTGGTGGAGGATCGCTGCGGCCACCTCCGTCGGGGTGTAGCCCTGCTCCAGGAGTCGCTCCACGAGAAGCGTGTGCTTGGGGAACGTGCCCGCCTCGAGTGCGCCTCGAAGCTTCTCGAAGAGCGCGTCGGACTTGCGGCTCTCGACCGCCTCGAGCGTGGGCACATGCTCCCGCCGGATCCGGGTTTTTGTAAACCGCTCGATCGACTGGAGCTTGTAGATGCCGGCCCCCGACACGAGCGTCACCGCCCTGCCCTTCCTGCCGGCGCGGCCCGTGCGGCCGATGCGGTGGACATAATCCTCAGCGTCGTACGGCAGGTCGTAGTTCACGACGAGCTCGAGGTCATTCACGTCGATTCCGCGGGCAGCGACGTCGGTGGCCACAAGAAACTCAAAGGCTCCTGCCTTGAACTTCGTCATAACCCTCGTCCGTTGGGCCTGCGGCATGCCGCCGTGGAGCCGTTCCGCGGAGCAGCCGCGGGCCACCAGCGAGTCGGCAAGCTCCTCGACCATCTGCTGCGTGTTGCAGAAGATCACGCCGCTGCGGACATCATAAAAATCAATGAGCCGCGAGAGCGCGTCGAACTTCGCATGATGACGCACCTCGTAGTAGATCTGCTCAACGAGGGGAGCGCCTGCCACCACCCGCTGCGCGATACGAACTGTCTTCGGGTCACGGGCATGCCCTCGAACGAGCGACTGGATCGACGGCGGGATCGTTGCCGAGAAGAAGACCGTCTGCCGCGCTGTCGGCGCGGCCGCGAGAATTTTTTCGATGTCCTCACGGAACCCCATGTCGAGCATTCGGTCAGCTTCGTCGAGGACGAGCAGCTTCACGCCGGCAAGATCGAGCGTCTTGCGAGTGAGGTGGTCGATGAGCCGTCCAGGTGTGCCGACGACGATGTGGGCCCCTCGCTTGAGCTCAGCAAATTGCCGTTCGTAGGAGGCGCCGCCGTAGATTGGCACCGACCGCAGCCCTCGCTTGAATGCCGCCAGCTTGTGAACCTCGTCGGCAACCTGCGTCGCGAGCTCGCGGGTGGGAACCAGGATCACGACCTGCGGTGCGTGGACGGTCACATCGACCCGCTCGATCGCTGGGATACAAAACGCGGCCGTCTTGCCGGAGCCAGTTTCCGACTGACCGACCACATCATGCCCCTCCATAATGAGTGGGATCGCGGCCGACTGGATGGGAGATGTTTCTTCAAACCCGAGTTTTTCAACTGCCTTCAGCAGTTCCTGTGAGAGCCCGAGAGATCCGAAAGGAACGTGGCCAGGGCGGTCTTGCGGATCGACGGCCTCAGGGGCCGGTGGCTTGGGCATCACAAACTGCTTTCTGGTGGGGATGGCTAACGCAGAACAACGCGTTCGACGTCTGGCGTTGAGGAGTGCACGGTGCCGATCGGCCAACAGGGGTGGCCGAGATCCGTGAGTTGATGGCGGATGCTCTCCGCGAAATGGTGAGAAACCACGAGCACCATGCCGATGCCCATGTTGAAGACACGATCCATTTCGTCGGCCGCGACCTGCCCAAGCCCCTGAATCCAGGGGAAGACCGGGGGGACATCCCACGAGCCGCGGTCGATCACGACCTGCACGCCTTCGGGGACAATGCGAGCGAGGTTCTCGGCGAGGCCGCCGCCGGTGATGTGCGCGATTCCGTGGATGACATGCTTCACGCGGTAGTGGCCCAGTACGGATTTGACGGCGCGTGCGTAGAGCCGTGTGGGCTCGAGGAGCGTTTCGCCGACGGTGCGGCCGCCGAGATCGACAGGCTTGTCGTCGATCGCAAGGCCACCCATTTCGAACACCGCTTTCCGAACAAGACTGAAGCCGTTTGAGTGGACGCCACTTGACGCGATGCCGATGGCGACGTCGCCTCCCTCGATTGCCGAGCCGTCCACGAGCCGCTTCCGTTCGACGACGCCTACACAAAAACCGGCGAGATCATATTCGCCCGGATGATACATGTCGGGCAGGATCGCGGTTTCGCCACCCACCAGGGCGCAGTCACTTTCGACGCAACCGTCAGCGATGCCCTTGACGATCTGTTCGATGAGCGGTGGATCATCCTTGGAGAGCGCCACATAGTCGAGGAAAAAAAGCGGCTCGGCTCCGGTGCAGAGGAGGTCGTTCACGCTCATCGCGACGAGATCGATCCCGACGGTGTCATGCACTCCGGTCATCACCGCGAGCTTGAGCTTGGTCCCCACGCCGTCGGTACAGGACACCAGCAACGGATCCTCATACCCCTTGGCAAAAAGCCCCTTGAGGTCGAGCTGAAAGAGGGCAGCAAAGGAGCCTTCGCGGCCGAGCACCCGGGGGCAGTGGGTCCGCCGCAGGTGGGTAGGCAGCCGTGCCATCGCGTCGGCGTAGGCCACGAGATCGACACCCGCACTGGAATAGGTTGCTCCGCTCACGCTCGCCAATATCGCCGCTCTTGGCCGGCCCGCAAGGCATGGCACCGGACGGGGCATCCGGGGTAGATTCGTAGGCGTCGTCTCAGGGCCGATCCAGTGGTCCACCGGGACGGTGCCGATCCCAGCTCGCGGCTGATCGCTGGAGATTGCCACAGCCGTTCGGGGTTTTGCTCTTGGCTCTTTTTTGGCGTCGATGGGTAGGTCTCCGATGCTGGGTGGTCGTGGCCCCCCTGGTCGCCTGTCAGGCGACGGTTGTCATCGCTGGGGATCTCGCCAAAGAGTTTTTGCCCTGGTGGAAATGCGTCAGTGGCCGACGCGAGGCGTTTGCGATCGAGGGTACGGTCCATCTGCGGTCCAAGCAGGATGCGACACCGCGACGAGAAATCGTGACCATCCGATTTGCCCGGTACGACGACGACGCTTTTGATTTGGAAGCACACCACCATCTCCATGCGGTGGTTCTGCGTCGACGTGCCCAGGCAACGGCGTTTGCCCTGCCGCGACACGGACGGGTCTATGTTGGCCGCGGCGACGTTGATGCGACCGACCACATCGCACCGACTGGCGGGCTCGGCCGACTCGTCTCGCCAGACTCGGCTGCCGCGATCATTGTTCCAGCGGTCGCCGGTCAGGCCCCTGCTCTCCTCGCCGCGCTCGCCGAGAAGGTGGCAGGGCTCCAGCCTCTGGATGAACCTCGTGCGTGGGGGCGGCCGGGGCTTGTCCTGCGGTTTCTTCAGGAGGGTGGCGTCGGCATCGCTGCGCCTGGCGTCGAGATCAACCTCGCGATTGTCGATCCTGGGCCGATGCTGGCCGTCGATGATTTTCCGGGCCTCACGTCCGAGCCGCTCTCCCGCACCGAGCTCGAGTGGACACTCGCCCGCGGAATCCGACGGGCAACAGAAATCCTTCTGCCGGGGCCATCGCTCAAAGTTCCCGAACGACTGCCCCAGAAAGTCGCCAGTGGCACCCTCAAGTGGGAAGGAGACCAGCGAGTCGTCACCCTCTGGGGCACCCCCGAGGAAATCGGCGGGGCGCACGGCGAACTTCTAGGCCGTGAGTCCTGGCGGTGCATTGACTCGGTTCTCGGCGTGGTAGGCCCGATCGAGACGGTCCGGAGAGGCCGCTGGTTTCGGCATCGACTCGACGAGGCCCATGCGCGGCTCGCGCCGCATATCCCAGAGCGACATACTCGCGAGGCGGCGGCACTCGCCACGGCGATTGGCTGCGATGCCAAACTCTTTGCAGCAGTCAACGTCTTCCCGGAGCTCTTTCATTGCTCAGGCTTTGCCCTGTCGGGTCCAGCCACCCTTGATGGCACGCTCTACCACGGTCGTGTGCTCGACTACATGACGCACATCGGGCTCCAGGACGCCGCCGCGGTTCTGGTGATCATTCCCGAAGAACGCGTTCCGTTCGTCAGTGTCGGCTACGCCGGCTTTACGGGGAGCGTGAGTGGGATGAACCACGCGGGCATCTCGCTCGGTGAAATGGGAGGTGGCGGTGAGGGGCAGTGGGACGGCGTCCCGATGGCGACGCTCATGCGACGCGGCCTCGAGGAGTGCCATACACTCGACAAGGTTCTCACGCTCTGGCGAAAGAGCCCTCGGACCTGTGAGTACTACTATGTTTTTGCCGACGCCAAGGGCCGCCGAGCCGTTGGCGTCGGGGCAACGCCAAAACGCGTGGAGGTCATACAGCCCGGTGAGGCCCATCCGCGGCTCGGGCTCGGCATCGCCGATTCCGTGGTCCTCTCGTCGGGCAATCGGCTAGAAACCCTTCGCGACCGCATCACGGCCGGCCACGGTACCATCAATACCGCCTCTGCCATTCGTCTGATGGACCGCCCTGTGGCCGCCGCTTCGAACCTTCACAACGTTCTCTTTGTCCCCGAACGGCTCGAGCTTCACGTGTCGCACGCTACCCATGATTCCGTCGCCGCCGAGCGGCCTTTCGTCCGGCTCGATCTGGCGGCGCTCGTCGCCGCGACGCCGGTGGAAGCCCGCCAAGCTGCAGCGATAATCCGTCCGACCGTGAACGCCCGCTTTCCTGCCGCTGACTCGCTCATGCCCGCGGCCGATGAGCGGCCCGATGCAAGCGATTGCCTCGCTGACATCGTCTGGGAGCCAGCAACATTTACGGTTGCCCTCGACGCTGCTGACAAAGGCCGAGGTGACTTTGCCGTTCGCTTTCCGTCACCACGGCCGACAGGGGACATGCGGAACGACGCTGTCTGGATGGAGTGGTATGCCGTCCGCGACAAGGCCGGTGAGGTCATCCGAGCGCCCGCCTGCGTTGTCGTTCACGAGTCTGGCAGCGGCATGCAGTTCGGACGCCTCATCGCCAAAGGCCTCCGCGAGCACGGCATCCATGCCTTCCTCGTTCATCTCCCGCACTATGGCCGCCGACGCGACCCTGTAACCAAGCCTGGCGCCGAGCGACTCGTCCTCGCAGTCACGCAAGCCGTAGCCGATGTGCGGCGAGCCCGTGATGCAGTCGCCGCTCTTCCGAGTGTCGATGCAGGACACATCTCTCTTCAGGGGACGAGCCTCGGAGGTTTTGTCGCGACGACGGCCGCCGCTCTCGATCGCGGCTACTCCAAGACGTTCATCATGCTTGCTGGAGCTGACTTGCCGGCAGTTCTCGCCAACGGCCAAAAGGATGCCGAGAAAGTGCGTGCGAAGCTGGCCGCCGCTGGGATGAGTGACAGGCAGATCCGAGATGCACTCCACTCGATCGAACCCTCGAGGCTCGCCCATCGCCTCGCCCCGGACCGTACCTGGCTGTATTCGGGCCGATTTGACGATGTCGTGCCTCCACGAAACGCTGACCTTCTTGCCGAGGCAGCGAGGCTGCCGGCAGACCACCATGTCAGGCTCGCCGCCGACCACTACACGGGCATCTTCTACTTGCCGGCAATCCTCGCCGAAGTCGCCGCAAAGATTCAGGACATCCAGTGACGTAGGTCGGCCCGAACATTCCCGCTTTCTCTCGGTTTCGAGAGGTTGCTATCATGTCGCCATGCCACCCCAAAAAAAGAAGGTTGCCGCCAAACGGACACGCGGCCGCAAGCCGCTTCCGCCGCTCCAGTTCAGCCATGCCATCCCCTACGGCGCCGTGCTTCACGACAAGGGAGTGCAGTTCGTCGTCTACAGCCGTTCTGCGACGGAGATGCGGGTACTCCTCTATGACTCGGTCGATGCAACCGAGCCGTCCGAAGTGATCGCACTCGATCCGGCCAAGGATCGCTGGGGGGACATTTGGAGCATCCTCGTGCCTGGCGTCGGCCCAGGCCAGCTCTACCACTTTCAAACGGACGGCCCGTTCGATCCCGAACGGGGCCAACGGTTCGACAGCCGGGCACGGCTCATTGATCCATACGCCCGAGCCTTGGCTGGCGACTTTGCCTTGGACAAGGATGGCATCCTCCTGCCGCCCAAGTGCGTTGTCGTGGATGACTCGTTCGACTGGCAGGGAGACCGCCACCTCCGCCGCGGTCTCGCCGACACGGTGATCTATGAGCTCCATGTCCGTGGGTTCACGGCGAGCCCGACCAGTGGCGTCGAAGCGCCCGGCACGTACCTCGGGCTCATCGAAAAGATTCCCTACCTCCAGTCGCTCGGCGTGACGGCCGTCGAACTCATGCCGATCCACGAGTTCGCGCCGTCGATGCCATCGCCAGACGGGCCTTCACGGGGAAACTACTGGGGCTACGACCCGCTGGCCTTCTTCGCGCCCCATCGCGGCTACGCTGCCGGGAGCGAGCCGGGCAGCCAAGTCCGCGAGTTCAAGGAGATGGTGCGGGCATTCCATGCCGCGGGCATCGAAGTCATTCTCGACGTCGTCTTCAATCACACGGCCGAGGGCAATCAACTTGGTCCGACGCTCTCGTTCAAGGGGCTGGAGAACAGCGTGTACTACATGCTGGGCGACGGCGGGTCGAGCTACAAGAACTATTCAGGCTGCGGCAACACGATCAACGGGAATCACCCAATCGTTCGTGAACTGATCTTTCTCTGCCTGCGGCACTGGGTCCACAACTACCACGTGGACGGCTTTCGGTTCGATCTCGCGAGCATCCTCTCGCGAGACCGGAATGGCGATATCCTGCCGAACCCACCGATCATCGAGGTCATCACCGAAGACCCGATGCTCGCCGACACGAAGATCATTGCCGAGGCGTGGGATGCCGCCGGTGCCTACCAGGTTGGTTCATTCGCGAGCCTGCGGTGGGCCGAGTGGAACGGCCGCTACCGCGACGATGTGCGGCGGTTTTGGCGTGGTGACTATGGCCAGACGGGCCATCTCGCCACCCGTCTTGCAGGCTCGAGCGACCTCTATGCCAACGGGCAACGGCAGCCCTTCCACAGCATCAACTTCATCACGAGCCATGACGGTTTCACGCTCAACGACCTCGTGAGCTACCGTGAGAAGCACAACGAAGCCAACGGTGAGGGCAACCGCGACGGCGACAACAACAACTACTCCGACAACTACGGCATCGAAGGGCCGACTCGTAGGGCCGACATCCTGGACTTCCGGTCGCGGCAGGTCCGGAACATGCTTGCGACGCTCTTCTTGAGTCAGGGTGTGCCCATGATGGTGGCCGGCGACGAGTGTGGCCGGACGCAGCAGGGAAACAACAACGCCTGGTGCCAAGACAGTGCCGTCTCGTGGTTCGACTGGCGGCTGGTGGAGAGTAACAAGGACCTCGTGCGGTTCGTGGCAGCGCTTCTGCGGTTCCGTCTCGGCAATCCGGCGCTTCGGAGACGGACGTTTTTGGTAGGCGGTTCGAGCGCTTCGGGCGTCATTCCCGATGTCGAATGGTTCTCACCCGATGGAGTCCACATTGACTGGCATGTCCACGATTCCAGCCTGACGGTCCTGTTCGGAGCCCCTACGGCTGAAGAGCTGGCAAGGGAGCCGGACCTGTCCGCTGGCGGCAACGAGGGCACGCCGCGGCATGTCTTGATCTTTGTCCATGCAGGCTCGCTCCCGCGGTCCTTCGTGTTCCCACGGTCCGAGCCGCTCAGGGCCCTGTCGTGGCGGCAGGTCGTGCATACCGGTCATCGCCCGCCCGCAGACGTCTATCCTGACGAAGAGTGGCCCTTGGTAGACGTAGACATGCCGATCATCCTCCCGGAACGCGGACTCGTCTGTCTCATGGGGGAGCCGAACGTTTCAGCCGGTGAAGTTCCGCTTGCGAATGAGCCCGACTAACTGGTAGTATTTGCAAGTGAGTTGCGTTCTGTGGCCGACCTGGAAGACCCACGATGGAGATGCCCATGATCAATACACGGCTTTGCTCGCTTGACTGCCTCCTGCTCGGCTGCCTCCTGGCGGTTGCCATCCTCGTTGGTGCTACCGGGTGTAACACATCTGAGAGGCCCGCAGCCAAGCCGGCTGCGACCGGCAAGCCGGCTCAGCAGGCCCATGCTCAGGGGCACGAACACGGCCACGATCATGGTCACGGCGATCACGCCCACCCGAAGACGCTCGAGGAGGGATTGGCGGAACTGGAAACGTCGGTCGCATCCATTGCAACGGCTCTTACAACCGGGGCGAAGGATTCGGCTGACGATGCCGTTCACGCGGTGGGACACCTCCTCGAGGACATGGAAAATCTGGTCGAAAAACAGAACTGGACTGCCGACGTGAAGGCGACCGGTCGGAAGGCGATTGCAGAGTTGACGGAGTGCTTTGACAAGCTCGATCAGTCACTCCATGCCGCTGAAGGTGAGGGTGAGGCCCCTGTCACCGTGCTTGCTTCGGTGACCGAACGAATCGGGAAGGCCATCGTGTCGCTTGGCGAGCTCATCAAGGGCACGAACACTTCCACTGACGAAACTTCCAAGGAGGAAAAGTGATGATGCGAAGAGCGTGGATCCTGAAAACATTGTGCGCGACGGTGATCGGACTAGGCGGGGCGTTGGCGTTCGCGGAGATCGATACCGCCGCCGTCAAGAAGGATCTGGTGCTGACCGAGGAGCCGGCAGCCGCGGTCCCGTTGGCACAGGCACGTGGCAAACTCGGGCTCGAGCCGAAGCCGATCGTCGTCGTCGGTCGCATCGGCGGGAAGGGATCGGAACCGTTTCTCGACGGCAAGGCCTCATTCTCGCTCCTCGAAATTCCCGCCGATGACCACGCCTCGAAGCCTGGCCATGATGCCGACAGTTGCCCCTTCTGCAAAAAGAGGCAGGCCAACATGACCATGGCAGCCGTCCAGTTTCTGGGCGCCGACGGGAAGCCGATACCAGTCGATGCCCGGCAGCTTTTTGGTGTCGAGAAGGGTCAGGATGTCGTCATCCGTGGGAAAGGCGTGTTCGATCCCAAGTTGGGCGTGCCCATCATTCAGCTTAATGCGGATGGCATCTTCGTCCGCGAGAAGGCCAAGGGCTCCTGACCGACGGCGGTTTCAGTACCCGCGGGATTGACGCCGCCACGTAATGACAAGCCGTGTGAGATAGGCAACGACGGCTGCGGGAACGAGAATCCAGCCAATCGTGGTCAGCAGACGGAGCATCCCGTCGTTGGCCTGGGCCTGCGCGATGAGGAAGCTCGCGTACAGACAGTAGAACAAAATGAGGAAGAGGCCCTCCCATCGTTCGACCCCGTTTCCGACCAGAAAGAGCGGAAGGCAGGCGATCGCCACGATCACCATCACGGGAATATCTCGCGCGATGGCCAACTCTCCTGCGGGAATGCCGCCAGGCACCAAAACCGCCGTAATTCCTGCCACGCACATGAGGTTGAAAAGGTTGCTGCCCACGACGTTCCCGACCGCGATATCCCGTTCCCCCTTGAGCGCGGCCACGATCGATGTGGCCACCTCGGGGAGTGACGTGCCCGCGGCGACGAGCGTGAGGCCGATCACGAGCTCCGAAAAACCCCAGGCCCTTGCAAGCGACACGGCGGCACCAATGAAGAGATCGCCCCCGACAACGAGCATGGCCAATCCCCCGACCACCATCACGCTGTCCCACACGATCCGTCCGGGCGTCGATGCGGTCTTTTCGGAGTACTCGGCCGCGAATTCTCCAACCAGTGCTGGATCATTCTCCCTGCGGCTTTTTATGATGGACCATGCTGTGTAGGCCACGAGCCCCGCGACCAGGAGCCCCCCCTCAATCCGGTCGATCCGGCCATCGAGGCACATGCCATAGACCACGATCGACAGGACGATCATGAGTGGCACATCGAACCGGACGAGCTGTCGATCGACACGGAGTGGGACGATGATGGCCGAGATGCCGAGAATCACGAGCACGTTGAAAACGTTGCTGCCGATGACATTGCCGAGTGCGATTTCCCCTTGGCCTGAAAAACCCGATCGGAGGCTCACGACAAGCTCGGGGGCGCTCGTTCCGAATGCGACCACCGTCAGGCCGATGACGAGTGGTGAAACCCTCATGGCAGCCGCCAAGGCGACCGCACCTCGGACCATGAACTCCGCGCCTGCCGTCAGGACAGCGAGTCCGAGCGCGAGCCAGAACCAAGTCATCGATTGCCTCTCAGAACAGGGGCCACGCCATTCCGCCTCATCGAGACCGCAGAATCATACGGCCGCTGCCAACCTGCGGCTATCGCACCACGCGAGCGCCACCACCGGCGATCTGCTTTTCCACTTCCTTCCGAGTGGCCATCGACGTGTCCCCTGGTGTGGTCGAGGCGAGTGCCCCGTGGGCGGCTCCATACTCAACCGCCTTCTGCGGGTCGTTGTACTCGAGAAACCCGAATGCCAAGCCACTGGCGAAGCTGTCCCCTCCACCGACACGGTCGAGAATCTCGAGCTCGGGATATTGCCGGCTGTCGTAGAAGGCCCCGTCGTGCCAGAGGATGGCGCTCCAGTCGTTCTTGGTCGCCGTGATCACGCGGCGAAGCGTGGTTGCTGCGACCTTGAAATTCGGAAACGCCTTCACGGCCGTGGCGATCATCGCCTTGAAGGCGTCAGTCTCGATCGCCGAGAGAGAGTGATCGACTCCCGCGACTTCGAAGCCGAGTGAGGCCGTAAAGTCTTCTTCGTTGCCGATCATGACATCGACATGTTCGGCAATCTCGCGGTTGACCTCCCGCGCCTTCGCGAGCCCACCGATGCTCTTCCAGAGGCTCGGACGGTAGTTGAGGTCATATGACACGATCGTGCCATGTTTTTTTGCTGCCTTCACGGCCTCGATCGCAACGGCTGCCGCTGATTCCGACAGGGCTGCGAAGATCCCGCCGGTGTGAAACCAGCGGACGCCAAGCGTGCCGAAGAGATGCTCCCAGTCGATATCGTCTGGCTTCATTTGGCTCGCCGCCGAGTTGCCGCGGTCGGGGACGCCAACCGCACCGCGGACGCCGAACCCTCGCTCGGTGAAGTTGAGGCCGTTGCGGACACTGCGGCCGATGCCGTCATCCTCCCGCCAGAGGAGAAACTCGGTTGCGACCCCCCCCTGCATGATGAAGTCTTCGATGAGATGACCAACCTCGTTGTCGACGAGGGCCGTCACGACCGCCGTCTTCAGGCCAAAACACTTCCGAAGGCCGCGAGCCACGTTGTATTCGCCACCCCCTTCCCACACATGGAACTGTCGGGCCGAGCGTATACGGCCCTCACCCGGATCCAAGCGGAGCATGATCTCGCCGAGTGAGACTTCGTCAAAGGCACAGGAACCGGCAGGCTTGATCGGCAGGGACATGGCAGACTCACGCAGTGGAAAGAGAAGCGACATCAAAAGATTCGACGCCCGCCTCACGGGCGATGTCATTCAAGGCCTCGACTTCGGCAGTCGAGAAGAGGAGGCCGCCGGCTGCGTCACACCGGGCTGCCGCACGGGCCTCGAGCTGTCCGGGGAGCATGCAGCCATCGTTTCCGTGACCAATGATATCGGCCAGGACGGCCTTCACGTTCTCGGCTTGGCTGCGGCCGCAGGCGAAAGCGCCGCCGCTCACCGCTTCGGGGTGAATGACCTGGAAGAAGAAGGCGCAGCCGTGCTTTTCACCAGGCCCACCGGTGTTCCGACTACGAATCGTCGGCAGGGAACCGCCGATCAGCGCCGCCACGACCTCATTGATGAGCGACAGTCCGTAGCCTTTGTGAGCACCGAAGGGGACCAGCGATTTGGCCTTCGTCGGGTCGGTCGTGGGCCGCCCTTCGGCATCGACCGCGGCATCCGGGGGCAAAGAGTTGCCTTCACGGGCGAGTTGCTGGACACGGCCCATCGCGATCACACTGGTTGCCCAGTCGATCACCATCGGAAAACCAACCGCGTCGGTCGTGGGAAAGCCCCACGAATGCGGGTTCGTGCCGAGCGTCGGGAATACCCCCTGGAACGGCACCACTTCCGCAAGCGATGCCGTGCAGTTGGTATAGGCGATGTATCCACGGCGTGCAGCCTCCATCACGTAGCCGCCGCCCCAGAGATAGTGAAAGGCGTTGTCGATCGACACGGTGCCGGAGCCGTGTTTGTCGGCGAGGCGAATGCACGTTTCGATCGCCTCCCATGCAACGGCCTGGCCGAGCTTGCGGCTGGCATCCCAGATTTCGCAAGCGTCGAACCGCGACGGGATCTTTCGGATCGCCGCCCCTGGGACACACCCACCAGCCTTCGAACCAAAGAGGTCGTCGAGGTGAAGCGCCTTGAGGGCATTGTGGGTTCGGATACCGTGCCGCGTCGCGGCCGTGGCGAGTTTTGCTGCCTGCGAGGCCTCCGAGGCATCAAAGCCACGCTGTTGATAGGCGGTGGTGACGAGATGCTCGTGGGCAGCGACAGGGATGACGTGAAAAATTTCAGACATGGGTTCTCGACGCGGGGACTGGAATCAAACGATCTTCGTCACGGCCACTTCCGGGTTGACCTGAGCCAGGGGTTTCTCACCGTGCATGGCACGGATGAGATTCTCGACGGCGGCCATTGCCTGACGCTGAACGCTCTCATTCGTACGACTGCCGATGTGTGGCGTAACGATACAGTTCGGCAGGTGCGTGAGGGGGTGGTCGGCCGGGGGTGGCTCGGCATCGAGGACGTCAGTTCCGTAGCCACGGACGCGGCCCGACCGGAGCGCCTCGGCCATGTCCGCCGTGTTGACGATTTCGCCGCGGGCGCAGTTGATGATGATCACATCCGGCTTCATTCTTGCGATCGATTCGGCACGAACGAGATCGCGGGTCTCGGGCGTGAGATTCGTGTGAAGTGAGACGTAGTCGCTCTCGGCAAAAAGCTCATCGAGCGTGGCCGCTCGCGAAATGCCATGCTCTGACGCGAACGTGTCATCCCAATAGACGTCGTAGCCGATGGGTCGCATTCCAAAAGCCTTGGCACGCATCGCGACCTCGCGACCAATCCGGCCGAGCCCGACGATGCCGATCGTCTTGCCGAGGAGCTCATGCCCCGTCTGCCGCTTCCACCCACCGCTTCGTGTCGAATCGCAGTGAAACAGGAAATTCTTCTCGAGAGCCAACAGCAACAGGAAGGCGTGCTCGGCGACGGTCGTGTGATTGACCCCGGGAGTAAAGAGCACCGGAATGCCCAGCTCGGTACAGGAGGCGACATCGATTTTATCGACGCCGATGCCATACTTCGACAGCACCCTCAGTCGCGGAACCGCCTTGTCGAGCACCGGACGCGTGATCGTGTCGTCACCGCAGATATAGCCATCGACATCTCCCACGGCGGCCAGCGTATCGGCTTCGCTCAGTGGGCCGCGGGCCGTGACGATCTCCCAGCCGGTGGCAGCGAGCTTGTCGTGATGCGGCCCGGGTGTGTCCTGAAACGAGGTCGTGGTGACGATGACGCGAATGGGCATTGGGAGACCGGAATGTGGGCGGAAAGCGTTGAAGGCAAAACGCTACCGGATACGGAGTCAAACCGCAATCCGCCGCCGGTGTCAGTCGGCAGTCGCATGGCCGAGTCGGCCGACGTTCCGTTCCGTGACAAATGCCTCCAAGAGAGCAGCCTGCCGACCGTTCCACTTCCAGAGGTGGCAGTCACGACGGTCCGCCGCGCCTACGCCGGCAAACCCCGCGCGGTGGAGCCAGTAGTCCTCGCCTGAGCGGAGCGGATGACGAGCAAACTCTGCGTGTCGTTGATCGGGCACTTTGGTCTTGATCCAGTTCCAGACATTCACATGGTGGAGGTACTTCTCGTCAGGGTGGGCGATACACCAGAGTCGGTACTCTCGCTCGGTGACAGCGATGAGCTTGCCGGCGAGACTCCGTGCCGGCAGGTTACCAGTCCCTATGAGTTCTTCCGCCACTGCGATGCCCACGGGCGATGTCGTCACGATGATCGCCGGATCGCGATCTGCCGCGAGGTTCGGCTCCTCGAGCCATGTGCGTCTCGCGGCCAGAACATCATCGAAGCCGGTGAGCCACAAGGAGAACCATGCCGCGAGGATCATACGCTCGGCCGCTGTCTCGGCTGCCGAACGATGCTCGCCGGTCAACGGCATTGCGATACGCGTTGCCACGGAATGTTCGCGAAGGCTGTCCAACCATGCGACCGTTACTGCATTCATCTGCTGATTCGCCAGTGACAAAGCCAAACAGGGGCGGCGAAAGCCTCGGCATGCCGAGGCAGGATCCCTGTCGGCACGCCTCGGCTTTCCCGCCCCCAAGGCTGGCTTCTGCTTTGTCGCACAGCGGCCGAACAAACTGCGAAGCCAATCGGTCTTTCGACGCTCGAGCTCGATCAACTTGGCGATCGGACCCTTTCGGGCGGCTACTTCGGAACGAGCAGAAGCGGTTTGGTTTGCAGAGGCTGACGCAGCCGACGCAACGACAAACGAAGCAACAAAGGCAGCGAGGATCATGAGACGGTGCATGAAGGCACTCCAGAGAAGAAAAGATACAAGACAGAGATCGTTGGCCCGCCTGAAAGGCAAGGCACACGACTGACACATGCAATCGGTCAGATGGACATGGCCGCTTGATATCGGGCCTTCGCGGCAGTGTTTCCGGCATGGCCCTCTCGACGCGATGTTCGCAGTGCAAAAATCGGGTGAATCCCGGCCGAGGCTCCTTGACAAGGCGAGATTCCTGAGATCAAGACTCCGATCAGCTCGAAGAATCCCCCCAAAAAGTGGCACTGCCATCATGCGACGTGCCACCTGCGACGCATGGACGCGGCTTCGAAAAACGGTCAGGCCAGCGGGTCTTCTGGCCAGGGGTGCTTTGGATAGCGGCCGCGGAGATCTTTGCGAACCTGCGGGTAGGTTCTCTGCCAGAATCCCGCGAGGTCGTCGGTCACCTGCTGCGGGCGATGGTTGGGACCGAGCAAGTGGAGGAGAACGGCGACACGGCCGCCGGCGACACGAGGCGTCTCACGAACACCGAAGACGTCCTGGATTCTGACTGCGAGGACCGGTGGCTTGCCTGGCTCGTAGACGAGACGGTGTCGCTTGCCCCTGATCTCGAGATGGGTCGGGGCCAGTCGCTCGACCTCACCGACACGATCGTGGCTGACCATCGAGTGAAGCCGAGACAGCCAGTCGGTCGCCTTCAACTCTTCGAGCGACCGCAGGCCGTGGCAGAGGTCGGGCAGCATCGAGATGAGCGACTCCTCGCCGAACGTCGGAAGCCCGAAATCGGGAAGCATGGTCGCGAGCCATCGCGCCCGCGCCAGAAAAGTTCCTGCGGCGGAGTCTGCCGCCGGCATGACACGAATGAGATCCGATGCCGCCTCGCGGGCCAGGATCACGGCGGCTGCGGCGGGATCGCGGATCGGCGCCGGCGTCTCGTCAAGCACGAGGTCGAGCCAGGTGGTGCGAAGTCGGGCTTCGACCTGTCTACGAGACGGATGCCAGAGAAGCTCCTCGGCTGTACGAAGGTTCGCCGAAGCCAGTGGCTCGTCGTCGAGCCAGACTCGATCGACCGCCGACGCCAGCCGCACATCGGCCTCGCCACCGGCATCGTGGACATTGATCGCAAGGAAGAGCGGCTCGCCGCGGACGCGCGAATGGGTCAATCGCACGCCTCGCCCGCCGACAAGTGTGCCGCGATCCTGCGAGCCAGATCGCTGGCGGGCGACGCGATCGGGGAAGGCATCGAGGAGGGCTCGCATGAGCGCGATGGCGGGATCGGCTGGGCGATGGGCACGCGGTCGATCCACGAGGTTCGCGAGCTGCTCCGCCGCCCGAAGGACTGCGTGAGCACCGGCGGGATGAGGATCGAGCGTAGGGTCGTGGATCGGTTGACGGGTGGCAAAAGCCTCGAGAGCATGCACACGATCGACGAGGTCCGATCGTGTCCGGCGCGTCTGGCGATCACGCGGTCCCGTGCCAGGCCGCGGCGTTCGGAATGGGTCTCGTTCAGAGAGGAGGGCGGCGGCGAGCGCGGCCTCACGGAGTACGCCACGCTCCGCGCCTGCCATCAAGAGCCGAGCGAGACGGGGATGGGCCGGCAGCCCCGCGAGCGAGTGGCCAAGCGGCGTGATTCGATCGCGGCCGTACTCATCCTGGCGGGTCGCGCCGAGCTGGTGGAGGAGCGCTGCCGCTCGCTCGAATGATTCTTGAGGCGGACGATCGAGCCAGGGAAAATCCTCGGCCTCTCCGAGTGCAAGAAGCTGGAGGAGCGGGCCCGCGATGTCCTCTCGAACTGCTTCTGGTGGCTCGGCTGCTGGCCGGTGCTGGTGCGACGCCTCGTCCCATAACCGCCAGCAGATACCTGGCTCCGTCCGCCCTGCCCTTCCCGCTCGCTGATCAGCCGCTGCCTTCGAGATCGGTACGAGCGTCAGCCGCGGCAGCCCGGTTGCCGGTGAGACGCGAACCTGCCGGGCGAGCCCCGAATCAACGACAGCCGTGACACCGGGAATCGTCAGCGAGGTTTCGGCCACGTTGGTCGCGAGGATGATTTTGCGACGCCCGAGATCATCGATCACGCGGTCCTGTTCCTCGGGCGGAAGGTCGCCGTAGAGGGAAAGCACTGCGTGGCCCTGCCGTTCGACCAGGGGTCTGAGAGCATCCTCACAGCGGCGGATTTCTCCGACACCAGGAAGAAAGACCAGCACGTGCCCGGTGGTCTCGCGGAGCGCCGCGTGCACAGCCTCCGCGACCAGATCGACCAGGTCCCTGCGATCTCCGTGCTTCAGGTAACGCACGTCCACCGGAAAGATTCTTCCTTCCGTTGAGATGACCGGGCAGTTCCTCGTGGTCTCGGCGGTCGTGTGGCCGCCAGAGGACGCGCCAAGCAACGCAGCCACCGGCTCAGCCGCGAGCGTGGCGCTCATGACGACGACGCGAAGATCAGGCCGAACGGTCTGCCTGAGTCGCACGAGCATGCCCAGGATGAGGTCCATCTCGAGCGACCGCTCGTGGAACTCGTCGAGGACCACTGCCGAAATGCCAGGGAGTGTGATGTCGCTTACAAGCCGTCGCAGCATGATCCCGGTGGTCTCAACGATCAGCCGCGTCTGGCGGGAGATCCTCACATCGAATCGCACCTGATACCCGACTTCACCACCGAGGGGCGTGCCACGCAGCCGGGCAATGCGATGGGCCACGGCCCGCGCGGCAAGCCGTCGCGGCTGAAGGAGCGCGACCTTTCCAGGAGCCTGTACGTCGTCGAGAACCGCCGCCGGCACAAGCGTCGTCTTGCCAGACCCAGGTGGTGCGGTCACGACCACAGCCCCGCCACGCGAAGCGGCAACAATGTCGCCCAGAACGTCGGCCACCGGAAGATCAGGCGTCATGGTTCTTTCATCATGGGGTCGGTGGCGCCGCGTGCTCCATCTTCAACGTCGGCTGCCAGAAAGGCTATCCTGTCGCGGTAGATCCGTGATTCCTTGAAGCGATGAGGCAGGCCATGCGGATTTCTTGTTTCTCGACTTGTCTTTTGCTGCCGTTGGTGACTGCACTCGTTTCCGCCGCGGCCTTGGCAGCGCCACTATCGGCCTCGAAGGGGCCGCGGCGGTACACGTTCATCACCCGAGCCAGCGAGCTTGACCCACGGGCCAAGCCGCACCCCGAGATCGATTTTGTATTTGACAAAGACGGCAAACCAGAAGACCTCCAGCATGCCGCCGTCGATACCCGTGTACCATCCCGAGGCCGCCTTGTTGTCTGGCTCATGCCCCACAACGAAATGCTCTTTGAGCGGCTTTCGTCGTATGGCCTCCATGCGGTGCAGCCACATTACGCGAACAAGTGGTTCTCAATCGTGAAGCCTGCCGATCGGATGGCCCGTGGGCTCGTCCGGCTCGAGGCGGCAATGGGCCGTGACGTGAGCGATCAGGTCGAGATCCCGCATCCCGACGGCATGACCGAGCGGACGAGGGTCTTCCTGAAGTGGCTCGCCCGTGAGAATCCCGATGGAAAGTGGGAGCAGTTTGTGAGCGACGATGGCGAATCTGTCCTTTGGGACAAGGTCATTATCGCCGGCGCCTCGCATGGGTCCACGACGGCTGCTCGTTTCGCAAAGGAAGTCCGCTGCGACCGGGTGGTCATACTCTGTGGCCCCCGCGACCAGGACCAGGACTGGCAGTCGCTTCCATCAGCCACGCCTGCCGAGCGGTACTTCGGTTTCTCGCACGTGCTCGACGACGGCTGGATCGGCCACCACTATTGCCGATCGTGGGAACTGCTCGGCATGGGCGAGTATGGGCCAATCGTGGATGTGGACTCGGCAAAGCCTCCATTCGGCAACACGCGTCGCCTCATCTCCGCTGCCGATGTCAAGGGAAACCGCAACAAGGCGCATGCTGCCGTCCAGCCACGGAAGGACTCACCGAAGGCAGCCGATGGGACGCTCCTGTATGAGCCGGTCTGGGAGTACCTCTTCACCCATCCCGTTGGTCAGGTCGCCGATCCAACGCCTCCCGATCCTGCCTGCCGCGTCGATGAATAATCTGCGGCCGAATCAGATACCCGCTGCGTTGTTGAGAACGTTGATGTAGAAACCCGCGAGGCGGAAGATCAATAGGATGATGATCGCAGCCACCAGGCCCCATACGGCAAAGCCGCCCAGCATGGTGAGCGTGGCCATCGAACGACCGGCCTGCTCCTGATACTGCCGTGCGAGAATCGCCATGGTCTCCGGCAGCCGGCCGCTTCGCTCGCCTACCTCGAGCCTCTCGAGAAAATCCCGAGGGAAGGCGCCGGTTTTCTCGAGCGCTTCGTAGATCTCCTGCCCGTGCCCTATTCGAGAGATCACGTGGGGTGTGTGATCCGTGTAGCGGGCGCTCTGCGTGCTGGCCAGGCTCAGCGCCATGGCGTGCCGCAGATCCATGCCGGTTTCCATCGTCACGTGCAGGGACCAGGCCATGCGCGAGAGTGCCAGCGTTTGGAGGCAGCCGCCTACTCCCGGAATAATCAGCAAAGCCCGCTGGAGCGGCCGCGTCCAGAGCATGCCGCGGTGGACGGCCAGGTACACCAGGTACAGCGCCGCGGTTACGGCGGCGAGGAATACCACGTAAATGGCGAAACCTGGCACACCGATTAGGCCAAGGCCAAGAATATCGATCGGTTTTCCCCCCTCGCCGGGCGGCAGCATTCCCATCACGAGAATCAGAATTCCGATCACGCTGATGGCCGCCAGAAGTTGAAGGACGGGCCAGGCAATGGCGGCCATAAAAGCTCGCCGCAGTACCAGTTGATGGTCGTAGTGGTCGGCCAGTTGGCGAAACACTTCGGCGAGCATGCCGGACTGCTCACCGACAAGCACCATTTCGCGAAACATCGCGGGAAAGTACTCGCCCGTCTCTTGCAGGCCGTCACTGACGCTGCGTCCCGCCTGCACGGCCTTGTTCACCGTGATCAGTCGGCGCCGCATGCCAAAGCCATGCCCCTCTGCCTCCCGCGAGAAAACGCGGCGCACATCAATGCCTGCTTCCAGCGATGTGCCGAGACGGCGACAGAGCCGTGCGAGTTCTTTGACTCTCGCTCGTGAGCTGAACACCATGTGGGGGCGATGCTTTGGGGAGTTTTTTCTGGTGCCGTTTCGTTGAAACACTTCGTGCGTGGCTATTCCCGCACCGAAGGGAGAGCATTCCTCTCCGGAGGTTCCGCTCGCTCCCGTTCCCACGCCTCTCGCCATGTGGTCCATTCAATGCCTTCGACGGGCACTGACTCGCTGATTCCGTTGTGATCGCGGGTCGTGAAGTTGACACCGAAGAGACAGTCGAGGCCTGCCAGCGCCAGACGGACGAGTTCCTGCCGCTCGGCCGAAAGGCGTTCGAGCCAGCCGGCGTCCACGATGCGACTGGACAGGGTTTGCCCTCCCTGGAGGTACTCCAGTTGCATCGGCTCAGCATCGATCGCTTCGGCTGCCAAATCGATCGAGACACGATTCGTGGCCAGCCGCACTCCGGCAACGCGAATCACCACGTCGCCCAGAAGACGGGTACGGCGGAGCAGTCCCAGGCACTCATCGTCTACGACCTCGGCGATGCGGTGAGCGAGCTCGCCAAGCTCTTCCTCCGCACGGCTCGGCCCTGTCAGCACAGGAACTCCCCTGCCCTTCCGTTGCCGGCGGAGTTTTGCGAACAGCTTCGGAATGGTCCCGGCGTGGAATCCAGGAATGAGCAGCCGCCGCATCGACTCTCCATGACGCCCCACAGTCACGGGCCTCAGGAAGGGTGACCGATTGGCCGCGTAGAGTCGCCAGTTCTCCTTGAGCTCCCAGGCTAGAAATCCGAACACGCCAGGAACGATAAAGAAGATGATCGTGATCGTCGTAAATGCGAGCTTCTTCTGCATACCGGTCGCGGCACTCAGGTTGGAGGCCGCGATATGAATCATCGGCACGAGGAGTTTGTGCGAGACGGTCACGACCGGAAAGTGCTTGATCGGATTGATCTGAGGCTCGATGAGGAGCGTCACACAGAACCGAACGAACCAGTCGATACCCGACCAGAGTGTGGTGAGCACTGCCTTGACGCCGAGCGCGAGCCGCGATTCGCCCGAGCGAAATCTCAACTGCTCATCGACGGCGTAGAGCATGCCCTCGACGAAATCCATCGCCCTGCGAGACATGTCGATGACGAATGTCACGAGGCCAATCACGAGATGGACATGAAGGTGGTAGATCGTTCGCCCAACCGTCTCGAGCAACCATTCTTGGAGTGCCCGACCGAATGGTGAGTTGAGGATGATCGCACTCGAGGCGTAGAGAATCCCCGGAAGCCAGTCGTTGCCCCGCGAGAACCATGAGTCACCGTGAGGGAGGAGCAGCCAGGTGACCACCGTGAAAACCAGCGGACTCCACGCGTACTGACGGAAGATTCGTATCGGCCGGCTTTTGAGAAGACCCTCGACGACCGGAAGCCGGAGGAGCCTCCGGGGCAGTACGATGAAGGCCATGTGGAGAATCGCTCCGAACGCTCGAACTCCTTCCATGACGGCAGCCCGCAGTGGGGGCACGTGCATGAGAAGCCAGACGCAGATGCCCGTGAGGATGACGGCCGAACGGCTGTAAATGTGGACTGGTTCGCCGAGCGAATAGTTCGTGATCGGCTCCACGATATGCTCGAGCCCCTTCCAAAAAACCCACGCGCCGCCGAACGGCAGGAGGACATGGACGGTGATCGCCCGGCCCCACGGGAAACCGAAGGCAAGCGCGCTCAATCGCTGCATAGCCAGGAGATAGGACGGCGCCCGCCGGTAGGCTCCGTCGAGCGAGGCCGCAAGGTTTCGGTCGGCCCGAAGAAGCGGGTCGCCGCCGACGAGCTCACCCACACCCGTGAGGTCGGGCAGCTTCACCTGGCCACGCGACACCGCGTCGCGGACATTCCCGAACGAGTCGAAACCACGCGCTGAAATATCGTCGAGAATGTCATCGACAAGTTTGTCAAACGCAGCCTCTTCGACCAAGCATGTGGCCGTGAGGCCGGCGGCACGAAGCGCCGCGCGGACAGGAGGGCCAAGCCGCTCACGGAGCGTCGCATCCGTCCGCTCGAGCCCCGTTTCAAGAAGGCCTGCCCACGACGCAGCGATGTCCGTGGGCAGGGCAATGCGAGGGAGCCGTCGGTAGGCGATCGCAACATGGCGATGCACGAGTGCGGTCTGCTGGTTGGGGAGCGGGCGAGCGAGCGGCACTCGACCGAGCGAGAACGCCCACGAGAGGAGCCGGGTTCGGTAGCTCGCTCCCTCCGCATCGACGCAGGCCTTTTGGAGATCATAGAGAAGCCGGGCCGCCTGGTTCCACGCTGACCCTGCGGCCAAATCAAGCAGAGCCATCACGAGCCGCTCAACGTCGGCAGGCACGCTGCTTCCGAGTCCAAGAGCGGCGTTGATGCGGGCCACAAGCCTCGTGATCGTTCGCCCAAGGAGACGCACGGCCCGCTCGCCTTTGTCGCCATTGTTGAGCGTGGCTCGGCTCAGCCGCCATTGGAGGAGGGCCGCCCGCACGTCGTTGCCCCGGCGTGCTGCGATGGATGCACGCCAGCGGATGGAACTGATGACAAACGGGGAGAGCCGACCAGGCCCACTGGCTGTGACGGGCTGTGACAAGCGGCTCTTCGCACACTCTGGGCGAGCCGACTCACCGGCCACCGCGACTGGGCGAGTCCTGGCGAGAATCGCATCGCCGCCCACCAGTTCAGAGAACACTTTGGCGACTGACTCATGGTCTTCAACGGCAGGGAACCAGATAGGCAGGAGCTCGGGGGAGAACGCATCAAATTCGAGGTAGGTGGCAATGAACTCCGCGAGTGACTCGCGGCTGCTGCCTCGGTCACGAAGCAGCCCTTCGCGAGCGAGGACAGCCGAAGCCTCTTCGACGGCTGTCTCGCCGATGTGTTCGACGAGCGCCAGGAACTCGCGGCCTGTGGCAGCCCGCGTTGCAATGGCTCGCCGGGCAGCGTCATCGAGGCACGCGTGGAAGAGCAACCGCCAATACTCACGGAGAAGTTCTTCAGTGTCGGCGTGTCGCTCCCGATCGGGACGGGCAATGAGGAGCATCGTCGCGGGCAATTCCGGCGGCATGGCCCAAACATCATCCGCCAGTTCGAGAAGCCGCTCCGGCGACAGCGCCACACTGTCGCGGTGTGGAACACTTGCCCAGACAAGGGGGAGGTCGAGGTCGGCCCGGATGATACGGCTCACCACGCGGCGTGACGCAAACACTGCCTCGGGAACGGATGCCCGCAGTGACTGCTCGACGGCGAGCACGTCATGGGGCGTGCTCGCTCTGATCGATGGCTCAATCATGCCGGAAATCGGAGAAGAACGTTCAAGGCAATTCCACTACTTCACCACCCGATGGCGTCACGATCGCCTTGAACGTTTCGGCCGGGATATCGGGGGTGAGCACTTGAACGTGCCCGTCGAGGAACGCGGCGACGAACATTCCGCCCTGGCGTTGCGGGTTGCCGACGCCCGCGAGAGGCTTTTTGGCATCGAAGGTGATGTCAACTGGCTTGGTCCACGGCACGGCGTTCTCAGGCAAGGCCTCAACGACGGCAAGCGTGTAGCCCATGCCATCGTTCACTTCGGAAACACGGATCCCCTTCGAGGGCGTGGCAAACACCGTTCCGGGTCCAGTGATCACCTGGACCGTCGTGAGGCCCTCACGGATCTGCTCGGCCGTGGCGTCGGGGGCCTTGAACACATCGGGCATTCGACCGACGAGTTTCAGGTTGTGTTCGCTGTCCCAGGACTCATCGAGCCGAAACTTTTCGTAGAGCGTTCCCTCGTCGAGGTATGGAAGCATCGCCACGCGCCAGCTCAAGAGAGGCTTGTCGCCCTTATCGCAGATCGCCTGGGACGGCATTCGACCGGTCATCGCCTCGCTCATGTGCATCGCCCGCATCACCATACTGAAGTTGTTCATCACCGTCGCTCGCCGCGCGGCCTCGCGGACAGACTGCACGGCCGGCAGCAGGAGCCCGACGAGCACGGGCGTTGCGACCGGCGAAACACCGAGGACGCCTCCACCGGCCGACAAGGGTCCGAGTGGCACCGTCCCGGTCGATTCGACCATGATTCCATCAGCCTCATGCCGGACGACAGTCACGCTCGGGCGCACATAGGGCATGATCGCCGATGCCGCCGGCAGTTGAGGGAGATCGATGTCGATCCCCTGGTTTCGCAGGGCGCCGCGAGCCACGGGAACGGCAATTTCATACAGTCCACAGAGTGAACCGACGATCCACACAGGATCGGTTACGCCGACGAGTGACGGCTCGCCGGCAGTGACCGCCTTCGTGACGGAAGGCAGGCTGCCGATGCCCCGATCGGACGGATCGCGGGACAAGAGCGTCTTCATGAACTGCGGTGAGATCGTGACGATGAGGCTGTCATCCGTCAGGCACCAGGTCGGCGTCACCGGAAAGGCCATCTCCTCGCCGGACGCCTCGAGGCAGAAGAGCGTCTGCCCGCGGTAGGGTATCTGCCGAACGGAGAGCTTCACGTCGTTTTCTGCAGTCGCGGCCTGCACCATCTTGATCAGCACCTTGTGCATCGTGGCGAACGTCGGCCGGTCGCGGATCCCGGCAATCACGGCAATTCCCGGCATGATTCCTCCCGGAGTCGGCACCGAGAGGATCGTCCAGTCGGGCCCAAGCGTCTTCAGTAAATGGGTATCAACATCGAATCCCGCGGCAGCCCGAAACTTTAGGAGGCCATCCCGCATCTCTTCAGCGGCGTCAGGATCTCCGGCGGCGACCATGTCGAGCACCATCGCCAGCGACTTCGAAAGATCGAGCGACCAGGCCTGGGCCATGATTGCATCGGCTGGCACTCGCGAGAAAATTCTTTGCTCGATGCCCTTTGCCGGCGCCGCGAAAAGCCCGCGTGGCTTCCCATCAAAGCGGAGCCAAAGCCGTGATGAAACACCCTCGGCTGTCATACCCGTGCTCGCACTGACCGTTTCGAGCGTGGCAATTCCAGAGGCATCGAGAACGGCGAGGAGCTTCTCGCGATCCGGGACGGGCAGGCTTCTCATAATCTGGAGCGCCTCAGCGGCATTGAAGGCGACAAGCGTGCTTCGCCGCTCGACCGGCATCCGCTTCTCGAGGTCAGCCTTCCACGCGGGGGTCTTGCGGGTGGTGTCGGCAAGTCGCGTCATGAGTGACTCGATCGCCCGAGGCCCGATCGCGACGACGTAGGTACCGTCTTTGTCGATCGAGGGTACCGCCCCCCACGAGAGAGGCCCGAGCGGCGTGGCAAGCTGCCGCAGCGTCGCGCCCTTCACCTGAACCGTATCTGAGCCTGCGTCAGCTCCGAGAGCCTGGTCGGCGAGGAAGTCCACGGCCTTCTCGATGGCATCGTTCTGCTTGCCCGTCCGGAGCACGAGCGATGCCACGACCGACGGTGGCCCGTCAGGCGATGGCGGCGTGAACTGTTCGATGCTGATTGCCAGCGGTCGCGTCAAGGCGGCCTCGATCAACGTTCTGATCGCAGCGTTTGTCTCTGGTGGGGCCTCCGCCGACTGCTCGAGCAGTCTTGTGGTCTGAGTCACCGTCTGCCCCAGAAACTCGCGCACTTCCGCGTCGGCAAGAAGCTGCTCGGTAAGGTTTTTTGAAGTCGCCTCGGGCCGCGCGAGACCGGCGGAACCGAAATAGAAGAGGCAAGAGTCGGCCGCCGCCCGTTCGATAACCTGGTCCGGCGGCAGGGGTGGCGTGGCAATCGGCAGACCTGAGAAGGCGCCAAAAAACAACGAGAACGCAACAACCATGACGCCTTCCATGACCCCGACCATGACGTGACTCCACAAGATGGGTGATCCGCAATGGACGGAGTATATCGCTACCGTGTCGTTGGTGGGCCACCGCCGAAAAACCCTGTACTATTTTGACGTCGGAGGGCGTTGTCCGTCGCAATCCCCTCCCGAAACACCGCACGTTCGATCGGTCGGGAGGGGAATGCTGATGCCACGTCTTTATTTGATCTGCTTGAGCCTGTTGCTCCTCTGGGCTCGAGGCGTTTCCGCTGCCGAGGCTGAATGGCAGTCACTCCTTCCGCGGCTCGATCCCGCCCGAGACGTTGTGGCGGGATCGTGGCAACGCAACGGGAACGAGCTCGTCGTCGCCGCAGCCACCGGCGCGCGGCTTGCGCTGCCCACAGCACCGGCGGGGGAGTACGACTTCCGCGTGTCGTTCACACGTCGCACCGGGGTTCACTCGGTCGCAATGATCTTTGTCCATGGCGGACGACAGGCGACGTTTGAAGTCGATGCCTGGGGCCGGCAGCTCAGCGGACTCCAAAACATCGGCGGCCGCGATCTCCGGCAGAACGGGACACAACGAGAGGGGCAGCGGCTCGAAAACGGTCGTCGTTACACGATGACCATCGAAGTCCGCCGCGATGAGGTGCGTGCCCTGCTCGACGACGAGCTGCTGGCGACGTATCGCGGTGACGGCAGTGACCTCTCGCTTCTCAATTCCTGGCGAATGTCACAAGCCACACACCTGGGCATCGGTGCGTGGGACAGCGAGACTGTGTTTCATGCGATTGACGTGCGACGGGTGGATGGCAAGCCTCTGGCGACGCCTCAGGCTACGGCGTCAACACCGCGGGTGCCATCGTCGCCATCGCCAGCTTCACGCCCCGGCTCGCGGGGCAAGCGGGTGCTCATCGTCATCGCGAACCAGGACTTCTTCTATCGCGAGTACGCCGAACCACGGGAAGAGCTCGAGCGAGCGGGCGTACCGGTGACGGTGGCGGCCGGGCGGAAGGCTGCCTGCCGTCCGCATAGCGGCACGGGCGAAGGAGCCGATGGAGGAATGGTGCAGCCAGACCTCGCACTCTCTGAGGTGCGAGCGGCAGACTTCGACGCGATTCTGTTCTCTGGCGGGTGGGGTTCGTCGGCCTACCAGTTCGCGTTTCCGGGGCGGTACTCAAACCAGGTCTACAACGGCGATCCGGCAGTGAAGGCGGAAGTCAACCGGATCATCAATGAGTTTCTCACGGCCGACAAATATGTCTGTGCCTTGTGCAACGCCGTCTCGGTACTCGCCTGGGCACGAGTGAACGGCAAAAGCCCGCTCGAAGGAAAACGGGTGTGTGCTCCGGTTCGGGAAGCAGCCGTCGGGATCTATGACGGCCGCCAGGCGCAGCCGTCATGCCGCTGGCATCCGGAACGGAATGGGGCGATTCTCTCGCCTCCGGGCGCAATCGGCGATCCGCGGACGAATACCGATGACGTGCTCGTCGATGGCAGGATCATCACCGGCGAGGACGACACTTCGGCGCGGGAAATGGGCCGCACGATCGTCCGCGTCTTGAGTGAGTAAGTCGTTCTCTTCCGCGTCAGAAAAAAGAAGATTTCTGGCTTCGTTGCGATCCACCTTCAGCAGGAATGTCGTCCATGCATGACGTGCCTTGGCTCGACTGGTACCAGAGCCTGGCGAAGCCCGCGTGGACCCCGGAGCCGCGGACGATCGGGCTGATTTGGCAGGTGCTCTATCCCGTGATCGCGGTGACGTTCGGCTTCGTTTTCGTGCAGGCCGGTCGCGGAAAAATTCCGTGGCTCGTTGCCCTGCCCTTCGCGATCAACCTGGCGGCAAACCTCGTCTTCACGCCAATCCAGTTCGGCATGCGAAATCTCCCGCTTGCCTCGGTCGACATTCTGATCGTGTTGGGCACGATTCCCTGGATGATGATCGCGATCTGGCCACATGCCCGTTGGGTGGCCATCGCCCAGGTGCCATACTTCGTCTGGGTCTCGACCGCGACGGTCCTCCAGTTCTCGATCACGTGGATGAACTGGCGGTGAAGGGGCTCCGAGTCGTCTACGATTCCCCCGACTCGTAGAAATACGCATCCGGGGATGGCCTCTCGTTTCGCTCCGATCGAGCCCAACATCAACTTGATGTGCCTCATTGGGGTGATTCAGGCGACGAGTGTTCTGCGGCGGGGTGCACGTTGATCCATGTTTGCCTCAAGTCTCGAAGGAGGGATTCCATGTCATCCAGGATGCGTGGAACACGTTTCTGGGGCGACTCGTCGCGATGTTGCCCAGGGCGAATTTGCTTCAAGGCCTCGCGAAGCTCGTGCGCGTTATGAAGATGGAAATCTTTTGCAACACTTTCAAACGACTTCTCAGCTTGGCTTGAATTGCGTAGGTCCTGAAGTTCAAGGGAAAGGGACTTCATCTCTTTCTCCAGACGGGATTGCCGCTGCTGGGCGTCATCGGCTCGCGTGCGGGCATCGTCCCGCTCGGAGGCCAACCGGGAGGCAACGGCTTCATGCTCCTGTTGAAGCTTGCCTGTCTCCACGAGGTGCCAACCGAAAGCCGCGGCGGCCCCCAGGCTGGCAGCAACAAGAATGGAGAATGCCTGTTTCATGGTGCTCCTCTTGTCTCTTCCCCTGCCCCTCACGGTACCGCCGCCGTCATAAACGGCTCTCGGTCTCTTGACGCCGGCTTGTGTGCCAAGCGATGGTCGTTGGCGGCAGCGTAGCACGCTTCCGTCTGTATCCAGATTTACGTCGAACCCACTCGTGTACCACGTGTGACAGGCTCTCAACACCGTCGGACAGGTCTCGCCGTTCCACACGCCCAAGATGACATCTGCCGTTGCATGGTCGGGGGTGGGCATCGTCGAAAAGAACGCTGTCGCCTCATCCCAATCGCCCTCGGGCCACGCATTCGCCTTGAGAAGGCCTGCCGCGAGGGCCAGATCATCACCCTCCACGAATACGGCATCGATCCGAAGGGTATGAGGACGCCCAATCGCATCGTTGCCGGCGTCTCGCAAACGGACGGCGACCCAACCTACCGGTGACCGGATCGGCCATAGTGCGAAGCATGGCGGATACTCGCCGTCGCCACCGTCCCCTCTGAGGCCAAACGCCCTGGCAATATCGCCTAGGGCCTGCCTCGCTCCATCCGGAAAATCCGAGCGACTCCAAAGAACACCAAAGCCGTCACCTTGACCTGCGGCCTTGCCGAACGCAGCCGTCGGAAGTCCCTGGTCACTCACGATCGGTTCACCAGCGGTGTCCTGGCACAATGAAGTCTTCTACCGCCTGCCAGTCCTCCCGTGTCAGCACGCCCCCACCAGGACGCGCGACCCGAAACTCAACATACGGCTCGGTGACGTAGCTTTCGCTTCCTGTTTCCACGTTGAGAAACCGACGCCCCACGAACAATCCGATTGCCATGGGGCCGTTGTCTTGGAGATATCCAATGTCAACATCCCACGCCCGTCCTTCGACCTTCAGTTTCACGGAAAGGGGATCACCCGCCTTCCAGGCGATTTGAACCGGGCTGCTCGACCACGTTTTGTCTTGTGTCGCTCCACCACTCGAGCCGTCGAAGGTATGGATGACGTCGCCTCCGCGGCTCTTCGCAAGGATGACCGTCTGCCAATACGGAACGGTGAGCCCACCGGAGCGTACGAGCGTCACTTCCCATTGGCCCTGCCCAGAGGCCAGTCGTGCGACCTCGGCAGCCCTCCGCATCCCGCTCACCTCGTCCTCCGGAAGCTGGCGCTCGAACTTTTTCGTGAATTCAAGGATCTCATTGGCCTTGGCTAAAACCTGGTTCGCAGTACCGACGGGCATTATCTTGATCGCGTCCCGGCGGGCTTGGATAAGTTCACCACCAATCGCCACCAGCATTTCTTGTACTTTCTTGACGTCTTCCCCCGAACGGTACTCATCGACGAACTGTCGGCATTGGTCGACAAATCCAGTTGGTCTCGGCTGTGCGTCAAAGCCGTCTACGAGCGAGTCCAATCGGACTCGTCGTTCGCGCATCCTTATCCGCTCGGCAAACTCACGAAACTGCGGCCGGAAAGAGCCGGTGTCGCAGGCGACCAGAAGCTGAACTTCCTGCGCGAGTCGCTGAAAATCATCGTCGGATGTCGCCGCCATGAGCCGCTCTTCCCACACCAACAGCACATCGCGAAGGAAGCCGGATCGACGACGGGCGGTGGCTTCGTTCACCCAACCTGAGGACCGCTCGACCTTCTCCACATCAGACAACGTTGGACTACCGAGAACATGCTGGACCGTCGATGAACGAACCTCCCGATATCCAAAGGGCGCTGCCAAAGCGATGCCAAGAAGGACAGCGACCGCACCCCATACCCAAGGCTTTCGATACCAAAGCTTGCGGGCATGATGCCCGCAGATCCAGCGAAACAGCGGCTCATAGCCAAACGGATCGATCGATGCAGGCGGCCTGTCCGTCGGCTCGGAGTCTTTTGCGTCGCCTTGCTCGGCAGGTCGTCCGATCGACGACAGCGCGAAGCATCGAACAGACGACGCATAGCCATGGAGTCTCTCGACAAGATTCGGTGCGTGTTCCTTGAAGTACTTCGTGGCTGCTGCCGGGGTGGTGAGCCCCGGCACCCTGTCGCACTGCGTGATCACAAGGCCGATCTCGGCTCGGGAATCGGAACCTGCGACAACCTCGACCTCACCGACCTTCTCCCTCCACACCTGGGCAATGGACTGAAGATGGGCTCGCTGCCTCTCGATCAACAATTTTGCTTTTTCGCTCGAACCATCGTCGATGAGATCCTGGTGCGGCGCGAACAGCAGCAAGAAAATGTCGGCTTCGCGGGTAAACCGGTAGAGCTTCTCGACGCTGTCTCGGTCGAGTGTGCGAAGCGCACCGGTGAAGTCTTCACCGGCATAGTCCACAACCCGAAGATCAACGGCGGTGCCCTCGAGCATCACGGTCATGTCGAGCACGACGGTCGCCGTGGTGGGCGGTGGCCACGCTCCTCCACGAAGCGTTGCCTGCAAGCTGTCGAGGTAGTCGGCTGTATCCGAATCGTCATGCACGGCCGTGATGATGGACTTCCGATTCGGCTCGGATAACACCGCAAGCCCGGCGAGAAAGCAGGTCTTCCCGGCCCCTTTGGCCCCGAGCATGCAGACCTTTACCTGCCGACTGCAGCCTGCCTGGGATGCCTGGGATGCCTGGGATGCAGCGTTGGGTGTCGATTGTTCAGGCATAAACGACCCTTCGCCGCCCGAACGGCCAAGACCGCCACATGACGAAGGCTGTCAAGACACACACGGCTCCATACGCGATCCAACCGGTGAGCCTTGGAGTCGGTCGGCCCAACACCTCATCAATCGCGGCGGCCAATGTCGTTGCCACGGTCTTGCCAAGTGCGGCAACCGTGCTCCCGACAAACCGGCCCAACTGCTCTCCGATCAAGTGCATGTGCGGTATGGTTCTGTCGCGAACCCTGATGTACAAGGATGCCGCCAGAAGACCTCCATACACCGCGCGGCGAACGTGCTGAGGGACACGCCCCCACACCTTGCGAAGGTCATTGGCCTTGCTGATGACGGCGATGCTGGCCCGGTACGTTGCGGACAGGACATACCGAAATGCCTTCCAGGCGGCGGTAACAATCTTGGGAGTGACGATCTTTGCAGTGGCTGCAGTCACCCTGCCTATGGATCGCAAAGCGGTGCCACCTCTCAACATTGTTCGGCCGATCTGTCGACGAGCCTCCCGAGCGCCGGTGCGGGTCGTATTGGTGACCACCCGACGGCCGCTCTGAATCGCCGCTTTTTTTGCAGCCTGCTTTGCCGCCTGCTGGGCTGGCGCCTTGGCGGCGCTCGCACCAAACGTCGCAACCAAGAGCGCCCCATCCGCTACGTCGATAGCGGCCCAGCCGAGTTCCTCCCATGTGTTGGGATGGCCGTTCTTCAAGTTCGCCACCACTTTTGCCGGTGCTCCCACAATTGGAATGGCCTCGTACCACACGACTTCATCGCGAGGCCGTCCATCAGGATCAAAATACTTGTCCAGCCATCCGATACTGCTCTCCAGTTTCGTCAGCCCATCGTCCCCCTTTGACGCGACAAAAGGCACGATGCGAACGCCCACTTCAGGATTTCGTAGGGCACGGTGAAACAAGCCGTTCGGCCCCCCCGCCTCGTCGGCATACTTTTGCAGAATGACAATCGCAACGTCTCCGAATCGTGCGACTGCCTCGGTCGCCTTTGCCGCAGACTGCTCGTACCCGCTCAGGATGAGAGTTGCGATGTCATCGGGACCGAACTCCTCCAACACCTCATTGGCGTGACGAGGCGCGACTTCGTCCAGACGGAGCGCCAACGTCGAATATCTGGCCTCACGCCACACTCCCGGCTTGGATTTCTGGAGATCCGCAAAGTAGGCAACGAGTTTCAGGGTGGCCTCGGCAGATTCGCCATTTTCCAGCCGCCAACGTTCTACAAAATCTTCATTGGCAAACAGGACATCGAGAATCTCCGACCGAGGCACGTTGCCCTTGGGTCCGGTCGCGAGCCGGATCAACTCCCCGTAGTCACGAAAGAGTGCGACCACCACGGGGGCCGGCCGACGGTCGTTCTCCGGGAGCTGGAAATCGTCGAAGAAAACCTGCTGGAAGAGCGGGTGGTTGTCGGCGGCGATCTGGACGACCCCAGCGACCGAAACAGGATCCGGAGCCCAGTCATCCTCTTCAGCAACGTTCGCAAAGGAAGTCAGCTTGAACGGTGATTCTCCTCGCATCCTTGGCTGCACGGTCTGCGCGATCACTGCCTTGAGCCAATCCGGATGTTCCGCATTTGCATTGGCCGTCAGATAGAACTGCCGCAGTTTCGGATCACGCTCCTCGTCGAATAGCATGATGCCGATAGGATCGTCAGCGACTGCACGATACGCAGCCGGGGCCGCACTGACTTTGTCGAGATCGGCCAGGTAGTCGGCGAGTGCTGCCCCGGCCAAGATTGAGCCTTCGTCTCCCACGCTCTCCAGCGACTCGAAGACATCGACCACCGTCCCGTTCGCTGCGATGAACGCCGCACGTTCATCGCGTGTTGCCACCAAGTCCTTGTCGCTCGCCAGCAAGGCCAAGCGATACCGAGCGGACTCGACAGAGGTGCCTGCCGCTCCGCCATCGAGATTTGCGGCAAGCCGCTCGGCCGTCTGTACCGGGTCTCCGCCGGGCCGACGCTGCTCAGTGCGCAGCACCGCCTCAATGGCCTTCCGACGACGGGAGTCGTCGAGGGCCTGGAGTCTGTTGGCGGCCGCCGGGTCACGTTCGCGAAGAATTCGTATAGCCTCGACGAGCTCGGTTTCGGGGGATGACCCGAGCGCCCCGGCGAGTTCATTGGGAAGCGAGTTGAAGCGGCTGAGCAGAGCCACCAGCACAAGGCCCGCGACGGAGAAAACAATCAAGCGAACAGAGAATCGCATCTGCGTTGAATCCTCAATGTGGCGCCCCCCCTTGAAGGGTACCGCGCCTGAGATGTCTTTGGCACCCCACCCCCGTCTGGCTTCTTCCTACGGCCTACTCAAACAGGTTCCTCACGGCGTCCGGATCATCGATCCGCCTCCGACAGCCTACCGTCACTACACCTCCTGTCGCTCAATACCCTTGCAACGGTGTTCGACGTCGCGTAAAGGATCGATCATGACTGCCTATCAAGAAGACGACGACGAGGATGACGATTTATACGACGACGTGCCGGACGACTCAGATGACGAACAAACGATTCCCTGCCCCTCCTGCCGTCGCGACATTTTCGAGGACTCGCCACGATGCCCGTATTGCGAGCGATACATCTCCGAGGAGGACCGCACCCGATCGAGCTATCCCATCTGGGTCATCGCCACGGCCCTGGTATCGCTCGTATCAGCCCTGTGGTGGATGCTTGGAAGGTTTTGAAGATTGGCTGGAAGAGTGGCAGTATTGCCTCGTTGCCCATGCTGCTCAAAAAGGTGACGGTTGGGGGTTCCAAAACCCAACTTTTTATAGCGGCGCCAAACGTTCCGTGATCCCGCGGCTAGCCGCCGTGCGCTTTTAAAATGCGATCACGCTTGTCTGCGGCGGGCGAGGCAGATGCCGACGATAGCCACGCCGGAGGCGACCAACGCCAGTCCGGCCGGCTCGGGAACGGCTACGTAGGTCAGGTACACCTGCGTGTTGTCCCCACCCGACACAGTGTCCCCACGGGCGACACTGAACGTACCAGTGAAGGGATTGTCGAAGTTGGAGAAATCAACAAAGAAGTCCGACACGTCGAACCCCGTGACCGGATTCGCAAAGTCGGCCATGAGCCACTCATTGCTCTGCAACTCATCAAAGTTTGCCGTCAATCCCGGGTCGTTTGAGAGGTCCAGGGACGTCAGCACGATGGTGAAGGGATTGCCGCTTGTGGCCGTGATATCGAGTGTGTCAGTGCCGAAGAGAACGTCCCATCCGGGGTCAGTACCGGCCGAGCCTGTCGCATTGTTGATCTCGAAAACATAGGCGCCGTCGGCCGCCCACGTCTGGTTCTCGGTATTCGCCGTTCCGGGGCTGTTACCTGGGGAGATGGCCCGCCCAGCACCGATCGTGAGGTTGTTCAACTGGGCCCCAGTCCAATTCGTACCGCCGAGCGTGCCGCTCGTGAAGGTAAGCGGGGCCGCCAGGGCCACAGACGACGTGTAGTCGAGTTGGCCGCCATTGATGGTGATCCCTGACGAACTGTTGATCGAGCCGGAGCCGGCGACCTCAAGCGTGCCGGCAACCACGTTTGTCGTGCCGGTATAGCTGTTGACGCCCGAGAGCGTCAGCGTGCCAGCGCCATCCTTGGTGATATTGCCAGTGATCAAAGCGTTGGTGCCACCGCCGATTGTTTCGCTCAGCGCGAGGTTGCCGGAAGGGACGGTGTACGTGGCCTCACCGGCGAGGAACATCGCCTGACCGATGGCAGACCCGAATCCAAATCCTGAGCCTCCGGTGACGGTGTCACCGCTGAACGAACTGCCGGAGATGTTGATTGTCGCGCCCTGGCGGACAAAGATAGCGCCTCCACCGCCGAGGCCGCCGCCGCCGCCGGCACCA
>JBGTKO010000478.1:0-7920 GCA_041744595.1 Pirellulales bacterium
GCTCATCGGCCAGCCAGTGCTCGATGTCGTCTGCCAGGGCCCGGGCCGAGCCGTAGCGATCGGCCGGATTCAGGGCCATCGCCTTCGTGCAGATCGCGGCGAGCGGTTTTGGGATGTCTGGTCGGATCGATCGCGGAGGCGAAAAATCGCCTTTTGTGACGCGACCAAGGATCTCACCAATGGAGCCCCCTTCCAGCGGCGGCCGCCCCGTGAGCAAAAAGTAAAGCGTGCTGCCGAGGCCGTAGATGTCGGTCGCGGGGCCGAGCTCATCGACTCGGCCCGCCGCCTGCTCGGGGCTCATGTAGGCTGGCGTGCCGATCGTCGTGCCGTCCAGCGTCGGATTCGTGTCGCAGTCCGAGGGGTGAATAGGCCGCTCCGTGCCCGTCGAGTCCCCACTCGATGAGCCCGACGAATCGCCCTGCTTGCCGCCCGTGCCGCGAGCCGATCGCGTGGCCCTCGACACCCCGGTCGCCTTCGCGAGGCCCCAATCCACGACGAGCGTCTCGCCGTATTTGCCGAGCATGATGTTGCCCGGCTTCAGGTCGCGGTGGAGGATCCCGCGGGCATGCGCGTAGTCGATCGCGTTGCAGACGTCGATGAACCGCTGCAAGAGTTTTCTGAACTCGACGGAGCGGTCGGTCGCAGACCGGACACGCTTCGGATCGTGGAAGCTCGTAGCGGCCTCTTGGAGGCTATCTCCCTGGATGAACCGCATCGCATAAAAAGGGCGGCCATCGGCGTAGGTTCCCAGGCCGTAGACCGGAACGATGTTTGGGTGTTCGAGTGCGCCTGTGATCTCGGCCTCTCGCACGAACCGGCCGCGGCTGTCGTGCTTGTGGGCATGCTGCTCTTGAATCTGCTTGAGCGCCACCTCCCGTGGCAGCTCCGAATCGGCGGCCACGAATATTTCACCGTGGCCGCCGCGGGCGTGGGGCCGGAGAACACGAAAGCGGGTGCCCGACGACGTGGGCTCTCCTGCCGACTGCGACATCGTGGCGTGCGGATCGGCATCGCGGCCGACGACCGACAGCGAGGCCTGCACGTCGGGGTCGGCTCGGTTTCGCAGCTCGTCGCGAAGCGAGGAATTGAGCAGGCTCACGTGGGCCAGGCTCTTCTCGACGTCTCCGCCGAACCGGGCCATGAACCTGGCCACGAGCGCTTCGAGCAGCTCTCGCTCGGCGTCGGTGATCGCGGCCTGCGCGACGAGCCGTGAGAGAAGCGGCTGCGATCGGTCCTGTGTCCACGCGTCGAATGCCGCGAGCAGGGCCCCGCGATCGATGAGATTGTTTTGAAAGGCCAGGAGCGCCGGCAAAAGCGCATGACCCACGTCGTCGTGGCTCATCAAAGGATTCTCGCGGGGACTCTCACAGGAAGTCACTTTGGGGGATCAGTATGCCGAGCGTGGTCTGTCGGTTGCAACCAAGGGGAAGACTGGGTGACTTGATCCAACGGGCTGTCCACGAGATCCTGGCCCCGCTCGGTGAGGCTCACCAAACGTACCGCCCCCGGCATCGGTGGCGGCACGATCGGGGCCGCTTTCGAGCACGGCGATCACCCGCATCTCGCCGATGACGGCCTGAGTCGTGGAGATCGGCGTCCACCGCCACATTCACCGTGGCGTCTTTTCCAACTCCTGCTTCGTCCTGACCACGAAGTCGATGATCAAGGGAAAGTGGTCGGAGGAAACGTCTTCGCCAATCTGCCGATCCAGGATCACGATGTCGCTCGAGTGGAGACAATGATCGAGCGGTATCCGCAGGAAAATCGTGAAGGCTGGCCAGGTCGGCTGGACGCCGAATCCCCGGGCACTGTCACGCAGTCCGGAGCGGGCGAGCAGGCGGTTGAAGTAGTAGTTCCACGGGGTCGTGTTGAGATCGCCGAGAAGGAGCACGGGCATGTCCGGGCGGACGTAGGTCGGGAGACGTTCGAGGTGGTCGTTTCGCAATCGCGAGTTTTCCCAGCCACTGGGAGGAAGGGGATGCGTTGCGATCACCCGCAGATTCGTGCCCGGCGCGACGACCGTTGCCACGATCGTTGGCACTTCAGAGTCTCCGAGAAAGACCACCTCGGAGTCGGCAAGTGGTAGCTTGCTGAACAGCCCGATCCCGAAGTTGTCTTCTCGGGGCTTTGTCAGTGAATGCGGGTGCGACGTCGCGAGCCACCCCATGTCTCGAAGCCAGCGAGCGTTGATCTCTTCCAGGACCAGGATGTCGGGATCTGCGGCCGTGACCACTGCCTTCACTCGCTCCGGGTCACCGAAGCTCGTGTTGACGTTGATGAGCATGGCCCTCAGCTCAGTCGCCGCATCTGCCTTCAGGATTGACGGGCCAAAATAGAGTGGAAGGACCAACGCGAGGTTCACGCACGCAAAACCGAGAAAGATGGCCGCGGTTCGGTAACGACGGCCGACGAGCAGAAGGACGGCAAGACTGGCCAAGCCAATCCCGTACTGCACACGGAAATGCGAGAAGAGATCGAGAAACCACGAGAAGCGGCCCAGAAACCCGCAAAGCGTGCTCGCGCATAGAACGGCACCGCCGGCCGTCAGCAGTCCCCATGGCTTCACCCCCAGACGAAAAAAGCCTGATGCGTTCGCGTTCATTGCATGTCACATTGTCCGTGGGCGATGACGCTCGCACCTTGCAAATCATTTCTCACGGCATCCGCTCTGGCAAGGAACTGGTAGACTGCTAAATTCTCGCCTTTGAGGCTGGTGGAACCAGTCCGATCCTTTCTGTATGGCGAAGAACCACGGAAGAACTTCCCATGCGTCCATCCCAGCCGGTGCTTTCTTCGGCTGTTTCTCCCGCCGACTCGGGCATGGGAGGGGAGAGGATGCCTGTTCCCGTGGCCGTCCTCCCCTTGGAGGTGCGTTGGGACTACGCCATTCCGATCGTCACGATCCACGTGCTGGCGTTCCTCGCTTTGGTCCCCTGGCTGTTCAGTTGGACCGGCGTGATCGCGTTTGTGGTGGGTGTCTGTGTCTTCGGCCAATTGGGCGTGCCGATCGGGTACCACCGCCTGTTGACGCACCGCAGTTTCCGTGTGCCGAAATGGCTCGAGCGATTATTGGTCTTGATGGCCCTGTGCTCCGGGCAAGACACACCTGCCCGCTGGGTGAGCTGGCATCGGCGGCACCATCAGTTCTCCGACCATCGCGATGATCCGCACTCGCCGCTGGTCGCGTTTTTTTGGTCGCATGTTGGCTGGTTGATGTACCACAACCGGACGATGCACTCCGCCGACGCGTATGATCGCTATGCCCGCGACATCCTGGCCGATCCGTTCTACATGTATCTGGAAAAGAACCGTGCCGCGGCCAGCCTGATTTTCCTGGCGCACGCCGTCGTCTTTTTTCTTGTCGGGCAGATCGTGGGCTGGCTCGCGTGGGGCAGTGCGATGGCGGGTTTGCAGTTCGGCCTGAGCCTGTTGGTGTGGGGTGTGATCCTACGGACGGTGTACGTCTGGCACATCACCTGGGCGGTGAACTCGCTCAGCCACATCGCTGGGTACCGCAATTACGAGACCCGTGACGAGAGTCGGAACAACTGGTTCGTAGCGCTCATCACCGGCGGCGAGGGGTGGCACAACAACCATCACCAAGACCCGACCAGTGCCAGCGTGCAGCACCGCTGGTGGGAACTTGACCCGAACTACTACGTCATCCGATCACTCGAGTGGGTTGGCCTGGCAAGCGATGTCGTCCTCCACAAACGAGGCCCTCCTGAACGGGAATGATGGTCGCCTCTGAGTAGGGCGGCCTGCTCCGTTACTCGAGGTCTTTCATCCAGACGTTGCGAAAGCGGACGTCTTGGCCGTGTTCTTGGAGCTTCAGGCCACCGAGTTCGGGGGAGACGCTGATCCCGCCATTGGCCTTCTTGATCTCGACATCGTCGTGGACCTTCACGCCATTCCACCAGACGGTCGCACGGGCTGGCGCGAGCATCGTGCCCTCGTCGTCCCAACGGGCAGCCTTGAAAATGAAGTGGAAGGAATTCCACGTGCCCGGGTCGCGCCAGACGTTGTGGTCCGGCACATGCTCCATGCAAAACGCGGCGATGCCGTGCGGCCCGATCTTCCAGGCCTGCGGGTCCTTCGCGTCCTTGCCCTTGGGCGATTCGATCTGGAGCTCATAGCGGTTCTGGAGATACACGCCGCTATTCGCGTAGCCCTCTGGCGAATCGTCACCACGCGCTCCCATCATGGCGAACTCGACGTGGCCCTCGAAGTCTTGGTACTTCTTCTTGGTCACCAGATCATGCGTGCCCCACCCCTTGCCGCCGTCAGTCATCAGAACCTTCGTGTCGTCCGTCGGGCTATCAACGAGCTTCCATGTGATGGCCATTTCCGGCTTCGGCCACATCTCCCAGTTCTTGTCGATTGATTCCTGGGTGCCATCAAAGAGCACGTCTGCCCCTTCGGGTGCCGCGACCTCGAGATCTTTCGTCGCATCGTGGGGCGGTTTTTCGGACGCCCTTGCCTCGAGGCTATGGTCCGCAGCGATCAGGCCGAGTACAGCCATCGTCAGAATCGTCGTTGCCATGGTTTTCGACATCGTCGTGACCCCTTGTTGTCAGCGAATTGTTGTCAGCGAAAGACGTGGTTGGTTGTCGGGAACATCATACGGGCATCCACGCGAGGCAGTGAGGGGGGTAGGTTTCCTGCCGGGCGTCGGGCCGCAAGACAGAGTCGAGCGAGATCGGCTACGCTCGGAAACAGAACACGCCCCCATCGGCTACGGCAGCACGTGCATTGAGATTTCAAAGCTCGAGAATGGTCGCGCTCGTGGCGGGCTGGGTGTTGGCCACAGCGGTCGCGGCAGCCAGTGAGGTCACCGACCTCTGGACTCGTGGGCCGGGCGCTGACTGGCCGCGGTTCCTCGGCCCCACCGGCGACGGCAAGAGCCCCGAGACGGGCTTTTTCACAGCTCAGGGTCTTCGCGGGGCGAAGGTCCTCTGGCACCGTCGCCTCGAAGGGGGCTACGCCATGCCGTCGATCAGTCACGGCAGGCTTTTTCAGTTTGTGCGGCGAGGCGATCGCGGCCGACTCGAGTGCATGCACGCCGAGACCGGCGAGCCGCTCTGGGCGTTTGAGTATCCCACCGAATACGAGGATCTCTACGGCTACGACAACGGCCCCCGATGCTGCCCCGTCATCGACGACGACCGTGTCTACATCTTCGGCGCTGAGGGCATGCTGCACTGCCTACGGGTCACCGACGGCGAGGTGCTATGGAAGGTCGATACGACGGCCGAGTTCGGCGTCGTCCAAAACTTCTTCGGGGTCGGTAGCACGCCGGTTATCGAGGGAGACATCCTGATCGCACACATCGGCGGATCCCCGGCCGAGAGCAAGGACGTGCCGCCGGGGCAGCTCGATCGCGTGAAGGGAGATGGCTCCGGCGTCGTCGGGTTTGACAAGCGAACCGGCGAGGTGCGGTACCGTTTTAGCGACGAGCTCGCCAGCTACTCGAGCCCGACACTCGCAACGATTGGTGACCGCCGCTGGGGATTCGTGTTTGCCCGCGGCGGCCTGATCGGATTCGATCCCGCAACCGGCACCCAGGATTTTCATTTCCCATGGCGTTCCAAGCTCCGCGAGAGCGTCAACGCAAGTAACCCGGTCGTGAATGGCGACGAGGTTTTGATCAGCGAAACCTACGGCCCCGGTGCGGCCCTCCTACGGGTACGCCCCGGTGGCTGCGAGGTCGTGTGGCGGGACGACCCCACGAAGCGCCGCAGGATCCTCCAGTCGCACTGGACAACGCCAATCGTGCATGACGGTTTTGTCTACGCATGCAGCGGTCGGCATATCGACGACGCAGAGGTGCGGTGTATTGAATGGAAGAGTGGCCGCGTGGCGTGGGCGCATCCTGGCCTGGGTCGCAGCAGCCTCTTGTGGGTCGAGGGTCATTGCTTCTGCCTGACAGAGTCGGGGAGCCTGCTCGTGTTTCGAGCAACGCCGGAGAAGTACGATCCGCTTGGCGAGATTCCCATCACCGATTCGGAAGAGCCCGACGATCACCGCCGCAAACTGCTCCGCTATCCCGCCTGGGCGGCGCCGGCCCTGTCGCACGGCCTTCTGTATGTTCGTGGCGCCGATCGGCTGGTCTGTATCGAACTGACTCGAGGGGATGACCCGCCGTGACGTCGCCCACGAGGGTCAGCCGCCAATCGGAATCGGTCGCGTTCCGACCTGATGACGCGGCGAGGCTCACCCTCGCCCTTCGCGTGATCGCCGTCGCGATGCTCTTCTGCCTGGCGGTGTCGTGGAAGCTCTGGCTCTCGACCAGGCTTTATCCGCTGGTCCCCTTCTTCGGCCTCGTTCCGCCGTTTCCGTATCCCCTCGATACGCTCGTGCTGGCCGTGCTCGTCGGCCTGCTCGTGGGCGTGATTGTTCGTCCAGAATCAAAGCTGCTGCTCGTCGCCGTCGTCGGTGTCTTGGCTGTCCTTTTCGCGCAAGACCAGAGCCGGCTCTGGCCATCGTTCTATGAGTTTTTTCTTCTGCTCATTATTTTGCTGTCGTGGCGGCGGGATAGCAGCGAGGTGGAATCGCGGAGCGTGCTCGGGGGGCTCCGCTTTGTGGTGGCCGCCGTCTACGTCTGGGGCGGAATACAGAAGCTGACGCCATCCTTCTTCTATGAGGAGTTTCCCTGGTTCATCCAGCCGCTGACTGAACGTCTCCCGTTCAAACTCCCCGCCCTTCACCTCGTGGCCGCCGCCGCCGCGGTGTTTGAGATCATCTTAGGCATCGGCCTCCTGACGACGCGGTTCCGCCGTGTCGCCCTCGCCGAGGCGCTCCTCATGCACGCGATCATACTCGTCTGCATCGGCCCGATTCGGAATGACTGGAACGACGCGGCGTGGGCCTGGAGCCTCGCGACAGCGGCGCTTGTGTGGGTGCTCTTTCGGGGACCGACGCCGTTCTCGTTCGCGACGATGTTCGCGAAACCACTCGCCCGCCGCGTGCCCCAGGCAGTCGCCGTGCTCTTGGTCGGCATCCTTCCGGTTCTCGACAACGTAAACCGCTGGGACTCCGCCCTGTCGTTCAATGTCTATACCGGCAACGTCAACCGCGGGTTTGTCTTGCTGCCGCCAGAACACGTGGCGAGGCTCCCGGCCGAGATGGCGGCGCATGTCGCGATCCAGGGCGAGTGGGCGGTGCTCGACATGAACGCCTGGTCGATGCACGAGTTCAACGGCGGCACGTATCCCGCGAAGCGCATCTTCCGAGCCGTTCTCGAAGTCGTGTGCGAGCGACTGTCATCCAAGGCCGTGCGGCTGGTCATCGTCGAGAAGGCGGGGTGGGGCTTCCCACAATCAACGCATGTCGAGACCTGTGAACGACAGTAGCAAACCAGCGATGGCTTGCTGCACCGTCCGCGGATATCGGGGGAGCAGATCGGTCGGGAACATGAGCTGGTCGAGCTTGCGAAACGTATAGAGGCTTCCGGGATCGAGGCCCCGGCGACGCGACACATAGAAGAGGTCGCAGATGGCCTGCTCAGGCCCGGCCATGCGGCGCTCCGCCGGTGCCGCATGCACGCGAGGGCTCACGGTCACGAAGACCAGCGTACCGAGCGGCGTGCGCCGCGTCCGTGATCGGTTGTGTCGCCGCCTCGTAAAGCAGTCGATCTCCCGAGGCGCCTGGGTGATGTACCCATGTCGGGAAAGCGCATAGGCTCCCGTCACGTAGGCATCGGAGTCGATGGCTGCTGCGAGCTCCTCGGCCGTCACACCCTCTGGGAGCCCATACCGCCCGGGAACCCAGCGGCAGATCACCCCCTGCTTCACGAGCCGGCCCAGCTCGACGTTGATCACCGTCGATGCCGCATCAGCCACATTCGCAAGTTCCGTGACGGTGAACAGGGTCTTTCCAAAACGCATCTGCTGATCTGTCAAAAACCGAACCCACTCGATC
>JBGTKO010000479.1:0-5946 GCA_041744595.1 Pirellulales bacterium
GCGCGGCCAGCGGCAAGCCGGGGGCGGAGGGGGCGGCCGCAGTGGCCCGCTCTTCAGCACGACCGCTCAGGGTGACATCCTCCAAGGCCAGGCTGCTCTCGTCGAAGCCCAAGGCGGCTACGCACTCGACACGTCAAAGGCGGCGATCAATGCCCAGACCGCCAGGGCCATGAGCCTCGAGAACCATCTCCGGACGGCGGAGACTTTCTTCGAGGCCCGTCGGATCAACCGCATCAATCGCGCGTTCGAGGCGGGGCCGAGGGTCACGCTCGATCAGGTCATCCGGATCGCGGCTGCAGGCCTCCCGCCTCGACCGACAGAGCTCGAGCTCGATCGGGCGACGGGCGACATTGGCTGGCCCAGGCTTCTGCGCGACCCGACGTATGCCGATATCACGAGCCGCATTCAGCGGCATTTTCATGACCGTTCCCTCCAGGGTGGTTCGTTTGACTTCACGGCTGCCGAGGATTGCGATGCGACCTTTGGCCAACTCATCTCCCGGATGCGAGACAACGTGAAGCGCTATGCCTCCGGTGAATACGGTGCAGCCCGCACGTTCATCGACGGCTTGAGACGGGAGTACGATCTCCCGATCCACCATTGAGGCATCAGGTCTTGCGGCCGGCCTCACCGCGTCGGAGCAGCTCGCCAAGCGCGACGACGCCAATCACCCACATGCCCGCGAGCATCCAGCCGGCGACGTCGCTTCGGCTTCGCCAGCTTTCGCGTGGAAACCAGGCCTCCGCCAAATCCACCACCTTTGTTTCGCTCTGCGGCTCCCCGGCGGTCGGTGACGCTAGCTCGATGCTCTCTCGGGCATCCGATTCGGCAACAAACAGCCCCTCGAACGCCCATCGCGACGGCATCACATCGGCGAGTACGTTGGCCGGGCTCGGAAGCTCCCCGATCGGCAGCAGGATGCCTCCCAAAACCACCATCGGCAGGATCACAAGTGGCAGCACGCTCGAGGCCGCGTCGGCCGAGCGAACCGCCGCCGACACGCAAAGCCCGACGACGACGGCGACGTTGGCCGCCAGAAACAGCGTGAACCAACTATCCGCGGCGGGAGCCTCGAGCCGGCATCCGGAACGGACGATCACCAGAAGCATGCTGCACTGGATTGCGCACAGGCCAGCCATCACCACGAGCTTTGATGTCAAGTAGGCGGCAGGGCTCAGGCCGACCATCCGCTCCCGACGGTAGATGGCTCGCTCGGCCACGATCTCGCGTGCGGCATTCGAGCAGCCGAACCAGATTGCCGCCAACGCCATCAGGAACGTGGTGGTGGCCACTGCCTGTGCCGAGTCAGACCAGGACGACAGCTTCAGGGGCGCGGCTGCCCGGCTGCCAAAGACCACTGCCACGAGGAGCGCGATGATGGGCGCTTGGAGCAGCAGAATGGCGGTCGCCCATCGGTCCGCGGCCTTGACAACGAACGACCGACGGAAGAGCGTCCAGAACTGCGACAGAAAATCGAGCGGCGACGTAGCCCGGCGACCCGCAGGGGAGTGCCCCCCCACGGAATCGCTCCGCCGCTGCTCGATCCAGTCGCGGCAGGTATCGGTGCGTTGAAATTCGGCCTCCCATTCGGCGACTGGCCGCGTGGCAAGACCGCGGAGAATCGCCTCGGCATCATCGGCGCGGCCTCTCGGCTCGAAAAACCTGACGGTGTCCGGAACTGCCGGCCCATACCAAACGAGGCGGCCGACATCGCCGGTCGATGCGTCGCGGGCGATGATCGCCACGGCGTCCATCTGCCGCATGGCTTCCGCGCCGGGCTGGTGGATTGTCAGCACGATCGTCTTGCCGGCGTCGGCCAGGCCGCGGAGGAGCTTAAGCAGCGCGATCGCATCAGCGCTCGAAAGACCGGACGTCGGCTCGTCAAGCACGAGGGTTGGCGGATCCGTGATCAGTTCCAAGGCCACGTTGACCCGCTTCCGCTGGCCGCCGCTGATTCCGCGGTGCTCCGCCGAGCCGATTCGCACATGCTCGCAGCCATTCAGTCCGAGCTGGTCAATGACGGTCGCCACGCGACGTGCAATCTCTGGGTCCGAATAGTCCCGCGGCAGACGAAGCCGAGCGCCGAACCAGAGCGCCTGTGCGACGGTCAGCTCGGGGTGCATGATGTCGTCCTGGGGGACGTAGCCGATCTGGCCCCGGAACTCGTCGAAGCGGGCATACAGGTCTTCACCCCCCAGGAGAACGTAGCCGTCGTCTGGCTGGAGAGCCCCCACCAACGTGGAAAGCAGCGTCGATTTGCCGGCGCCACTGGTCCCCATAATTGCCACGAGCTCCCCGGGTTTGACGGCGAGCGACACGTCGGCGATCAGTCGGCGGCTGCCGACTGTGACCCCGATCCCGCGGGCCTCGAGAGTCGGCTGGCCCGCACCTGCCCGCTCGGTGAGGCTCGTGCCATCGGCGTCGAGACGGAGGCGAAAACTCCCAAGCCCGATAAGGGCTCCACTGCTGACCCGTACGGGGCCGTCAATTCGGCTGCCATCGACAAACGTTCCGTTGGTGCTGCCGAGGTCGCGGATCTGCCAGCCGTCGCCTACCGGTTCGAGAATCGCATGGCGACTCGAAACCATAGGAAGGGTGAGCACGACATCGCAGGTTGGCAACCGGCCGATCGTCAAAGGCCGAGGTGGCTTTGGCAGCGCGATCGTTTCGGAAGCCGCCGATGATGATGGCACCGACGGCCAGGGGAAGGGCGTGGTCAAGCCGAGCGTGACCTGGTCTGTCAGCGCGACCGCAGCAGTCCCGACAAGCCGGGAGCCGTTGACGTAGGTGCCATTCGTGCTGCCAAGATCCTCGAGGGTCAGCGTCGAGCCGTCGAAGGTGAGCCGGCAATGCCGCCCCGAAACGTAAGGACTGGCGACACGGATGTCGCACTCCGCTGTCGAGCCAATCAGCCAGGAAGTCAGGGGCTGCGGCATCGGATGCTGAAACGACAACTGGGATTGGAAGCGGGACGGAAGATTTTGTACCGGCCTTTATGATACAAAATCCCCCCAAGGGAATGGGCATTCGCCCGCGATCATTTCAGGCAAAAATGAGTATGAAACCTGTCCGGTCGCACAAATGACGATCGACCTCGCTCCAGTGAGCCGGTTCCAGATCGGCGAGCAGCGATTCCTTTTTGTCGTCACCGGGGCCTGACACCTCTCGCTTTCAACGGTAGGTGAGGTCCTTGTACGACACGCACCATCGACCTTCGACACCTCCTTGCTGACGCGCCACGGAACCTACAGCCATGCCGCCGCCAGAATCAACGATTGCCGAGCTTCTGGGCGTCACCATCGCCAACCGCTACCGGATCATGTCGCGGCTGGGCGCGGGAGGGATGGGAGTGGCCTACCGGGCCTGGGATGAGCAGGTTGGCGTCCCGGTCGTCATCAAGATGCCGAAGAGGTCGCTCCTCGAGAATCCCACGTTCAGGGAGCGCTTTGCTCGCGAGATCCGGATGATGCAAGGGCTCGCGCACCCCCATGTGGTCCCGATCCATGGCATGGGAGAGCATGGAGGGGTGCCATTTGTCGCCATGAGGTTCCTGCCCGGCGGCTCGCTCTTGAATCGAGGGCTGCGAGATGAGCAGGGCAATCTGAAGGCCAATCCACAGGGCATGCTGCACCTCTGGCTGCCGGCGATTGCCGACGCCCTGGACCACATTCACGCCAGCGGCATCGTGCACCGCGATGTCAAGCCGGAGAACATCTTCTTCGACGCATTTTGGGGGGCATACCTGGGCGATTTTGGGATCGCCAAGGTCGTCGAGGAGGGTGCCGGCTTCAATCGTGATCACACGCTCACGGCCACGAGCATGGCGATCGGGACGCAGCAATACATGGCTCCCGAGCAGTTCACTCCCAAGGCGTTGATCGATGGGCGGACCGATCAGTACGCCTTGGCGGTGACGGTGTATGAGATACTCTCAGGGGAGCGGCCTTTCCGAGGCGAGAGCTCACACCTGATTGTGGAGATCATGACAACGCCGGCGCCGCCGCTGGCCAGCCGCCAGCGGGGATTGTCCCCATCGCTCACCGCCGCGGTGCACAGGGCACTGTCGAAGCAGCCGGTCGAACGCTTCCTTCGCTGCCGAGACTTCGTCCAAGCGGCGCTCCGCGATGTCACTCCGTTACCCGTTGAACCCAACGTCGTCGCGCGACTGCTCTGCCCGCAGTGTGGGAACATCTTGAAGCTCGGCCCCGACGCTGCCGGCCGAAGTGGCAAATGCCCGAAGTGCCAGGTGCAGATGCGGGTGGCCGGTGATCTCGGAGGCCTGTGGCTGCTCGGGGAGGCGGGCGATCAGCCAGACCTCGTCGATCCTCCGGAGACCGCCTCGGGTCAGACGGACAAATCGTTCACGACGATCTCCGGTGGCACACCAGCCTGGCCGGGATCGCTCTCAGACCTAAAAATGCTGCTGATCGCAGGGGGATTGGCCGCGGTTGGTTTGGCCGCGATCGTGCTGGTGGCGGCCGGGCTCTGGATGCGTTCGGCTGCCCGTGAAGCGGTGTTGGCAAGAGCCACAGATGAAGCCCGCTGGGATAAAGTGCTGGCGATCGATCCAGGGAACGTCACGGCGCTCGTGGGCCGAGCACGCACCAAACTCACCGCGAAACCGCCAGACATCGAGGGGGCGTTTGAGGACCTGGACCTGGCCGCGAAGCGGGCTCCCGGCAGGGCGGAAGTGAAAGAGATCCGCGCCGCGGCCCATGCCACACGCGCGGCAGACCATGCACGCAACGACCGGCTTGCCGAAGCCGCTGAGGATTTGGCGGCAGCCGTTTGGCGGGATGCCACCCCAGAGTCGCTGGCCCCTGCCCGTGAGGCAATCGCGACTGCCTGGCTGATCCGTGCAGAAGCAGCGGTTGAAAACGGGGACACCGCGACCGTGCGGACCGCATGCGACGCGGCAGCGAAAGCGGGAGCTGCGGCTCTGCAGGTGCGTTCGCTTCGGGCACGCGGGATGGTTGTCGAAGCATTGGCGCTCCTGTCGAGAGGCGGCGTTGCGGCTGCTGTGACGAAGGCTGCGGAGGCCTCGAGTTTGGACTCGGCCTTGGTGAGTGCCGAACTGAACGATCCGGCATTCGCCGAATTGCGGCAAGCCATCGTGGCCAGTCATCGCGTGAGGTTTGATACGGCGATCACGGGAAAGGCTTGGGCCGAGGCCCTCCAGATCGCCAAAGAGGCTGAGTCGCTTGGCAACTCGTCGTCGAGTTGGGTTCAGGAGGCAATCGCAGGCTGTGCCTCGCGTGCGGCGGACCATGCCAGTCGGGATCACCTTGCAGATGCAGAACAAGAACTGGCCGGGGCGGTCAGCCTCAATGCCGACTCGCAATCACTCGCGGCCCCCCGCGAGGCGATCGCCGCAGCGTGGCTGGCTCGTGCAGGAAAGGCAGTTGAAACCAACGACGCGGCGACGGTCTTCAGTGCGTGCGAAGCGGCCTTGAAGGCCGGGGCAAGTGCTGCGCGGGTTAACCCGCTTCGGGCCCGCGGGATGGTGGCAGAGTCTCTCGCGCTTGCGTCGAGCGGCGACATGGCCGGCGCCGCAGCGAGAGTCACGGCGGCATCGCGTTTGGATCCGGCGGTCGTGGATGCGGTGCTGGCTCACCCCGCCAACTCCGATCTTCGGCAGGTCGTCTATCGCCAGATGTTCGATGCGGCAGTCGAAGACAAGGATTGGCTCGCGGCAATTCGAATTGCGACGGTGGTGGTGCCGCTCGACAAAGCGGCAACAGAATGGGTTGGGGCCGCGGTCATGGCGCATCCTCGCGAGCTTTCAGGGGTGCCTGCGGATGTACTCGCACGTTTACCCGCAGAAGTTCTGTCGCGTTTGCCCGCTCCAGCGATTGTCTCGTTGCCTCCCATCCGGAACTCCATCGGTATCGATCTGAAATTGATCCCGGCTGGGACTTTCACGATGGGGTACGGGGCGAGGGGTTA
>JBGTKO010000480.1:0-15468 GCA_041744595.1 Pirellulales bacterium
AACCGTTGCAGGCGACCATCCCCATGGCCCCATCATCGAATCGGGAAAGGTCATACCACCACGTGATCTTGTCGCGGACTTCCCGGAAGTATTCCGGCTTTTTCTTCATCAGGTAGGAAGAGGCAATGCCACGCCATATGCCATCGCCGCGACCGTTGTCACCATGCCCCGTGATCATGCCCGGGTATCCATCCAGGGTTGCCATGCTGAGGCTGTCACGAGCGGACTGATAGATCGAGGTGTCACCGGTGGCGTCCGATGCCACCTGCATCGCGGCGGCGAGCATGGCGTCTTTTCCGTTTGAGGCCACGCCCCCCTCACCACGCTGGTCTCCGTAAGCTACGGAGCCGTGCCCCGCGAATCGGTAGAAAAATCTCAACGCATTGAGCACGGTGTCATCATCCACATTCACGCCGGCTTCCTTGGAGAGAAGCAGGGTCGTGAGCACCGAAACGCTGGCCGGATTCATCAAGCCACCGGCGACGTAGTTTGGATTGATGTCTGAGTTCCAATGGCCCCAGGCGGCGTTGAAGCGTTGGCGATCCCTGGCGTCATCACAGAAGGCCTGGAGCACGGGCAGCATGTCGCGATCACCGGTGCGGAGAAAGTATTCCGCGCAGACAATTCCGTTGTACCCATTGTTCCAGGTATGGCTGCCGATCGATTTCGGGGCATCGATAAACTTCTGATAGTGCTTCTTGATGGCAGGGAGATACTTGTCATCCCCCGTGGAGAGCAGGAAAAGGCAGGGCAGCGCTCCAGGAATGCCCCCGTCTGTCCCTTCATTGAGCAATTGGTGATAAAACGCCGCGGCATTCTCGATAATCCTGGCCGACTTTTTGCAATCCACAGGCCACGTTTTGGCGTAGGCTCCCAAGGCCGGAATTTGAATCGTTACCTTCCGCGGACCTTTCTTCGAGACAAGGTCAAAAACCATCGTGCCATCGGCGGCCTCGGCCGCCGTAATCGCCTTGCCAAGCACCATATAGGGATTCTCATCGCCAAGAGACGTGCCATTCACGGCAACGATCACTTCGCCAGTCTGAAACTTGTCTTCGGCAGGGCTCCCTTTGCGTGTCCCCTCGACCGTAACCTTCACACCTTTCTCGATGTGCGCCAGGATGCCCGTCGGCCCGATATGGCCAAACTTCTTCGGCTCAGTTGTTTTGGGACGAAGCGCGAAAACCTTCTCATCGGGATCCCGCCCGTCTGCCGCGTGGGCGATGGAAACAAAACACAAAGCGGCACATGGAACGAGGAAGAGGAGTAGCAATTTTGAGTAGCGATTCATGGACATGGACAGGCCTTTGGAGCGGATCGTTCTTGGATCACGGGTTGAGGTCAGTTCGCCGTCACATCGACATCGTAGCGAACGGGACGTGGACCGGAGGCGGGCACGACGAGATCAGGTGGGGAAAAACCCTTGGGCACCCGTGACTTCACTGGTGCCGTATGGACCTGGTCGGGCGTGAGATTGCCCGGCGGCGGGCCTTCACATTCCAGCCGAACTTCGTAAGTGCCTGGCCGCAGGCCGTCACCGTCTTTAAAGGTGGTGCCGCGGAAGAATCCATCGGTTCCAAAGGATCCGGTGCCGGGAAGCGGACCGGACCGATCCTGGAGCTTGTCGATCGACATCTCGCGGGGCACGAAGTAGAGATAGCCAAACGCCTGAGGCTCGTCTCCGGCGAACGTCACGCGGCCTTCCACGGGCACGAGGCCCTTTGAGTTGCAGCCAGTGAAAGCGGCAAGAAGAACCACGATTCCGACGAGTCTGGGCGTCACGATCGCCGCTCCTTCATTCCAGGGATGGCTGGACCACATCGAGAGTGCCCATCTTTCGCGTGCCGAGCGCCCAGAGGATGGGCGGGGAGATCATTTCTGACAGATAATGCACCGAACCGTCGGCGAGCGCTGTCATCCCGCCGCCTGGGTGGCGACTCTTCATCCCGTTGACGCGATTGTCGGCCAGGGCGGGAATGGCGTTGATCGTGCATCCGTAGACGTCTGGTGGAAACTCGGAGGGCAGCGCGAACGTGTTGATCGGAATCATGGTCGAGACGGTCATCGGATTCTTTGAAAAGACGCCGTTGTGGGTCGTTTCCCGCGGGAGAGTTTCGCAGAGCAGGATCGTGTTGGACAGGCCGTCGGGACAGTCATTGAACGAGTATTTGACGGGCTGAGTGCTGAAAAAGCCGGGGGTGTAGCCGAACACGGAGGTATCACGGTTGCAGCATGGGTTGCTTCGCGATGGCGAAGGAGACGTTCCCCACGCCGCATTCGTCGGGCAGTGGGGGCAGTTGCCTCGACATGGCGTTGGCCCCATCGAGGGGGCGTACCATTGGCCGTGGCCCCGGGTCCACGTGCCCATGAAGTTGTTGCAGCGGTTGTCGAAGACCGGGCTTGATGAATACGGATCGCTGGGGCAAACGAGTATCGGCATGACCACGTCGGCAGCCGCTCGATTGTTCGGCGTATCGAGCAGCCTTCGTGTCAGATCCAGCGAGTCATACAGCCCCTGAAGCTCGAGCATCGGGAAAATCATGGCATTCCAGGTGTCAGTGCCCCCGGCGCCCCAGGCTGTTGCATTCGGCTGGGCGTTGCACATCGTCGCCGGGAGGGTGCCATGACTGGAGTGGTACGACTGAAGGGCGAGCGCCACCTGCTTGATGTTGTTGGAACACTGCATGCGGCGGGCGGCCTCACGGGCCCCACTGACCGCCGGCACAAGAAGGCTCACCAAGAGGGCAATGATCGCGATCACCACGAGCAGCTCGACGAGCGTAAACGCGTCACGCCTGGCGAGGCCATGATGCCTTGGAGCCGGAGATGGTTGCAAACGACGTTTAACGAGCGCATTCACGACCGTTTCTCCCTTCACCCCAACCCAAATCAAGCTCGACGTTTTACGACCGGCGACGCCGGGCAAGGCGACGACTGAGCAAAGCCACACCTGCCCCCAGGAGGGCCAACGTCGTCGGCTCAGGCACGACGACAAGTTGCAGACTCCCCGGCTGAAAGTATGCCTCACGACCCATTGAGCCCACAGGCGTGCGATTGTCAAACTCGAAGTTGCCAAGGTTCGGGAACGAGGTTTGCGACGTCGAGATCAGCGTGAACGGGGTGTTCAGTGCAACGCTGTCCCAGTCGATGCCCACCAGATTGTCGATGCCGAAACCGGTATCAAACGAAACCGTCCCACCAACGGTGAGAGAATCGAAAAGGTCAACGACATCAAAGAGCGACGTGCTGGCGAAGTTGACCGCGCCACCGATCGTGCCAGTGCCACCGAGCGCGGCCCCCGAAGCGACTGAAACAGCTCCTGTGCCCGAGTTGTTACCGTTGACGAGGAGCGTGCCGGATTCGACGGTGGTCGTGCCGGTGTAGTTGTTGGTACCGCCGAGGGTGAGCGTGCCGGTTTTGTTCCAGACGAGGTCTCCGACGCCATCAATGTCGCCGTTGATGGTGGCGCTGTGGAGGTCGAGCGCGGAGGTGCCGGTGGACAAAAACTGGTGGACGGTGTCGCCAGCATCGGACGAGACGGTGCCGCCCGACAGGACTTGCGGGCCGGAGTAGCGGACCACCACGATGCCGGAGCCGCCGTTGCCTCCTTTGGCGGTATTAGCATCACTTGCACCGCCACCACCATTTCCGGTGTTAGCAGCACCATCAGCACCAGGAGTCGCTACACCATTTTGCAAACCACCTGCACCACCGGTTGCATAAGTCACGGAGGAGCCAGTAATGGTTAAAGCTGAACCTACACCACCGTTTAAACCTATAGCTGCAGCACCGGCACCACCGCCACCGCCACCGCTATTGCCGGTGCGGTTCGCTCCGGAATGGCCTTGGCCAGTGGTACCTGCAGCTTGAGAGTTATTTGCACTCCCATGAGCGCCGCCACCAGATCCACCGACGTTGGCTGGACCGCCACCTGGAGTGCCGTTACCATTGCTGCCACCGTAACCGCCACCAAGAGCGGTGAGGGTAAATGCTGAAGAATTTCCGCCGTTGCTACCCACACTATTGGTCACACCTGCGCCACCGGCACCCACGATGATGGATTGCACGCCACCGATCGAGGTCGTTCCTGCCAATAGCCCACCTGCCCCGCCGCCACCGGCACCTCTAAGGCCCGTGGGACCGCCACCCGCTCCGCCGCCAGCGACGATGAGATATTGAACGTCGAATCCATCGAAGCTGAATTCGTTGTTTCCGGAAGCGAGGGTCATGCCGCCGGAGTTGTCTGAGGTCAGATCCAGGTCGATGATCGTGGCCGCGTGAAGGGGGAGCGAAGCCACGACGGTGGACGCGATCAACGAGAGGATGAATATGCTTGGTTTCATGGGAATTTGTGACATCGGCATACGACAATCTCCACGACAAGCTCTGGATGTGTTCATCACGTTGGGGGAATGATAGCCTCGTGTGTCCGCGAAATATGTCGTCTGCCTCGCAGGATGTGGCACAATCCGTGGCGGTGAGGTTTGGCGCCCGAAAGGAGCGGCATGGGCACCGTGAACACAAAGCGAATCGGCGTGATGATGGAGCTGAACAGGCCGTTCAAGCGGTACGTCTCCGTCTACGAGGGCATCCTCGAATACGTGAGGAAGCATCCAGACTGGCGAATCACCTTGGAAGAGTGGATCGATCACTCGCTGCCGGGCACTCGCCACCATCGCTTCGCCGGGATGTCGGCCTTTGATGCCGTTGCCCGCCCAGACATAGGGGCGAGTGCCGACTCGGATGAACTAATCCACCTTGGTTGAGGGCGGCACGTCGTCGGGCAGGTGCATGAGCAACTTGCCCGCGGCGACATCCCATACCGCCCAACCTCTGCGATCACGATTGGAGCAGCGGGATGCCAACACTTTTCCATCGTCCGAGAACTTGAACTCCTCCACGAAATCCCCGTGTCCGACAATTGAGCGAATCTGTTTGCCAGAGGCGGCATCGTGAATCGAGATCACTTCATCCCATCCATCTTGAGCAAATATCGCGAACAGCTTCTTGTCCGGAGAGTACGTCTTGTGCTCCCACAGCGACTCGTCTGGCACCGGAATGACGCGAGCCGAGCCACCGTCCTTCTCCGACGGGGTTGCTCCGTTTGCGAGCACCTGCGACTCCGACGCTATCGCGGCGCCGCATGCGAACAATACCAGGACGAACACGAAGTGCCTGTGTATCACGATTGCCTCCATCTCCCCAGAAAAAGCTCTGGATGTGCTTAGCACCTGTGCGGCATGCTAGCTTAGCTTGTCCGCGACATATGTCGTCGGCATCGCATGATATGGCACGATCCGTGACAGCGATGGATGGCGGGCCACGGAGGAGCGGCATGGGCAACCTGAACACAAAACGGATCGGCGTGGTGATGGAGTTGAACAGGCCGTTTAAGCGGCATGTCTCCGTCTATGAGGGCATCCTCGAATACGCGAGGAAGCATCCGGACTGGCGAATCACCCTGGAAGAGTGGATCGATCACTCGCTGCCGGCCAGGAGGGGCGGGCACGTGCCCTATGACGGAATCGTGGGCCGCATCGGAAAAACCGCAGCCGAGCGGGCCCGGCGGCTCGACCTGCCCGCCGTGAACGTCTGGTTTTCGTCAACTGCCGCTAAGTCGCTGCCGGGAGTCTTTCCCGATCACGCAGCCTGCGGCCGGCTCATGGCCGACCACCTTCTTGGCCGTGGCTTTCGCAACCTGGCCGCGCTTGCCCAAACCCACGACCGCGGTGCAGACGTTCAGGCAGCGGCCATGAAGGCACGCGCCGAGGAGCGTGGGTTCGGTGAAGGATGGCTCGGCACAAAGATCGTCGACGACCCGATCACCCACGCCAAGTGGCGAGAAGGTATCGAGATCATCGAAGTCTGGATGGCCACTTGGAAACTGCCGACAGGCCTGCTCGTGCGTGATCCGGTTTGGGCTCGCGTGATCATTGACCGAGCAGGTGAGCGGGGATGGCACGTGCCCCAGGAGATTGCCATCGTCTGCTCCTTCAACGATGAGCTCCATTGCGAACACCCGGAACCTGGGCTCACGGCCGTGGAGCAACCCGACGAACAGACCGGGTACGAGGCCGCGGGGATGCTCGACCGTCTCATCGACCTAAAGCGGCAGGGCGGGTCGCCCTACGCAGATCCGCAGACGGTGATCCTTCCGCCGGTGGGCATCGTTGCACGCTTCTCGACCGATTTCTTCGCGGTTGCCGATCCGCTCGTGGTGCAGGCCCTGCGATACATTTCGTCGCATCTCCCCAAGCCATTTGACGTGGCGAGCGTGGCCAAATCCGTGGGCGTGGCCCGGCGGACGCTCGACGGATGGTTTCGACAGTCGCTCGGTGTGACGGTGGCCGAGGAAATCATCCGCCTCCGGATCGAACGCGTGAAGCGGGAACTGACAGCCGGCGACGACACGATCGATGCGATCGCACGCCACACCGGCTTCGCCAGCACCCGCACGCTCAACGACCAGTTCAAGCAACGCACCGGCATGTCACCGACCGCGTTTCGCGACCAGGGGAAGGTGCCGCGGGAGTCCACGTAGGACGGAACCATTCACGGGGCCGTTCCGGCATCCAGCACGACAACGCCAAGCCGAACAGGCTACTATCAAGTTCTGGTGCTCAGCCATCCACCGGTTGCAGAGGCGTCGTTGATCGTCCTATCCTCCCGCGGCTGGAACGGCGGCCACCTTCTGCATGGACAACCATGACCGGCAAGCAATTTTTTGATTGGCAGACATCCGGCGGCACCGATGATGTCATGCGACTCGTTGATTGTCTCGAGCGGGCAGACGTGCCCTGGTGCTGTATCGGCGGTGTAGCCGTCAACCATTGGGCCACCGAGCAGATGGTCACTCGGGATGTCGATCTTGTCATCGCGCTCGAGGCCATCGACCGGGCGGTAGGTCTGCTGGAATCGGCTGGATTCACAAGCGAACGATTCTCGTGGTCCGTGAATCTCAAGGGCCGCTCCGCAGTCTCCATGCAGTTGTCAACCGAAGACTTCTACCGGGACTTTCCGGAGCGGGCCGTTCCGGCGGATGTCCACGGTATTCTCATGCGAGTGGCATCGCTCAACGACACCCTCGCAGGAAAGATCAAGGCATGGGCGGAGCCGACGAGACGACAGAGCAAGCAGGCCAAGGACTTCACGGACATCGTCCGTCTCGTCGAAGCACATCCCCGACTCTGGACAACTCTCCCGCCCGACCTTCAGCGGCTCGTCACCCAGCCGCACGATTGACTATGTCATTCCGGCTTTTGCCGCGGAGAATGAATGATGGCAAAAAAATCTCCATAGGACAGGCGCAACCCTGCGCTGCTGGTTGCGGTTCGCCGCGGATCGGGGATAGCCCGCCCGTGGTCGCGATCTGGCACCTGCCGACACGTTCTCTTCTCTCTGACGTGCCCCATCGGGCACTGAGGCGGCGGACTGCGCCGATCCTAAACGTACGAGCATGCGAGTTAAACATCGTGGAATGCGATGCGTATACTGCCCCTCGTGTGCGTCGGCGCATTTCCTCCCGACAAACCCCATCTCCGATCCACCATCCATGAAAACACTCGTCCGCCTCATCGCCACCGCACTCGTTCTGATGCCGCTCTCCGCCTCGGCCGAGCAGAAAAAACTGAAGGTCTTCATCCTCGCCGGGCAGTCAAACATGGAGGGTCACGCGCGAGTCGAGACCTTCGACTACATCGGCGACGATCCCGCCACCGCGCCGCTGCTCGAGCAGATGCGGGGCGAGGACGGCAAGCCCATCGTCGCGGATCATGTGTGGATCTCATATCTCACCGGGCATCACGAAGGCAACGCAAACGGCGAGGGCACCGGCAAGCTCACCGCGGGATACGGTGCGCGGGGCACGAACCCCACGGAGGACAGCGGCAAGATCGGCCCGGAGTTCATGTTCGGGCTGACCATGGATGTCGCGCTCGAAGAGCCGGTGCTGATCATCAAGACGGCGTGGGGCGGCAGGAGCCTGCACACCCAATTCCGCCCCCCCAGCGCCGGGCCCTACGAGTTCAGCGAGCCGCACATCGAGCATTTGAAATCGCGAGGCAAGGACGTCGAGGCGGAGAAAGCCAAAACCGCAGAGGAGACCGGCCGTTTCTACCGCATGATGGTGGACCATGTGAAAAGCGTGCTGGCCGATCCCAAGCGGGTGTGCCCGGCCTACGATCCAACGGCCGGTTATGAGATCGCCGGCTTCGTCTGGTTTCAGGGCTTCAACGACCTCGTGGACAGCACCACCTATCCCACCGGTGCCGACGGCATCAGGGATTATTCGAAATACAGCGTGTGGATGGCGGATTTCATCCGGGATGTGCGGAAGGACCTGGACGCGCCCACGATGCCTTTTGTGATCGGCGTGCTCGGTGTGGGCGGGATGAATCCCAACAATCACACGGTCGCTTTCCGCAAGGCGATGGCCGCCCCCGCGTCACTGCCGGAGTTCGAGGGCAACGTCATCGCCGTGGAGACCGCGCCGTTCTGGTCGGAGGAGCTGGCAGCGATCGACGCGAAGCGGGGTAAAGTCCATCCGATGCGGCAACAGCTCAAGAACAAGGCCAAGGGCCATCCCAACGCGGACGGCTCGATGGACGAGGCGGCGCAGAAGAAATTCATGGAGAAATACGAGGCGGACCTCATTTCCCCGGAGGAAGCCGCCCTGTGGAAACGCGGCGCATCCAACGGCGGCTACCACTATCTGGGCTGCGCCAAAACCTTCGCGCTCATCGGCAAGGCATTCGCGGAGGCGAGCCTCGAGATGATGGGGCGGCGGTAGCCGAATCCGGGCAGGCGGTGAGTCTCTTTATGGGACAGGCGCAACCCTGTTCGGCACGAGATTTCTTGGCCGTTGAGACTCGTCGGCGGCGTTTCGTCGATCAGTCGCTGTTGGGCCAGGTAAGAATAGCCTCGCGCGGCCAGGCACGCTCGACGAGCGCCTGGAGTGGGCCGGTGATCTGAACATGCACCCAGGCTTCCCACGATCGATCCAGTTTCGTGCGATCCACGACGATCTCGCTCCGTTGCACTCCCTCGGCAAGGATACGGTCGATCTCGTTCGCGGTTTCATCATCAAGCCGTTCGAAGCACCAACCGCCCCACTTTGGCCCCGTGAAGTGTGCGTCCAGCCGATCGCATGAACCACCCGCCCTGTCGGCGAGTGGAACAAGGTAGCCCTCAACACGAGCCTGAAGGCAGGCATGGCCTCCAGTTTGGTTCACGTACACGACGTTCGTTGCCGTGGGCACCAAAAGCGCCAGACCGTCAAGCTCGTAGAGGAAAACGGTCGTCGATTCACTCTTCATACGCTTCCACCGCAACTACTTGGCCACGAGGCGGAGATCGACTTCGGTGGTTTCGCTGTCGCCCTCGGGGCCACCGCGTTTCACCTTCACCGGGATGATGTCGCCCACGGTCACCGACGTGCGGAGCATGCGGTCAAAGGCTCGTCGCTCGTCGCGGCTTGAAAACTCGAGCCGTTTGCCGGCCCACTCGATGATCTCGTCGCCCGCCTGGAGCCCCGCCGCGGCCGCAGCCGAGTTCTCCTCCACTTGCTCGACCCGTAGGGCCAGGTCGTCTCCTCTCGCCCGGACAAACTCGACGCCGAGCTTCGCCCGTTCGGGCGCGGTGAGCGTCACTTCGAGCGACACCTCCTCGGCTCCCCGCTTCACCGTCACCGGCACACGGTGACCATCAGGATAAATGCCAAGCAGGCCAGCAAGTCGCCGGGCATTCGCCACAAGTGCCCCGTCGAGTTTCAGAATTGTGTCACCTCGCTCAAAGCCCGCCGTTGCTGCGGGTGAACCATCGGCCACGTCCTTGATGACGACACTCTTCGCTAACTCAGGCGCGGCCTTCTCAAACTCGAGGCCGGCGATCCGGGCATGCTTTACTTCACCTCCCTCGGCCGTCTCGAGCCGTGGCAGCCACACCTTGATCTGACGCGAACTGATCGCAAACCCGAGGCCCGTATTGCTCCGAAGGCCGAAGCGTGTGCTGATTTGGCCGTTGATGCCGATGACCTGGCCGGCCATGTTGATGAGCGGGCCACCGGAGTTGCCGGGGTTCACTTCGGCGTCGGTGACGATGCACTCGGTGTACGTACCTTGCGTGTGGTTGAGCGCCGAGATGATGCCCACGGTAAAAGTCGGCGCCTGGTCGAGCACGCCGAGGGCAAACGGATTGCCCACCGCCAGCACCTCATCCCCTACCCGCAGTGCTTCGGAATCACCAAGCTCCAAGTACGGCACTGTCTGCCCCTCCGGCACGTCGAGTTTGAGCGCCGCAAGGTCGCCAACCGGATCGGTGCCCAGCACCTTGGCTTTGAATGAACGGCCGTCTCCGATGCGAACGGTAAAAGACCGCTTGCGGCCGATGACGTGGTCGTTGGTGAGCATGAGGCCATCGGACCGGATGATCACGCCACTTCCGCCACCGATGAACACGAACGCGGGGCGCACTTGAACGCACAACTCAGTAAGATCGACCGCCTCTGCCGCAGCAGCAGGTACCGCCTTCACGCTGCCGCTCGGGGGCACGGCAACCGCCACGACAAGACACGCCATCCAGATGGGTCGGATCCTGCTTGTCATTTGTTTTCCTCCAAGATGACCTCGATCTCGCGGGTGTCATCGTTCGAGAGCACACCCTCGAACGTGTCGCCGGGGCGAAGCGATTTTTTCAGCCGCTGAAGGTCGTCAAGGTTCTCGAGATCACGGCCAGCCACGACAAGCCGCGCACCCCTGCTCGGCCGCTGCACGAGTAGCGTGACGGTGTCACCGGCCGTGCTCGCTGCGATTCGGTCGGTGAGATCTCGCCAGGTCTTCAGGTCCACGCCGTCGAATTCGAGCAGCCGGTCCCCCTTCTTGAGCCCCCCCTTTTCCGCCGGTGAGCCCGGTGCGACGCCACCGATCACGACATCCTCACCAAAGGCCTGATTTATGTCGGCGACCACGCCAAGAAACGGCCCCGGAATGCGGTTAAACGAACGCCCTTCCTTCATCGCCTCGAGAACGGCCTTGATGCGATCGGCGCGAGCCACCATGCCCACGCCCGAGTTGGGAGCCCGCGTCCACCGCATGAGTTGAGGGGGTGGCACGAGGCGACCGAGAATCGTGTCAGGCTCGATGGGCGCGGTCGCGATCCCGAGAAAGTTGCCGGCGGCATCCACGACGGGACCACCTGAATTGCCGTAGTTCAAAAGCGCGTCGGTCTGAAACTGATAGCCACGGTTGCGCGACGGCGATCCCACGATGCCGTCGTTGAACGTGTAGCCGTTCGTGCCACCAGGGGACCGGCCGACGATCGCGACAGGGTCTCCGAGCATTGGTGAACTGCCGGCCCCCATCACATCGAAGGCGGACAGGTCAGTGGCCTCGATCTTGAGGAGTGCCACACCGAGCGGTTCGTGCTTGGCAATCACCTTCGCCTCGTGGCGGTCGCCGTTCGGAAGAATCACCAAAAGGCTCGTGATGGCATTCGACTGCCGGGTGTATCCACCCTTCGGGTCGGCCAAGAGTTTTTCGATCGGGGTCGCAGCATCGAAATCCCGTGGCTTGCCCGTTGCCTTGGCAACGAACGCCATGTCCTCGCCCACATTGAAGATGCTCGTCAAAACAAAACCGTCAGGCGAAATGACAAGGCCCGTCACCGCCCCCGGCGGTCGCCTGAGAAGCTGATTCACCTCGAACGCCCGCGACACGTTCGCAAAGCCACCAAACCGCTTTTCCTTTTCAGGCTTCGAGAGCTTGTCCCAGTTTTTGATGGCGTCGCGGTGCTCGTCCCACGAGATTCGTGGCAATTCCTCCGGCGGAAACGTTCTCGCGACCTCGATGCCCACGAGATAGGGCGCCATGAAGGCTGCGACGCGGCCGAGTGAGTCAGCCTTCTCGGCAGCGGTGCGTGTGGCCGGGTCATCCGCGAGGCCTTGTGGCACCTCGAAAGACAGCGGCACGTCCGACGACGTGAGCGGTGAAAACTTCTCGAGAAGCACGGTGCTCGGTACCGCCACGCCCTGCCATCGCAGCGGTGAGACGCCAAGGCTGATCACTCCGCAGAGCCGGCCTGTGGCATCGATGAGCGGGCCACCGTCTGAGCCAGGGTTTACAGCGGCAGTCGTTTCAATGACGGGCCCGGAATAGGTCGACTCACCTTGCTTCGCGACGTCGTAGCCGCCGCTGACGATGCCGCGACTGAACGACGCGCGGCCGTTCGTGAGCAGCACGCGGTCAACATCGCTTGCGGAGTAGGAGAGACTTCCGATGGGCGGCATCTCCCGCGCGATCGGGAGGCAAGCGAGATCCTTCGCATCGACCTTGATGAGGCTCACGGCGAGTTTGTCATCGGAAGCCACGAGCGTGGCATCGCGAGACACGAACCCTGGGAACATCACCTTAATATCGGTTGCGTTGGACGGGACCACGCTCGTGGAGGTGAGGATGTGGCCCGTCGGCGTGACGACGCTGCCGGTGCCGGAGAACCCTCCGCCGTCGGATGTTTTGGTCGAGATGCCAACCGTGGCCGCGAGGACATGGTCCGCCACCGCCCGTGTGGCAGGTGGGTCGGCAGCGATGACTGCACTGACGGGCGATGCTGTGAGGCAGCCAACCAGCAACCATGCCTGAACCGTCCGCCTGCCGCCACCGAGTGCCCATCGCTTCATCGCGGCCTTGCTCCACACACCCGTCGCGACATACGGATTCGTTCGAGGGAATCGTTCGCGACGTTGACTGATTCTAGCCACACCAAAGGCCCGGCCCCAGCGGCTCCTTGCGGGCCTGTCGGACGACCCGTACAACAACGGCTCTTGTTGCATGGACACAAGTCGCTGAGGGGTTTTCAACCGATGGCTACCGCTACCGCTCCACGTGCCTCCGCAGGCCTTCCCGCCTCCGCGGGCCTTCCCGCCTCCGCGGGCCTTCCCGCCTCCGCTTCTTTGCCCGAATCGAAAAACGTCGGTTCCGCTCTGGACCGTGCCTTTGACGCTGGCCAGGGCATTTTGCGACTCTCGCCCACCTGGGTGCCGCGAAGCTTTCTTCATCCCGGCAAGCGGGTGCGGCTCCACCCAGACGACTACTACGCCTACGGCCTCGACCGAGGGGGCATCGATGAGCGGTGGTTTGCCAGCACGACCGAGGCGGCGAACGAGGGCCGCGTGCCCGACGAAGGGCTGTCGTGGTGTGTCTTTGAAGGCGAGCGCTTTTTGTTGCGAGATGCCGTGGCCGAAGGCAAGGGAAAGCTTGTCGGCGACGCGATCTGGACTGCCTACAAGAAGTGGCCCGTCTACTCCAAGTTTTTCGACAACATGGGGCCGATCCCGCACCACATGCACCAGTCGGCCGAGGATGCTGCGCTCGTGGGCCAAGAGGGAAAGCCCGAGAGCTACTACTTCCCGCCCCAGTACAACAACTGCGACAACCATTTTCCGTACACGTTCATGGGCCTCGAGCCAGGCACCACGAAAGACGATGTCCGCCGCTGCCTCGAAAACTGGAACCGCGGCGACAACGGCATTCTTGATTTGTCGAAGGCGTATCGCCTCGAGCGGGGCACTGGCTGGCTGATCCCACCGGGCGTGTTGCATGCACCGGGCTCGCTGCTCACGTATGAGCCGCAGTGGGGCAGTGACGTCTTCGCGATGTTTCAGTCGCTCGTCGAGGGGCGTGCGGTGCCGTGGAGCCTGCTCGTCAAGGACATGCCGACGGAGAAGCACCAGGATCTCGACTTCATCATCGGCCAGCTCGACTGGGAAAAGAACATCGACACCCACTACAAGGAAAGCAATTTCCTGAAACCCATCGTTGATGAGAAGCATAGCGCCGTTGGTACATTAGACCGCTGGATCGTCTACGGCCGGGTGGATGGCAAGCAGCTCTTCAGCGCCAAGGAGTTGACGCTCGAGCCGGGTGCGAAGGTCACGATTCAAGACGCAGGCGCCAGCGGCTGGATCACGGTGCAGGGCGAAGGAAAGGTGGGCGTTCACGATGTGGCCACGCCCACGCTCATCCGCTTCGGCCAGATGACCGCCGATGAGCTCTTTGTTTCTGCCGAGGCAGCGAAAGCGGGCTACGTCGTCGAGAACACCGGCCCTGGTCCGCTCGTCGCCCTCCGCTACTTCGGCCCCGACGTCCACAACGATCTCCCCACGCACGGAAGGCGGGCATGACCATGAACACGCTCCCGAAACTCCACAACGCCATGTGGCCTGGCCTCGTTGGCAAAGGCATGGATGCAGGCCAGGAACCGCCGATCTCACTTGAACGGATGCTCGAGCTGACAGCCGCCGCCGAGGTCGATGGCCAGAAGTTTGACGGCATCGACTACTTTTTGTTTCTGCCCCACACGAATCCCGAGGCGAGTGACGAAGAGCTCGCACAGATCGCCGACACGATTGCATCGCACGGTTTCGCCGTGGGGTCGCTCGTGGCTCCGGTCTGGCCGGGAACGGTGGGCGATTCCGCAATGGGTGATGCCGCGGCAAAGGAGAAGTTTTTGTCGGCCGTCCGGATGGCCTGCCGAATCGCGGGCATCTTTGAGCAGCGTGGGGTGCGAAAGTATGGCGTGATCCGAATCGACTCAGCCGAGTTTGGTGTTGCGAAGTGGCGTGAGAACCCCACGGCCAACACCAAGAAGATTGCCGAGACGTTCCGCGAAGCAGCAAGGATCGCGGAGGCTCACGGCCAACGGCTGGCGGCCGAGGGCGAGATCTGCTGGGCCGGCATGCATTCCTGGAAGGACATGCTCGATCTCCTCGAAGAGGTTGGGATGCCTGGCGTGCTCGGCTTCCAGGCTGACCTCGCCCATACCTATCTCTACTTGCTCGGCTACAACGCCTCGGAGTATGCCCTCGTGCAGCCGGGCTATACCGAGGCCGAGTTCTGGCCGGCGTACGAGCAGATGGTTTCCAAGCTCAGGCCATGGACGATCGATTTCCACGTCGCCCAGAACGACGGCGAGGTGCATGGGGCGGGCGCCCACGACAAAACCGGAAAGCACTGCCCGGCTGACGATCCGAATGGCAAGCTCGACATCGTGAAGTGTTCGGGCCTCTGGCTCGAGGGTGCGGTCGATCGCGGCATCGAGCACATCTGCTGGGACGGCTGCATGTTCCCCAACGCCATGCTCGAAAACCCAAAAACCTGGAACACGATCTTGAAGACCATGATCGACGTGAGAAATGCCCACGGCTGGGCGTGACACCGACCACCAACGACCCCCGAGGAACCCCCCAATGGCAAAACCCCTCCGCATCGGCATGATTGGCTACGGCTTCATGGGCCGCACCCATTCCAATGGCTACAACCGCGTCAAGGATTTTTTCGATCTCGAGTATCTGCCGGTGCTCCAGGCCGTCGCCGCCCGTGACGCCGACAAAGCAAAAGCCTTCGCCGATCGCTGGGGATATCAGCGGGTGGAGACGGACTGGCGGAAGGTCGTGGCGGCCGACGACATCGACGCAAT
>JBGTKO010000481.1:0-9342 GCA_041744595.1 Pirellulales bacterium
CCCGCCGCCCTGGGCACGGCCGCGGCCCCGGCTGGCCTCGCGATCCGGCGATTACAGGTAGGGGGAGAAGAGACGGGCGACGCCGTCGCGGAGCCTCACCGGCATGCTCCGGGCATCCACTTCAGCCAGCGTTTTGGGCCGCGAGCGAGCAATGACACTGGCAATCCGACGGTCGAGCAGGGCCGCAAGCTCACGATCATACGTCTCGACATTGAACTCAAAGTTGAGTCGCATCGAGCGGTCGTCCCAGTTGCCGCTGCCAAACATCGCCCAGGCAGCATCGACGACCATGAGCTTCGTATGCTCGAACGGCGGCGGCGACATCCAGACGTGGCAGCCGCGACCGAGCACCTGCCAGAGCAGCGCCGTCGATGCCCAGCTCACGAGGGCCAGGTTGTTCTCTTCGGGGAGGACAATATCCACCTGGACGCCACGGGCCGCGGCGACATCGAGTGCTTGGCAGACCGCATCGTCTGGGAGAAAATACGGCGTCATGATCCGCACCGAACGCTGGGCGGACGTCACGGCACCGGCAAGCACGAGCTTGATGCGGCCAATGTCGGGGTCGTCGGGGCCAAACCGTATGCCGCGGGCAATCGAGTGTCCAGCAGGCGTCAGTTCTGGTTTCCAGGCTGGTCCACTGAGCATCTCCTCGGCCGCAAAGTTCCAGTCCTCGACAAAGACCTCAAGGAGGTGAGCCACGATCGGGCCGCGAAGTCGGAAGTGCATGTCGCGGACTGGATGTCTTGGAGCGCGGGAGAGCCGGCAGCCGTCGCGGATGTTGAGGCCACCGGTGAACCCGAGCCCGCCATCGACCACCATGATCTTGCGGTGGTTTCGCAGGTTGGCATACGGAAGGTAGATCGGCACGGTGGCAGGGAGGAATGGCTCCACGCGCACGCCCCGCTGGGCGAGGAGCCTCGTGACCGGCCGCCACGAGTATCTCGCGCCGATGCCATCCACGAGCACCCGCACCTCCACGCCGCGTGCCACGGCCCGGCTGAGCGCCTCAACGAATTCACGTCCGGTGGGATCGTTGTCGAAGATGTACGTCGCCATCCCGATACTACGACGGGCCGACTCGATTGCCTCGAGCATCGCTGGATAGGCCTCGTCGCCGCCTTCGAGTGGCTCGATCGCATTGCCATCCACGAGTGGCCGGCAAGCGACGCGGCCAACGAGTGTCGCGAGCGACCGTATCGGTGAGGTATCGGGTCCGATGGCCTCGCGGAGCCGGTCGGTATCGGGAACGGCCGTCCGTGTCTCGAGTGTCGTGCGGACGAGTCCGCTCCGGAGCTGGGTCGCCCGAGAGCGAATCCGATTGATGCCCAGCAAGAAGTAGAGCGTTGAGCCCAGCACGGGTGAAAGCCAGATGAGCGCCACCCAGCCGATCGTCGAGCGAGTGTCCCGTTTCACCAGAATCGCGTGAATCGACGCGAAGAGTGAAAGCCCCAAGGCGCCCCACGCCAGCACATGCGGCCAGAGCACGATCCACAAGTCCCACGCGTCCCGTAACACATTCTGCATGGTGGCAAAGGTACCACTGATAGGAACGAAACCGAGCAGCCGCGGAGTCCGCTTTCATACCAAATCCCCTCAAAGGTGGTGGGGCCAATCGCTCCGTCCGCCAGGACAAAGTGGAGCGATTCGCTCCACTCGGAACAGGTTGCTGGGGCGATTCGCTCCACCTGAGGAAGGCCGCCTGGTTCCTCACCAGATTCTCGCAAGGCTTTCTGATTCGAGATTTGCGGAACGAATTGATCCGTCCCTCTGTGCGGACACCGAGAGCTAACAGTCCAGGCATGGGGATTGCGGTGATCCAGGGCGTTGCAGCAGACGCTCGCCACCCCACCAGGAGTTCTTCCATGAGCCCAGCACCCATCACCAAGTGCATGCCCCGCCGAGGCATCGTACCCATGCTGATTCTCGTGTTCCTGATTCCGGCGGCAAGGACGGGTTTTGCTCAGGAGTGGCAGACGCCCCCAAGCGGCAATTGGGACGTCGCCGTTCAATGGGATCCGGATGAAGTGCCGAACGCAGCGGGTGCGGCGGTCACGCTTACGGGAAGATGTTGCGCTTCTGGGCACCCTCTGGTTCGGGGCGCTCAGCAATGACACGCCCAACCCAGGCAATCTGACGCTTTCTGGAAGCATCAGCGGTGACGGGAACCTCACTATCCTCTCGAACTTCGGTGCATCGCAAGGTCGGCGAGGGCACTGTCGATTCTCGTCGACTCGCTGACGGGTGACGGAAACCTCACGGTTCGTGGAAACAATGACAGCGGCGGGCCAGTGGACCCTCTTCTCGGACGAAGGGAGTTTCGACAGCTTCTCGGCTGCGGCCTTCACCGGACACGCCTCACCTGTCCAGAACTTCACGAACGGAATCTGGAGCGTCCAGCACGACGCCAGCGAACAAACGGTCAATCTCGTCTACGCCCCCGTCCCGGAGCCTGCCCCTCTGGGAGTCCTCAGCGACGTGTTCGCGATGGCTCGGATCGTGAAAAGGAGGTATCGCACTAGCGGCTGCCAAAGTGAAGCGTGACGTGCGAAAAACCGAAGTTGTCGATTCTATCGGCGAACGATGCCACTTTCCCCGGTCTTGGTAAGATGTTCGCAGGAGTACGTACGGAAATCGATCGTCGGCGGGCGCGAAACGCGGCAGAATGCGGCTGCTCACCTGGAACATTCACAAGGGCATCGGCGGCCGTGACCGGCGGTATTCCCTCGCCCGGATCATTGACACGATCGAAGCCGAGAATCCAGATCTCGTCTGCCTTCAGGAGGTCGATCGGCTCGTCCACCGAAGCGGCCACGATGACCAGCCACGCCTCCTGGCGAGCTACTTTCGCTGCCAGTCGGTCTTTCAGGCGAACGTCCACGTCGGTGGCGGTACGTACGGGAACCTCATTCTCTCGAGGTGGCCAATCACGATCCGTCACCGCGTCTCGCTCCGCCGTGGCGGCCGAAAGTCGCGTGGAGCCCAGTTCGTTCTGATTGAATCGCCCGAGGGCCTCCTCCACCTTGTCAACACGCATCTCGGCCTGGCCGAAAGCGAGCGGCACTGGCAGGTAGGCAAGATCCTGGGACACATGCTCTTCCGTTCTTCCGACCCACACCCCACGATGATCGTCGGTGACTTCAACGACTGGCGGGACACGCTTGCCAACGGCGTCCTCGCAGCCGGTGGCTTTCGGCAGGTAACGAGCCCCGCATCAAAATTCCGGACGTTCCCGGCATGGCTCGCCATGGGATCGCTCGACAAGGCATACGTTCGGGGCGGTATCGAGGTGCGGCAGGCCCGCGTCGTTCGCACGAGCCTTGCGAAGGCCGCGAGCGACCACCTTCCGCTCGTGGTGGATTTTCACCTGCGGTAGCCGATGCCCTCCGGAGGCCAAAGAAGCCCACCTACTTGCAGGCGATGGTCGCGAGTGAGCGGAGGGTGTCGTGGGCGGCGGCGATCGTTGCTTGAATGTCGTCGTTCGTGAGCGAGGCCGATAGGAACAGTGCCTCGTACTGGCTGCACGGGAGATAGACCCCGCGGTCGATCATGCCCCAGAAGAACGCGGCATAGCGTTCCTTGTCGCTCGCCGATGCTGTCCGCCAGCCCGCCACCGAGAAGGCCGTCGGCCCCGGCTGGAAAAACATCGTCATCATGCTGCCGACCCGGGCAATCCAGACGGTGTGGCCTGCGTCCGATGCCGCTTCGCGAAAACCGGCTTCGAGCATGGCACCGCGGTGTTCGAGCGCCATGTAGGGCGGCTCGTCACGGAGCACCTCGAGCGTGGCGATACCCGCTGCGACTGCCAACGGATTCCCGGAGAGCGTGCCCGCCTGAAAGACTTTGCCGGCAGGAAGCACGTGGTCCATGACGTCGGCCCGTCCACCGTAGGCTGCCAGCGGCAAGCCCCCTCCAACGATCTTCCCGAGGATCGTGAGATCGGGCATCACCCCGAGAACCTTCTGGGCACCACCGAACGCCAACCGAAAGCCGGTCATGACTTCATCGAACACAAGGAGCGCCCCGTGGGCTCGAGTGAGATTGCGGGCAGCGGTCAGGAATTCCGCGGTTGGACGAACGAGTCCCATGTTGCCAACAACCGGCTCCATGAGGACGGCCGCGATCTCACTGCCTTCGCGTCGGAACGCGGCCTCGAGCTCCTCGGGCTCGTTGTATTCGAGCACGATCGTGTCACGCGCCGTTCCCTCGGTCACCCCCGGCGAGTCGGGCACCCCGAGCGTCGCGGCCGACGAACCCGCCGCCACGAGGAGGCTGTCACCGTGGCCGTGATAGTTTCCGGCAAACTTGATGATCTTTTCACGGCCAGTGAATCCACGGGCAAGCCGAACGGCGCTCATCGCCGCCTCGGTGCCGGAGCTTGTGAGCCGCACCTTTTCGATCGATGGCACCGCTTCGACGATCAACTCCGCGAGCCTGGTTTCAGCTTCGGTCGGGGCTCCAAAACTCGTTCCATGGGCGAGGACATTCTCGATGGCTGAAACGACGCGTGGGTGACGGTGCCCGAGGATCATCGGCCCCCAAGAGCCGATGTAGTCGAGGTATCGGTTGCCATCGATGTCGGTGAGCCACTGCCCATGGCCGTCGCGAAAAAAGATCGGTTCTCCTCCGACACCACCGAAGGCACGAGCAGGCGAATTAACGCCTCCCGGAATCAGCGCACGGGCGTGGGCAAAAGCGGAGCGGCTTTGTTCCCGGCGGTCCGCGTGAATCGCCGAGGGGTGTGGTGCAGTCATGGGTGCTTTCAGAAGAATGAGGGGAGTCGAGGTCTTCTAGGGTGCATCCAGAAGACGGCGGGCCTCCGCGACGGCAGGGGCAACATGCGGTCGCCCCGCATACATTTCGATGAGGCCTTTGAGCAACTCGCGGCGGCGGGCGAGTACCGTGGCTCGCTCGCCTGTTGCGAGTGTCGTTGCCCGTGCTGCGAGCGACTCGGCTTCCTCGAGCGTCGAAGCTGCCCGAGCGACGTCTTCCTTTCGCTCGCGAACAGCCAACGGCGCGAGCCGATCGATTTGACGTCGAACGAGAGACAGCCAGAGTAGGTCCTCCTCGGCCAATAATGAGCCGGGATCGGGAGTCTTGTGAAGTGTGATGATGGCTTCGAGTGCCGAATAGCATGCCAGAGGGCTTTCTTCTTCACGGGCCATTGCCGCGCGGTAATCCCGTTCGAGTGGGCCAGGTAACACGTTCTTCGGCAGCCTGCGGCGAGCCCGGCGCTCCAGGGCGTCCAGATCGAGCGAGTGATCCAAATCGTGAATCTTCGCGGCTCGCGGATCGTCCCGGTACCGAGCAAGAAACGCATCGATTTGCCGTTTGGCATCCCTTAGATCGGCCTTCGGATCATCGGCGATCGCCATGATACGGGCGTGGATATCGTCTGCCGTGGCCGGTCGTGTGACCACATACGCCGCAACGGCGAGCAGTGCCAAGAGGACCACGCCAACCACTGCCTGCACGAGACGATCGCGACTGGCACGCTTCGCGGCCTCCTCTCGCATGGACCGATCGAGATCGGCGATCGTCGTGAATCGAGTGGCCGCCACCCTTCGCGGTTCGGCAAGCCCGGGATCCGGCTCAGTCACCCGATGGGCCAATGACCCGGCTCCTGCTGCTTTGGATGGCGCGAACGCCATCGTGTCGGCCTCGCCGTCAGAGTCTGGTCCTGGGATGGCCGTGGCTGGACGGGTGATCGCGGGCGAGGCATCAACAGGAATGGTTCCACGCGTTTTGCCGAGAAGATCCACGCGGGTGGCGGGGCGATCGGCCCGAACCGTTGCACCACTCGCGTGACTAGTCGCAGGAGCACCGCTGGCCTCCGCTTCTTGTTTGATGGCCTCGAGCAACCGGCCAACGGCCAGTGCACTTGCGGGTCGCTCAGCGGGTTCTTTCGCCAAGAGCTTGTGGATGAGCAGGTCGAGGGACTCCGGCACATCGGCCACAACCGTTGCCACCCTGGGCGGAATCTCCCTCCGCTGACGCACGAGCACATCGACCACATTGCCACCGCGGAACGGTGGCCGTCCGGTGAGCATCGCGTACATCACGAGCCCGAGGGCGTAGAGATCTGCTCGGTGATCAACCGCCACGCCCAACGCCTGTTCGGGGGCCATGTACTCGGCCGTACCGACGACGGTGCCAGCCTGTGTCTGGCCCGTGTCACCAAAGAGCCTCGCGATGCCGAAGTCGGCGAGTTTGACAACGCCGTCCTTCGCTGACTCGTCGGCAAAAAGAAGATTGGCCGGCTTGAGGTCGCGGTGCACGATTCCCTGATCATGCGCTGCCTTGAGCGCCCGCGTGATCGCAGCCGCGGTGGCCACGGTCTCGCGCCATGAAAAAATCCGGCCCGATTTGAGAATGTCCTCGAGGCTACGGCCCGGGACGAGCTCCATGGCAAAGAAGGGCGTTCCCTCTTCTTCGCCGAAGGCCAGCAGCCGAACGATTCCTGGGTGTCGAAGACCCTTAAGCGCCTCGATCTCGGCTTCAAACCGCCGACGCAGGCCGCTGTCATCGCTCAAGTACGTCGCGAGCGTCTTGACCGCCACGAGTTGGCCGTCAATGTCCTCCGCTTCGTAGACCGTGCCCATACCCCCCCGGCCAAGCCGGCGGCGAATCATGTACGGGCCCAGGCGTGTCGGCTCCATGGACGGATAGTGTAGCCCAGAGGCCGGCAGGACGGCAGCGGCCGGAAGCGTGTACAACATGCAGCGTTGAAACCGCCGACTCGTGACCTACCTTGAGAGAAAACAATTCATGTCCGGCGGATCGATGGTGACGACCGTTGAAACCCGGCTTCTCCCGGCCGACACGAACCAGGCCCGCGGCCTGGCCGCCTACGCCATCGACTTCCTCCATCGGTCGCCGCAGCCGATCGGAGCAGCCACGCTCGATCTCCTGGAAAGGTTCCACCTCGACAGTGTCGGCTGTGGCATCTCAGCCCTTGCCCATCAGACGAACGCCCCGACGGTCCTCCGAATCGATGCCCTGGCGACATCCCCCGCGGTGGGCTCGGCAGGTGCGATCTGCTTCGGATCACGTCGTCTCTGCCTGACGGAGCGGGCCGTGGCCGCCAACGCCTCGGCCGTTCGCGAATGGGATTCGAACGGCACGAATTTTGGATACGACGCAGCCCGTGGACGAACGGCCGGTGAGTTTGGCCACAACGATTTCTATCCGGTGGCCATTGCGGCAGCGACGGAAGCTGGCCTCGACGGCGACCAGACGCTCCGCGTGATGCTTCTCATCGATGAGATCCGCGGCCGTCTAGCCGAGGTATTTCCGCTTCGGAAGTACGCAATTGACCACGTGCATCATGGTGCCGTCGCCTGTGCGGCTGCCTTCACGGCAGCCCTTGGTGGAGACGAAGACGCAGTGGAGTCGGCGATCGGTATGGCGGTGGCCCACTATGTGCCTTTTCGAGCCATTCGGGCGGGCCATCAGCTCTCCGACAGCAAAGGTGCTTCGGCGGCGCTGGCAGCCGAGGCGGGAGTGACCTGCGGCCGACGGGCGCTTGCCGGATTCGTCGGCCCTCGGGATGTCTTTCGCAATCCCCTTGCCATCTATCGACTCAACGAGCCCACCACAGACGGCCAGAGCCCATTCGACCTTGAGCTCGGCCTCGGTGGCGATGCCTTCGCGATCCACTCCATGCACTTTAAGCTCGGTCTCTACGAGCACCAGTCGGCCGGAGCACTCCAATCGCTCGTCGATCTCTTTCAGCGACATCCTGCGCTCGCCAAGGACCTTTCCGGGATCCGCCAGATTCGCGTCGTGATTTACGAGCCGGCATATTCGATCATCGCCGATCCAGCCAAGCGGACGCCGACCACACGGCAGTCTGCCGACCACTCGCTCCCCTACATCCTCGCCAAGACACTTCTCAAGGCAGCCGCAGCATCCGGGCCGTCGCCCCCGGACTGGGAGACGCTCATGCTGCTGCCAAACGACTACTCCGACAACGCTATCCGTGCCCTTGCCGTGGCTGCGTTGATCGAGCTGATCACGATCGAGCACGGCGGCCCCGAGTACGATCGGCTCTACCCCGAAGGGATTCCGACGCGGGTTGTCATCGAGCATGCATCCCTCGGCACCCTCGACGGCGGACTCGTGCAGTATCCGCTCGGCCATGCGAAATCTGATGCGGCCCAGACCGCCGCGGTGGTCGATCTCAAGTTTGACCGGCTTGTGGCCGGCGCGGTTGATGACCCGGCGCAGGTTCGCACCCGAATGCGGCTGGCTGGTCGGTCCGCCAGCGATGTTGCGGAACTCTATGGATTCTCGATTCACGGGTGTGATCCCGATTGACAAGCCGCCAGGGGTGACCTCACGGCAGGTCGTCGATGCCGTTGCCAGGGCCCTTGGCACACGGTCGGTCGGCCACGCCGGCACACTCGACCCGCTCGCTGCTGGTGTCGTGGTCGTGTGCGTGGGGCCCGCGACCAAGCTGGTGGACTTCATTCACCAGCTTCCAAAACGGTACGAGGCCGTGTTCCTTCTCGGCCGGTCGAGTCCGTCTGACGACCTCGAGACACCTCTCGAGGTGGAGCGCGATCCGCGACGACCGACGCATGAAGAGATCCTTGCGGCGCTTCCGGCGTTTCGCGGCGAGATCATGCAGCGGCCCTGCGACTACTCGGCGGTGCATGTTGATGGAAAGCGGGCGTATGCCCTCGCCCGCAAGGGACGCGAAGTCGAGATTCCGGCCAAGCTAATACGAATCAACTCCATCGAGATCGCGGCCTACGACTGGCCCCGGCTCTCACTCGACGTGGAATGCTCGACAGGAACGTTCATCCGCGCGATCGGTCGTGACCTGGCAGAAACCCTCGGCACACGAGCCGTCATGGAGACATTGATTCGGACGTCCGTTGGGCCGTTCGAGCGCGGGGGGTGTTTGTCACTTGCGGACGTGCGGCCCGACACGGTCGCGGCCTCTCTCCTGCCGGCCCTCGCGGCGGTTCGCCATTTGCCCCTTGTCACCCTCGCCGATACAGAACTCGATCTGGCGACCCGCGGCGGTCTGATCACAACGATTGTTTGGCATGGCCATGAGACCACGCCTCCCGAGCATATCGCTGCCGTCGACGACGCAAGCGAACTGGTCGGCATCCTCAAGCGACACGTGTCTGGGGCTTACCGTCTACGGCCAAACTTTCGGGGCAAAGGATAATCGTTCATCCAAAAAAGCCATGGGTAAGGTATCTGTGGAACTGAGGCCATCGCTCCTTCACCGAAAGCGGAATCCGCGAGGGGTTGCCCGTGCCATGGAGCCGGCGTAGGAAACAAGCGGAGCCTGGAGGGCGGAGCGAAGTTTCCTCCGAGTGAGCG
>JBGTKO010000482.1:0-8857 GCA_041744595.1 Pirellulales bacterium
ATGCCGACGCCCGCGGCGGCACGCCGGGCTGGAGCGGGCCACCGCCTTCACAGCCACTCCCTTCACAGCCATCACCCCAGACATACCCCGAGGCGATGACGGTCCCGCCAGCAGACTCGCGATACGGCCCTGTCACAGGCAGTCGCTTCTCGACCGGTTTTCAACCATCGGCACCAATGCAGCCAGAGAATCCGCAGCCGCAGTGGTCCGCGCCTCCGGTTGACCCCACATTGGCGCCAGCCACCACTTCACCTGCTGCCGACGGCTCGCTGCCCGGCGCGATCCCTCCCCCCACCAGGCGGCCCGACCCTGGCTACCGCCCAGGGGGCACCTCGAGCTACCGTCCGGCGAAGGCGCTTTTGGCCGGCGAGGATGACCCAGGGAGCGTCCAGCCCGTCTCATTCTCGGTACCACAGTAGGCCCGCCTTGTGAGCAGTTGCCCGTGATACATTCCGGGCATGAGTCCTCACGAGTTGCCACTGGTTCTGATAGCGATCTTGGCTGTTCACCAGTTCGGCGATGTGGCCCAGGCGGGCGACCCTGAAGATCGACCACTGCCGCGGATCTCGCTTGCAGGCACTCTCGTGTTGCCAGACAAGGCTCAGGGGCCGGACGGCGAGGAACTTTCGATCACCGGCCTGAGTGGTGTCACGTGGCTCGGCGACGACCGCTACGTTTCCATCATGGATAACAGCGACCGCATGCTGCTGTTTCGGCTCGAGGTTGCGGCAGACGGCGACCCTCGCGAGGGTTTTGACCTCGAGATCGTGGTTCTCGACCATGTCCTCGACTACGAGGACGTCGCGGTGTGTCCGCCGCGGTTTGCCGAGCGAATTGCCAAGCGACAGCGGGCTCGGGGGGAGCCGGAGCCGAGCCAATGCCTGCTCGTGTGCGAGGAGACGACCCCCGCCATCCGCGCCGTCGACATGGGTTCCGGAAAATTGCTGGGACTGGTGCCGATTCCGAAGATCTTCGAGACCAGGCGGCCCAATCGCGGCCTCGAGGCCCTGGCAGCCGACCCCGACGGCATGCATGCCTGGACGGCCAACGAGGAGGCACTGCCGGCCGATGGTCCCCTGGCAACCGAGTCTTCTGGAACGGTCGTTCGACTCGCGCGAATCGGCTTATCGGACGCGGCCGCAGCCGCAGCCGTCGAAAGCCCGACGATTCAGTTCGCATACGCCGTCGATCCGCCGCATCGCTTCGTGCGGGTCTTCGCGGGCGAACCGCTCTCCGGAGTTGTGGCGATGGTGGCCCTCGGTGGCGGTCGGTTACTCATCCTGGAACGGTCAGGAGGCCAGGGGCTCCCCCCATTCGAGAGCCGCATCTATCTCGTGGACACGACGAAAGCGGTTGATGTGTCGAAGGTGGCTCGCGGACTTGCAGAACGGGACGATCTCCATTTGTCAAAGACGCTCCTCTGGAAGGACACCCTGGGCTGCAACCTCGAGGGGCTGTGCATGGGGCCACTGCTCCAGGGTGGCGGCCGTTCACTCGTCGGCGTGGCCGACAATGGCGGGCTCGGCACGCCCAATCAACTCGTCGTCCTCGTGATGCACGACGAGCCGGCAGCCGTCGATGCCTCATGGATCGGCGCGGCCGCCGCCATTGCAGGCGTCGCCCTGCTCGTCCTGCGGATTACCAGCCCATCACCATATTCGACTCGATGACTTTGCGAGCCCGGTCGAGGTCGTCACCGGTCTCGTGCATGTAGAGCCGAATCGCGTGAACCTTGTCGCCGGCTGCCTTCGACAGGCATTCGCGGGCGGTGTGGCAGAGGTCGTTCCGGGAGTCGGTGAGCCCCAGGGCCGACTTGGAGATCACCCACGTATCCCGAGGGCGGCGGGTCAGCCGCACAATCTCCTCGCCGGGGTAGGCATCTTGCACGACCGCAGCGGCGGCTGGCTCGTCCGGAGCCCACGAGATAATGATGTGGGCGCTGGTCTCGATTTCGTACAGTGGCATAAAGGCTCCTCCGCGACGGGTTGACGGCAGGCTACGGCACCGGGCCTGCCTTCGTCAAACCGTCGGCCTCGGCCATTTCTCCTCGAATCTGTTCGCGTACACTAAAAACAGAACTGCTCGATCGTCGGCAGTTCCTCCAGGGCGTTTCTCGGGTGAACCACCATGCGACATGACAGCCTCGGCTTTCCAGTTCCGACGGAGTTCGATCGGCCAGATGACCAGAGAGGCGGGGTTCCATCTCGATCACCAGGGCCCCGTCGGCCGACGGCAGGCCCGATGAAACGGGCCTTCGTGGCGGTCTTGTTGCTGGGCGTCATCGGGTCCGCCGTGGTTGGCCCGGCGGTGCTTCCCACGATCCGTGAGGTGGTCGTGCAATGGTCGCTCGAGCGAGCGATCGCGTCGGAGGGCCGCGACGCGGTCGAGCCTGCGATCGCCGACCTGAGTCGCGCGATCGAGTGGTCAGGTGATGCAAAGACCGCTCCGCTGCCCTGGAGCCGCCTGATGTGCTGGCGGGCCATGCTCCGGATCAAGAACCGGGACGCCGAAGGGGGCCTTGCCGACGCTGACCTGGCCGCTGTCGCCGAGCCGGCCCAAGGCCATCCCCAGCAGATCCGAGCGCTCGCGCTCTACGTACTCGGGCAGGCAGATGCCGCCCTGGCGGCTGCGCAGACAGCAGTCGATCTGACTGGCCCGAACGATCCTGAGGCCCTCAACCACCGAGCCTACTTCAGGGCCCTGGTGGGCCGTGATCTCGAAGAGGCGCTCGTCGATATCGAAAAGGCGCTCGCGGCGTCGGGGCCGAGCCCCGAGTTTCTTGATACGCGTGGCTTCATCCTGCACCTGCTCGAAAGGCATCACGAGGCGATCGATGACCTGAACGTGGCCATCGACTCGGCCCAAAATGACCGCCGCCGGCTTCTCATGCTGGCGGGCCATGTATCACCCGAAGAGCTCGCGTACCGGCTGCGGCATGCTGACCACTCCCTCGCGGTCATGCATCACCATCGCGGACTCGCCTGCCGCGCCGCAGGTCTGACCGGCCAGGCGGATCAGGATCTCGATATGGCCAAGAAAAAAGGTTTTGACCCTGGCCGCGGCATCCTGTGATGCCGCTTCGCGCCGGCCGCGGCGGCGGTATACTTCGCGATGCCACGGTGGAATACCCGAGGCTGGCTTTGGCCGGCGCACGGGGGTGTAGCTCAGTTGGTTAGAGCGCCAGCCTGTCACGTTGGAGGCCGCGGGTTCGAGTCCCGTCACCCTCGCTTTCCACCCCGGCGATGCCCCGTCGGGGCTTTCTCCTTTTCCCGTCGGATTTCCTCCGATTCCAGTGAGCCTTCCCTCAACGGCCGTCGTCACCGGCGCGGCCAGCGGCTTGGGAAGGGCGATCGTCGAGCGGCTCGCTGCGGACGGGTGGCACATTGCGGCGGTCGATCTCGACTTCGACCGGTGTGAGCTTCCGGAGGGTCCGCAGCAAGTCAGCGGCGATGTGCGAGACCCTGCATTCTGGAAAATCCTGTACGACCGGTTCCGAGCCGAATGGCAGTCACTCGGGCTTCTCGTCAACGCGGCAGGCGTGGGTGCCACGGGGGAAGTAGGGACGCTCCCTATTGACCAGTGGCGACGGGTGCTCGACACAAACCTCCTGGGCACGGCCATCGGCTGCGAAACATTCGTGCCGTGGCTCCGCGAATCCAGGCGATCCCACGTGGTTAACGTCGCCTCGGTCGCGGGTGTGTTGGCGCCGCCGTCGATGGCGGCCTACTCGGCGAGCAAGGCAGGCGTCGTGGCGCTTTCGGAAGCCATTGCCGCTGAATGCGAGCGGCGGCGTCCCGGCGTGACGGTTGCGTGTCCCGGCTTCTTTCGCTCGGGGCTGCTTGGCTCCTGGCACTTCACGAGCGACGTCGAACGGCGTGGGGCGGAGGAGTGGATGGCATCGACCGCCTGGACGAGTGATCGCGTGGCCGACGCGGTGCTCACGGCCGTCCGACGAAACCGACGGTACGTGGTCGTCGGCACACGTGCCCGCTGGCTCTGGCGACTCAAACGGCTCGCCCCGCGGGCCACGACCGCACTCGTCAATCGCATGTACCGGCGGCTGAAGTAACCGTTGCCGAGGGCCAAGTAGCTCTCGACTCTGCGGGCGGAGTCACTCCAACCCGTCGAGCCAGGCGCGGAGCTCGTTCTCATACTCGCTCGCAAGGCCACCGACGATAAGTTGGCGGTGGAAGCTCGCTGCACCACCCTTCATGTGATCGGCATCCTCGGCGGTCGGAAACCGCTTGGCAGGATCAGGGGCAATGAGACCACGACAAAAATCCATGAGAAGCTCGTTGCATGTCACATCAGCGGGAAGCATCTGGGGCAGGCGATGGACGAGCGAACGCTTCGCCTCGAGGAGGTCGCGAAAGGACCGGAGTCCCGCAAACGCCGGCTGCCCCGAAAGCATCTCGATGAGAACATAGCCGAGGCTTGCGAGGTCGCTTCGAGGCGTGTTGTCACGGCCCTCGAGAACCTCCGGGGCTGCATAGGCTGGAGTGCATGTTCGCGTGGGAGGAAGATCATCGATTGCATGCGCGGACCCGATATCGATGATTTTCGCGTTGCCGGTTCGCTTGACCATGATGTTTGCCGTCTTCACGTCACCATGCACGATGCCTTCACGGTGGAGCGCCGCAAGTGCCGCGAGGCACTCCCGCATGATCGCGATCGCCACGCCCGGCTTGAGCCGTGACTGCCGCGGACCGGCAGTCACGCAGACGTTATTGAGATAGTCCCAGCGGTCGTCCGTGACACTCGCCCGGGTCTCTTCGAGGATCTCAGGGGCAAGCAGTCGGGAGAGGTCATAGCCGTCAATCCATTCCATCTCCATGATTCGAATCCGCCGCTGCTCCACGAAGTTTTGCACGTCGAGGAGGTTGTCCTGCTGGATCTGGGCGACACGGGCGGCGACCGACGCGATCCGGTCCATCGCCTCCATGTAGTGCCCCTCTGTCTCATACCGCTCGGGAGAGAAAATCTTCAGCGCCACGGGGAGCGTGAAGTTTCCAGCGCCCCGTCGCGTCGTGAGATACACGACCCCCTGACCTCCCGCACCGAGGCGTCGTGAGAGCGTGTGATACTCGGTCCAGTTGAGCCGCCCGGAGCCGAGGATTTCCGTGTAACGCGAGAGGAGGTCCTCGGGGCACTTCATGCCCACATCACCCACTGATGGGATCGTGGGCCGTTCCTCGCGGAGGATGGTTGTACTCATCATGATGTGAGATCGTCCTTGTCGGCGGCCCCGGCCGCGTGGGCGGTGTGCCCGGGTGTCGAGCCGTCGTAAGCAGGTGGCTCGGGAAACCCGAGTCGCTTATCGACGAGGTTCCGCAGCGGCTTCCCTCGAATGTACCTTCGAAGATTATCGCAGAAAAACTCTGTCATCGCATCGATTCGGCGGCCGCTCTGGCCGGCAACATGCGGGGTGATGATCAGCCGAGGGGCTGTCCAGAGGGGGCTTGACGCCGATGGGGGCTCTTCCGGAGTGACATCGAGGGCAGCCGAATCGAGGTGACGGCTTGCAAGGGCAGCAGCCAAGGCCTGCTCATCGACGAGGGGGCCGCGCGCCACATTGACAAGGATAGCTCCCGGTTTCATCCGGGCGAGCGCTTCGGCATCGATCATCCCGCGGGTGTGCTCGGTGAGGGGCGTGCAAAGGAAGAGGATGTCGGCGGCCTCGAGCACCTCAGAAAGCGCTGTGGGGGGCCCGAGAAACTCGACGTGAGGCGGGCAACGAACAGGAAACCAGTCGGTTGCCAGAATCCGGACACGGAAGGGACGAAGCACATCCGCCAGCCGTCGGCCGACGCCACCAAGGCCGATGATGCCAATCGTGGCCCCCGTGAGATCCCGCGTGGGACGCCGGACAAACTCGCGATTGGCCTGCTGATCGAGGAAGAGCGGGAGGCGGCGAGTGCATGCGATCGCGAGGCCAAGGGCATGCTCGGCCACCTGATCGGCGAGTACTCCCGACGCACTCGATACGACGATGTCGGATTCGACGACTGTCGGCACCAGGCAATGGTCGAGACCGGCGGCCGACGACTGGATCCAGCGGAGGCGGCCCATCTCCACGACCCGTTCCCAGAGCACTGGCACCTTGGCATGGCCGCAGAAGATGTCAGCCGACAGCAGCGCGACTGCGACGCCTTCCTGGCCCGCGTCCACGATCTCGGCATCCGGCGCGACGGACGCGATCTCCGAGATGTGACGAGGCTCGACGGGGTAGCAGAGGACGATCCGCATGCGACCTCGGTTGTCGCAGCCGAATGGGTTTTTTGGCAAGTCAGGTGAGCCTTGCTCAATGGATTCGGCTGAAACCCCGTGCGTTTCCTGCTCCTGGACAGCACCAGCCGAGGGCTTGCCGTCGCGTTCATCCGAGGTTCAACTAAGGTTAGGAACCGCTGGCCCGCCCTGCTCACCGATCATCAAAAGCCTATGCGCTCGACGCTCCTCGCCCTCATCGCGCTGGCATTGCTCCGTATTGTGGTGGGGCTTCATTTCTTCATGGAAGGTGTCAGCCACCTGAAGGATCCGAGTTGGTCGAGTGCCGGCTTTCGCAAGGCTGCCGTGGGACCGTTGGCAGACCGATATCAGTCGGTTCTGCCAGAGACGGGCGACTGGTCAGGAACTCTCGGGGCCGCGAACCGCCTCCCGGTCGATGATGCCATCAAGGCTTGGCACACCAGCGTTTCCGCTGAATGGCAAACGAGGCTCCACGAGCGAACGCGAATCGCCCACCTAGCCGCCCATGAGGAGGCGTCGGCAAGGAAATCCCTGGATGCTGCGACCACGAAGCTCGAGGAATGGCTCAAAGGCATCCGATCAGACCTGGTCGCGTACCGACTCGACGTGCAGCGGCTCGCCGATACCGAGGCGCGGCCTGCATCTCGGGAAGTTCCGTTCGAGCGGGAGCGAGTGGCGAAGAAGCGGCGGGAGCTCGCCGGCAAAGCGGCCGGATGGATGAGCGATGCCGACGCGATTGGCCGCTTCCTTGAAGCAGCGTGGGATGCCGAGCTCACTCCTGAGGCCCGCAGTCGGGTGATAGCCGCCACACCGCGAAGTCCGCTGTGGAAAGCCGATCGGTTCGTGAGTTGGTCGCTCGTCACGATCGGCGGCTGCCTGGTTCTTGGAATTTTCACGAAATTCAACGCCATGGGTGCTGTCTTCTTCCTCCTGACAGTCGTGGCCACACAGCCGTTTTGGATCCCAGAGGCTCAACCCACGTACAACCAGTGGGTCGAGATTGCCTCGCTCCTGGCCATCGCGACCCTGCCGACAGGCGGGTGGAGCGGCCTCGACTACTTCCTCGAGCCACGGCTGCGATCCTGCTGCTTAATGAGCCGCTCATGCGCCACCAGGCCGACGAGCGGCTCCCGCTAACTCCCCCTTTGAGTCCTGAGGTGCCCCGATGAATCTGAACGAGCAGCAGAAGACGATCGGCAAGGAAAACTTCGCCGAGGCCGTAGGGATCAGCCGGCGGGATTTCCTCGCGGGCATCACAGCCAGTGTGGCCGCAGGGGCCGGGCTCGGCTCGCTCTACTTCGGATATGGCAAGACGATCAGCGACCCGCTTCGCGTCGGCATACTCGGCACGGGGGACGAGGGAGGCGTTCTCATCGGCGCCCTGAACCCTGACTACATCAATGTCGTGGCGATTGCTGACATTCGTCCATACAACCGCTTCCGCGCTTTTCATGGTGACGCCTCGAGTCCGAACGCCGCAAAAGTCCGGTCAGGACTCATGTCGAAGTATGGCTGGACAAGCGAAGACGCTGCCCGTCGCAAGGTGAAGGTCTACGAGGCCTACGAGGATCTTCTCGACGATCCCGATGTCGAGGCCGTGATTATCGCGTTGCCGCTTCACCTCCACTCCGTCGCCTCGGTGAAAGCCATGCGGGCCGGCAAGCATGTGCTCACGGAGAAGCTCATGGGGCACAGTGTGCGGGAGTGCAAGGAAATGGGGCGAGTCTCCCGTGAGACGGGCAAGATTCTGGCCACAGGGCACCAGCGGCACTACAGCATTCTGTATGACAATGCCGTCCACACGATCGGCACCGCCCGCCTGATCGGCGATGTGCACTCGATTCGCGCCCAGTGGCATCGTGGAAACCTTCCTCCGCCTGGTAAAGATTCGTGGAAGCCGCCGATGCCGGGAGACCAGGTGCTCTTGAAGGAGCTCGCGAGCCTCCAGAAGTCACTCGACGCTGCGACGAAACCGTCCGACATTGAATCGCTCCGGAAACGCATTGCTCAGTCCGAAACGCTGCTCCTCGACGCGAGCGTGGACGCTGCCAAATTCGGCTACACGTCGATGACCATGCCGGACGGCTCCACGCGGACGCCCCTCGAGGAGCTCATCCGTTGGCGTCTCTGGCAGCGAACCGGCGGCGGCCTCATGGCAGAGCTCGGTAGTCATCAACTCGATGCCGCTGGCATTTTCGTTTCGGCAACTCACGGCAAGGGCAAGAAGATCCAGCCGCTCACCGCGATGGCCGTCGGTAACCGGAGCCTCTTCCCGGCTGATCGGGAGATCGACGACCACGTCTACTGCATGTACGAATATCCGGCCCCCGGCTACTTCGATGACGCGGGGAACGTGGCCGATCCAAACAAGAAGATCGTGGTTACCTATTCCTCGATCAACGGCAACGGGTTCGGGGACTATGGCGAGGTCGTGATGGGCACCGCAGGCACGCTCGTGCTCGAGAAGGAGCAGGACGTGATGCTCTACAAGGGTGCCGAGAAGGACACCCGTGTCACGGTGGCCAAGGGGGAAGCCGGCTCTTCGGCGCTCGACACGACCGAGAGCGGCGCGGGCCCGGCCCTCGCAGCGGCAGCCGGCGGCGGCGATGGC
>JBGTKO010000483.1:0-4491 GCA_041744595.1 Pirellulales bacterium
TCGACGCGATCGAGCGGTTCGCGATCCGCGACCGTCAGTCGCCGGTGGAATGCTGGTGGCGGCTGACCGGCGAGTTTCCGGGGCACGCGCCTGGCTTGCTTGCTGTGTGGACTGAGCGGTTTTTCGTTTTGTGGAGCCGCAATCAATGGAAACGGGAGCGGTACGCCCCGTCTTTTCATCTCGACGACGAAAACCTCGACCCCAAGACCTGGTGTCGGTTTCCGATCCTCTCCGGCGGGTTTGTCCGCGAGCTTGCCGAGTTGCGGGCGGCCGTCGAGGCGGGCAAGCGGCCAATGGCGCCCGTCGATCCTTGACGGGTTTTTTCGGCAATACTTCATGAAACCCGGTCGAGCTTGACCTAAGAAAACGGCCTCGCCCAGCACCGCAGTCACTGCTATTGTCTCGCCGTCGTTCCCCGCAGGAGCCCGCGCCGTGCGCCGTCTCGTCCGAATCCTATCGCTCCACGTCGTTATCCCTGTCGTCGTCCTGGTCGCGGCAGTTCCCGCTGAACGCGGCCATGCCCAGGTGACCGGTCCTGTCGCGGCCCCGCAACCGGCAGCGACTCAGCAACCCCCACCGCGGGTCGCGATAGTCCCGCCACAACCGCAGGCGCCAGCCCCCCTCTCGCCGCAGGAGCAGGCTGCCCTCGATCAACTCCTCACCGCCTGGGAAGCCCGCAGCGCAGCCGTTCAAACCTGGTCGTGTACGTTTCGCAAATGGGAGTACGACGACGCCTGGGTAGGCGAGGTGGGTGGGAAACGCCCTGCTGTCGCCGAGAAAACGGGTGAGATCAAGTACGCCGCTCCAGACAAGGGGTTGTTTCGGGTGAAGGAGTCGAAACAGTGGAACAACGAAGCCAAAAGTTTTGAAACAGCCGCGAATGATCCCGGCGAGCACTGGGTGTGCAACGGCCAGAGCATCTACGAGTTTCGGCACGCGGAGCGACAACTCGTTGAAACTCGCCTTCCACAGGATATGCGGGGAAGCGCGATCAGTGACGGACCGCTCCCTTTCGTCTTTGGCGCCAAGGCCGACACCCTCAAGAAGCGATATTGGATGCGGATCATCACGCCGCCCCAGGTCCGGGACCATATCTGGCTCGAGGCCCTTCCTCGATTCCAGGCCGATGCGGGCAACTACTCCAAGGTCGAACTTATTCTCCAGGCCCGTGACCTGATGCCGTTCGCAATCCAGATCCACAAGCCTGGGAATCTTCAACGTGAGGTCTATCAATTCGACCCACAGAACAACCTGATTAACGCGGCAATGAACGTATTTCAAAACTTCGCGAAACCGATGACGCCGTTTGGCTACAAGTACGTGCTCCAAGACCCGGAGGCCGAGGCAGGACCTCCGGGGGCCGTTCCCGGCCGCTGAGCGAGTCCACGCGTTCTTGCCTCGTGCGGGATCGGGCTTGCCCACGAGCCTGCCAAACTGAGGGGGCGGGCGGTATACTGGGGCTCCACAATACGTCCCGGAGTGCGACCGTCCCATGCCCGTCGTCGATGCGTCTCATCCCCTTTATCAATTGCTCGAGCGGGATCGGCGATACACCCTCGAGGCGTATCTCTTTGTGCTCGAGGCGCTCGCGTTCGCCCAAGAGTCGCTTGGCTTTGGTGCGGAACCTCCGGAAGAGGAACTCGAACCTGTTCCAGAAGAGCAGGCGGCTGGCAGCCGACGAACGGGTTCCAAGACTCGCCGCAGCGAACGCCGGTCCGAGCAGCATGTCTCGGGGCGGCAGCTCTGCGAGGCGGCTCGGCTCTACGGGCAGCAGCAGTATGGATTTCTGGCCCCCACCGTCCTTGGAGCGTGGGGCCTTCGCCGCACGAACGACATCGGCGAAATCGTCTTCAACATGATCGAGATCGGACAGATGCGGAAGACCCGCAGCGACAAGCGGGAAGACTTTCACGATGTCTTCGACTTCGACGATGCGTTCTCCCGCGACATTCCGTTCGCGGTGCCCGACCCTGTCTGATATGGAGCCGGGGAGTGATCGACGTGACTCCACGGTCGGGACGGGCCGCACGGTTGATCCTGGCCGTAGCGGCAGTTACCGAAACATCTTGGCTGGGGTTTCTCGCATGGATGGCGTGGCACATGTAGATGGAGACAAGCGATGAACGTCTCGCTTGCCTCGATTCCACTCTGGGTGGCAGTCCTTCCGCTGGGCGGCTATCTCGCGATCCTCGGTTGGCTTCATCTCCGACGCAGGCCGACGATGTTGTGGGGGGGGCAGGATCTCATTCTCTTGGCCACGGCTGTGTCGGGGCTCGTCATGGCCGGGCCGCTGGCGCTCGTGCAGCCGGCGCTCGGGGCGACCCCCTGGGCAACCGGAATGCTCCTCCTTCTGTTCACGCTTGCCGTGGCTGTCGGGGTCTTGGCAACGCGGCCGAGGCTGGTCGTCTACAACATCACCGTGGAGCAGTTGCGACCGATCCTTGCCGAGGTGACCAGTGGGCTTGATCCCTCGGCCCGCTGGGCAGGCGAGAGTGTCGCCCTCCCGGCCCGTGGCCTCCAGTTGCTCGTGGATGGTCACGGCCTGGCCCGGAGCGTGAGCGTCGTGGCCGTTGGTGGGCGGACCTCGGCAGAAGCGTGGACTGAGTTTGCCCGTCGGCTGCGGCAGGCGGTCGGTTCCCTGCGGGTAAGGCGGAACCTGTGGGGAGGGGCGCTCGCGGCGCTCGGGCTTGGGATTGTCTTCCTTGCGATTGGCTGGGCCACTGTGGCCGGGCCGCTTTCTGCCGCCTGACCACTTGAAGGATTCGTATGCCTTTGCACGTCGATCTGTCGGACCATGAGATCACTGTCCCCGTCGTGATTCGCAATGCCCCTCCCGGCAGGCTCTACGAAGATGCCGTCTCACGCGAGGGGGCAGGCATCGTGTCTTCGGGTGCGATCGCGATTCGTTCGGGAGCCAAGACGGGCCGAAGCCCCGCCGACAAGCATGTGGTACGGCATCCAAACTCCGAAGCCGATGTCTGGTGGGGCCCGGTCAACCACCCCATCGAAGAGCACACCTTTCTGCTCAACCGTCAACGGGCCATCGATTACCTCAACACCCGTGACCAGATCTATGTCTGTGACGGCTACGCCGGGTGGGATCCAGCCACGCGGGTGAAGGTTCGCGTGATCTGTGCCCGGGCATACCACGCCCTCTTCATGCATGACATGCTCATCCGTCCCACACTCGACGAGCTCGAGCGCTTCGGGAAGCCGGATTACGTGATCTACAACGCGGGCCAGTTTCCGGCCAATCCGTACACCAAGCAGATGACCAGCCGCACGAGTGTCGATCTCTGCCTCGAGCGACGGGAGCAGGTGATCCTCGGTACCGAGTATGCCGGCGAGATGAAGAAGGGGGTGTTTACCTACATGCACTGGCTGTTGCCGGCTCGGGGCATTCTCTCGATGCACTGCTCGGCCAACCAGGGAAGTGATGTCGAAGGCCGACCAGGCGAGGTGTCGCTCTTCTTTGGACTCTCGGGAACGGGGAAGACGACGCTTTCGGCCGACCCCGCACGACGCCTCATCGGTGATGACGAGCACGGCTGGGGCGACCACGGAATTTTCAACATCGAAGGAGGTTGTTACGCCAAGTGCATTCACCTCGAGGAGGCGAAGGAGCCCGAGATCTGGAGGGCCATCAAGTTCGGCACGGTGATCGAGAACGTCATCTACGACCCGGCCACACGGGCGGTCGACTTCGAGAGTAGCGCCATCACGGAGAACACCCGCGCCGCCTATCCGATCGAATACATCGACAACGCGAAAGTGCCCTGCGTCGGCCCGCATCCGCGGCATGTCATCTTCCTCACGTGCGATGCCTCGGGCGTGTTGCCGCCGGTGAGTCGGTTGTCGCGAGAGCAGGCGATGTACCACTTTCTCTCGGGCTACACGGCGCGTGTCGCCGGAACGGAAATGGGAATCGTCGAGCCGCAGGTGGCCTTTTCAGCCTGCTTCAGTGCGGCGTTTCTCGTTCGGCACCCGGCTGTCTACGCCCGCCTGCTCGCAGAGAAACTCGAGCGGCATTCGGCACAGGCGTGGCTTGTGAACACCGGCTGGACCGGCGGGGCCTACGGCGTTGGCAAGCGGATTGACCTCACGAGCACCCGGAAGATCATCGACGCGATTCATGCCGGCGGCTTGGACGACGCACCGGTCCATCGAGACTGTGTCTTTGGACTCGACGCCGTCATACACGTTCCCGACGTGGACGAGCGGCTCCTCGTGCCGCACCGCGCCTGGTCTGACGAAGCCTCCTGGGAGGCCGCTGCCCGCAAGCTCGCCGCCCGCTTCAAAGAGAATTTCGCCCAGTACGCCGACGCTGCCGGCCCCGACGTCCTCGCCGCCGGACCGGCGTAACTACGGTTCGCGGCCTCCTGTGGGCGTGCTGATTTCCTGCCGTATGACAGCTCGGGGTTGCCCGTGTCATGTCGCCGGACGTTCGCTCCGGCCATCGCTCGGCCGCACGCGGCCTCGCTTCCATGGCCT
>JBGTKO010000484.1:0-8567 GCA_041744595.1 Pirellulales bacterium
ACCACTCCCTTAAAAGCCCCTCGCGCAAGCGTGGGGACGGCGGGCTGTTGGGCGAGTCAGGTCGCAATGGCAAACGGGACGGCGATCCACCCGCAGTCCCACCTGCTCGCGCAGGGGGGCTTGTATTGGAGGAGGCGCGAGGCCACCACTCCCTTAAAAGCCCCTCGCGCAAGCGTGGGGACGGCGGCTGTTGGGCGAGTCAGGTCGCAATGGCAAACGGGACGGCGTTCCACCCGCAGTCCCACCTGCTCGCGCAGGTGGGCTTGTATTGGAGGAGGCGCGAGGCCACCACTCCCTTAAAAGCCCCTCGCGCAAGCGTGGGGACGGCGGGCTGTTGGGCGAGTTCGGTCGCTATGGCAAACGGGACGGTGCGCCACCCGCAGTCCCCCCTGCTCGCGCAGGGGGGCTTGTATTGGAGTCGCCAGAAATAACGCAGCGTTACTTCACCTCGAGGGAGATGCTTGCAGAGTGCGCCGAAAACTCGGGGGCATACCGACTCTGAATCTTGGCAAAACCGCTTGACGCTGCGCCCCGGTGGGCCACCCGCAGCGAATACTCAAACACATGCGTGCCCCGCGGCAGCCGCTCGAAGAAGAGCTGCGTCGAGGCGTCGCGGATCGCCATGTACCAGCCCGCCCCATCCCCCCACCGCCAGCCAGACTGCACATCTACAGGCTCGGTGAGGCTCGGCCGATGGTCGGCCAGCTCCAAAAACTCGTAGTCGCGGTCACTCGTGACAACGAGCCGCACGACCAGCTCGTCGCCAATTTCAACCGCGGCGCCATCCCCCGCGGGCACCAGCTCCGGCCCCGCCTTCGTGAACTTCTTGACGAAGAGCTTCTTCTCGATCGCCAGCTCCTCACGGCCTGCCGCAGGCACCTTCGAAATGTCGTCGAGATGGAGCCAGTGAACGCCGCCGAAGGCCACGCCTTTATCGGGCTTCGTCATCGTGATCGCGGCCATTGCCGGCGTGATCTCGCGACGCACAAACCGCGTCTCGAAAAAGCCCGTGCCTGCTTCGACCTTTTCTGGGGTGATCGTCTCGTCGCCGACGGTGACCGTGACAAGCTCGCTCGACCCGAGCAGATCCTTTCCGCGGCCCATGAGCGCACCGACCGCATCGGCCGTCGAGCGACTGCCCGGCCACTTGCTCGTGCGCTTCTGCGACAGGAGCCAGACCTTCATCGCCTCGACACTCTCGGCATCGCCCGCGACCTCGTCAAAGGCCTCGATCATGATCGCCTGCGTGGCAATCGGGGCGTAGGCCCAGCTCCACCACGACGGATGCCGGTCCTTCCACCACATCCCCTGCCACGATTCCTTTTCCTCGCCTGGCTTCACGTCGGCATCGACGGCCCGCTGCTTGAGACTGTCGACGATCGAAAGTGCTGTTCTCTTATCACCCGAACGCGAGAGGGCGATTGAAAGATGGCCCTGTGACCGCCGCGCATCGATCTTCATCCAAGTTTTTTTTCCAACATCAAGTGCCCACTTGATCGCCTCAGCGGCTTCCCCTTGTGGTGGAGCGTCTTGGGTAAAGAAGCTGCGGGCATAGAGGGCGTAGCAGCCGATCGGCGTCAGGACGATGTCGTCCTGCTTGGCATTCGCCCAGCGGCGAAGGGCCCATTTCCTCTCCTCGATGAGCCTGTTGTCGAGCCAGGGGATTGTGCGGATCGCCGGCTGGACATCGATATCCACGCCAGCGGCCCGCAGCCGGCCGAAGCCAGCGACGATGCCGAGGGTGACGGAGTCGCACGAGTGCCGTCCACCGGGGAACCAGGGCCAGCCACCGTCGCCGATTCGAAGCGTTGCAAGCCGTTCGAGCGCGGCTCGGGCTTCATTGCCAGCCCGAGTCGCATCAAACAGCAAAGCAATCCGAGCCCGCGCCTCGCGCTCGTCCACCGCGTCACGGACCCACGGCGTCTCGGCAAGAAGCGTCCTCACAAGGTCCGTGTTCTTCTCCAGCGGGCTTTCGAGGGCGTCGGTCCCCTCCCACTGTTTGAAGATCTTTGCAATGCGCGGATCGCTCGTGGCCAGATGCCGCGCAAGCGTGTTGGCATAGAGCCGCGTGAAGAGTGTCTCGGTGCTCTCGTCCGTCTCTTCCATGATCACCGGCAGCGCCAGCACGGCATACCAGGCCGGGTTCGACGCGGCCTGCACAACGAGTGACTGGCTTTGGATGTCAGAGCCGCCGCTTTTTGAAAGCCGATCGAGCGAAACTTTTCTTTCCCCCGGTCCGCGGATCGTGATCGGAATCGTATCGGTCACAGGCACCCGCCGTGGAAGCACGACCAGAAAAGCTTCTTCGCCGTCGGCAGCTTGACGGCCTGAGGCCGTGGCCGATCCCGTCGCGAGGTACTTGAGCACGTCCGTGCCATCGGCCACCTTCACGGTAAAGACGACGACCTTGGACTCACCGGCCGCCACGTCAAACTCCTGCGACGTCGGGCCTTCGATGAGCCCATCGCGGGAGGCATCCGTTCGGGCATCGGCAAGTGAGAACCGCACGGTTCCGGCGAGCCGACCGGTTGTCGTGTTACTCACCTTCACCGGAATCGACACAACATCCCCTTCGCGGAGAAACCGCGGCACCATCGGCTCCACCATCAAATCCTTGGCGGAGATGCACGTATCGACGAGCGTGCCGCTGCGGAGCGCAGCATCGTGAGCGAGCCCCTTGAACTGCCAGGTCGTGAGTGTGTCGGGAAGCGTGAACTCGATCGTCACAAGTCCATCGGTGCCGCTCGAAAGCGTCGGCAGGAAGAACGCCGTCTCGACGAGGTTTTTGCGCGGGGGTGGCGCCGCGGACTGACCACCGTCTGGCTCCGCAGGAGCCGTACCGACTCCGTCGAGACCGTTGTCAGCGAGTCCGGACTCCTTGCGAGCGCGGCCTTTAGGCTTGTCCGCCCGTCCTTCCGATTCGGCTAACGCCATTTCGCCGTCTGCCGCCATCGGCGCACTCATGGCCATCATGCGTGGCATCATGCGGCCACGCATGCCACCGCCACCGCCGAAGCCAAAAACTTCGCCCCCGCCACCAAAAGGATCACGGCCCGTCGAGCCAAACGGCTCGACAAGCTCGCGAAACGTCATCTCGGGCACGTCGCGGTGCGGCGTGCGAAAGTTGCTCCCGCGGATGTCGCTGAACGACTCGCCACCGTTCGTGAACCCGAGCCTCACCCAGCTCGACTCGCTGCGAAACATCCCCATGAGGCCGGCACCAGGCCAACCATGCGAGGCAAGCGCGTCAAGCGACTGGTCGTAGGCGAGCGCGAGGAACTCAGCGGCTTGAGGCGCAGCAGCCCCGTCGATCGCGTCGGCCACGCTCATGATCTTCGCCCGCCAGACTTCTTTGGCGCCTGGCTGCGTCTTTCGCGTGAACCGCTCCCACTCGACCGAAAGCTTTTTATCAGTCCACGGCACCTGCACCGTCTGCGTTTCAACATGCAGCCGTCCGTCGCGCACCATCCACGCGCGGACGGTAAACCCACCGCGGTTCGCCGCCGTGGCCTGGTAGGCCACAGGCCACTGCGTCCGACCCGGCTCTGTCCAAAACCGCCCTAGGGTTTTGCCGCTTTGCGCAATCTCGATGAGTGCCCGCCCCGTGGCGTATCCCGTGCCGACGATCGCCGTGAACTCGCTACCCGGCTCCACCGACTGCTTTTCACTCGTCATGATAAAGGACCGCTTCACGTCATACGTCTTCGAGGCCGGATCGATCACCTCGACAAGCTGTGTCGCCTTGACCTCCGGCACCTCACCCGCCGCCGCAATCGCAAACGTCGCCCGGTAGATGCCCGCAGGCAGGTTCGGCGTTTCGATTTTTTTGCCGGTTGCCGCCTCCGTGGTCACATCCGCTTCAAAAACCTGTTCGCCAGCAGCCCAGGTTTCGGGGTTTGCAGGATCGGGTTTCGGTGGAGCCGCAGGCCGGCGGCGACCACCGCCTCGATGCCAGCGCGGTGCCCCATCGGCGATGAGATCGCCGCGGTCGACTTCCGCGGGCTGAGCGAGTCGATGGACCGTGAGCTTTCCGATGGCAGGTCGTGGCTTTCCATCGAGCGTCGCAGTGGCCACGGTGAGCGCCACGCTCGCCGGCTCTCCATTCTTCTCTGCCTGCCAACTGTCGGCCGACACGCTCGCTTCAACATCGGTGTAGCCCACGCTCACGCTCCGTTCGTCGCTCCGCGTTTCGCCACCCGGATCAGTGACATCGGCCGTCACGCTGTAGGTAAAGACGGGCAGCGACTCCTTTGGCACAGACCGATCGGGCTTCGCGGGAAACGCAATCGTGAACGAGCCCGTCGCGTCGGTCTTCGCGGTGCCACGGGCGATCCGCTGCGATCCTGAATCAAAGGGCAGCCACGGGAACCACCAGCGGCACCAGATCGGCCATCGAACGCTCCGCTCCACCCGCCAGCGGACCGTGGCATCGCCAACGGGCAGGCCGGTGTAGGTCATCGCCTTGCCGGTGAGCGACGCCTCGCCACCGAGCGGCACCGACTTTTCGGGAGCCGCAAGCTCGACCTGAAACTTGGGCCGTTTGTATTCCTCGACGCGAACGCCCGTGCCGCCACCAGCACCGCCCCCCTGGGCCTGGATGGACCACTGCCCCGGCAAGCAGCCCGAGGGAATTGGAAAGTTGCCGTTGAACGAACCGTTGGCGTTGGTCTTGTGGTTCGCCTTCGCGACCTCGCGGCCGTTGGCGTCTCGCAGCGTCACATCAATGGCCACGTCTTCCATCGCCGCATACCGAGCCTTGGCGACGTTCGCTCGGCAGACGATTCCCTTGTAGAAGACGATCTGACCCGGCCTGTGAATACCGCGGTCAGTCACGAGCACAATCGACTTGACCTCGTCGGTCATGACGCTCGACCAGACATTCGTCTGACCGGTTGAGACTGTCTGTTCGCGGCCATCGACCTTAGCCTTCGCGACCACGACGAGCGTTTGCCCCTGCGGGGCCGAAAGCACGAAACGGCCTTCCTTGTCTGTCCTGACGCGGGCTCGCTCGTTGAACTGCCGTCCTTGCCCACCCTGGTTCTGCGAATACAGGATGACCTCGCCCCCTGCCACCGGCTCGCCCGTGGCAAGATCGACGACATGCCCGGGGAGTTCCGTCTGCTGGTTGCGGCGTCGCGCTGGTCGGTCGCGACCCACGGGCGCCGCACCCGTGACCACCTCGCGCGGCATATCAGACTCGAACATGTTTCGCTGCTGCTCGGTGATGATCGCCAGGCGGGTCACCCACACAAGCTCCGCGACGACAACATTGTCGTCCTTGCTGAAGTCAGCCTTGTGGCTTGCGATCACCCAGTACGCACCGGGCTCAAGCGACGCGGCATCGAGGGTCTTGTCAACCGGAACATCTTCGTAACGCTCATGGAAATCGGGCGTTTCCGGCAGATCCACCGCCTTCTCGCGAACCGCGGGCAGCGCGAGGACCGCCTTGCGATCGTTGTCATCCAGCCAGCCGGCACCGAGCTTTCCACGTCGAAGCAGGTCGTCGTAGTCGGCCTTGCACACCCGCAGGTGAACCTTCGAGAGGTTCTTGTAGGTCACGCGGATCGCAGGAAACGGCGCCGCCCAGGCTCGTTCGGTCGCAAGTGAAAGGTCCTTCGACTCGATCTCCGACACAAGATTCGCGCACTGCACGCCACCATGACTCTTCGGGTGTGCCGCCGCGGCCTCCGCCGCGATCTTTCGGGCGCGAACAAGGTCGCCCTGCTCCTGCACGAGGCTTGCCAGGTGGAACATGCCCTCGGCCGCCATCTCATGCTTGCCAGCCCGTTCGATGAAGGCAGTGAGCGCCGCCTCCTTACGGCCATCGACTCCCTCTCCCACCGCCGCGCCCGCGGCCCAGAGAATCCGGTCGAGGTCGGCCGACAGGAGGGCCGAGGGGTCGGCATCGCCCTTGTGAAACTCGATCAGGCCGCGAAAAAGGGCGGCCGCTTCAAGCAGCGGTGAATCCTTGTCGGTGACCGTGTCGTTTGCCTCGGGTGTCCACGCGAAGAACTCTTCAAGCGTGCCGAGCGCGGGGGACGCCGGGTCGATCTCAAATGCATCCTCAGGGGCCATGAGTCCGCGTTCACCCGAGGCTGCAAACGCGAGGGCATCACGGGCGACGACGTCCCACACGGTCGGCCGGTAGGCGTCGGGCATCGTGCCCTTTTTAATGATCGCGTCCCACTCGGCGACAGGGAGTTTCTGGAGCGTGGCCCGTTCTGGGCTGCCTGCCGCACCGACGGCCGCAGCAAACTGCGTGCGGATCGCGGCCACGATCGTGGGAAGGTCCCACTGGGCGATCTTCGACAGATCTTTGCCGTCGGCGCCCCCCTGCGTTCGCTCCTGATAGCGCCACTGGTTGTCCTGGTAGTAGCCCCACATCCAGTTGGCCTGGATCGCCGTGAGGATGGCCTGAGTCTCCGCTGGTGCCTTTGCAATTTCAGCAGCCAGCCGAATCACGCGATCAGGCTCGTCGCTCGCCTGCTCGCCCGTCTCGGCGAGCACGCGCGTTGCAATCGCGCGGGCCACCTCGGCCCACGCCTTCTCAGCGGCGGCCGCTTTCTCAACGCCTGCAATTGCCTCCAGCGCCGATTTTGGCTTGCCTTCGTCGAGTGCCTTTTGAACCTTCTTCCAGGCATTGGTTCGCGGGCCTGCTGGAACATCTGCCGCGTGAGCCCACCATCCCATTCCGATGCCTCCGAGGACGACGACCGTGGCAACCCCTGCCGCAAAACCCCTTGCGGCTTCGCCGCGAAACCGTGCCGAAAAACGCATCATTGTTGCTCCGCCGCAAGACGAGACCCAAAGGCCAAAAGAGAATGGCCTCTGGGCGAGAAGTGTACGCCACCAGGCAAATCAGATGGCGACCGCCGCAGAAAAGTTCCTGGCCCTCGGGCCCGCGCCGCCGGTGATTGTGACCGAGTGTCTTCTGCTGTATTTTAAATGCCTGAAGACTTGGCAGTTTTTGATCATGTGCGGCGCATGCTGTTGGAGCACCTGTGGGCGTTCATGATCCTGATTCAGGGGGGTCGAGGCATCTGGGGCATTGCCAGGGAGTAGCCACGCCACAGCCGATCCACGGTCGGCAAAAGCGAGTACCGGACCATGGCCTGGCACACACAGAGTCGTTCCGATGTGGCCGACAAGTCGATCGGCGATTGGATTGATCACTCCTGCGAGGCGTTTGAGGCCAGGCTCCGTGCGGGCGAGCAGCCGAGGATCGAAGACATCCTCCAGGAGGCACCAGAGCATGTGAGGGAGTCACTCACCCGTGGACTGATTGCTCTGGAAATCGCTGATCGGCGGTGTCGAGGGGAGGAGCCGATGGAATGGGAGTATCTGGAACGGTTTCCAGAAATCTCCCTTTCTTCCCTCCCCGTGAGCCTCGAGGCTACGCGACAGCTTCCACATGGCACGGGGCACGAAGCCAGCGGCATCGAGGTGACGGTGGACTCGAAGTTCGCAAATCTCCGGCTCCACAGACGAGGTGGTCTCGGGGAGGTGATGCGTGCCGAGGATGTCGCCCTTCGGCGGCACGTGGCGCTGAAGTTCATCCGGGCTGATGTAGCCGCTGACGGACCATCCCGAACCCAGTTTCTCCTCGAGGCGGAGATCACCGGTCGCTTGGATCATCCCGGTGTGGTCCCCGTCTTTGGCCTCGGAACGACGAGCGATGACCGGCCGTTTTACGCCATGCGGTTCATCGACGGCACGACGCTCCGACAAGCGATCGATGCCTTTCACGAGCGTGCCGCACCGGGGCATGCTCGCCGCATGCAACTCCATCGTCTGCTCGCCCATCTCACGGCGGCCTGTCGGACGGTCGATTACGCCCACAACCGAGGCGTGATCCACCGCGACATCAAGCCCGACAACATCATGATCGGCCGGTTCGGGGAGACGCTCGTCGTTGACTGGGGCCTGGCTATCCCTGTCGAGCGGAATGCCCGCGCCAGAGGAAGCGGGGAAGAAACCTTGATGGCTGACCGCATGGAGTCGAGCCAGGGGACGGCAAGCGGAGACGGCACCCCCGCCTACATGAGCCCCGAACAGGCGACCGGTTCAACACACCCCCTCGGGCCGGCGACTGACATCTTTTGCCTGGGAGGCACGCTCTATCGCCTGCTTTGTGGACGCCCCCCGTATGAAACCCGCCACCAGGACATCCGCGAGCTCGCACAGCGGTGTGAGTTCCCAACGCCACGGGAGGTTCGCCGAGACATTCCCAAGGCCCTCGAAGCGATTTGCCTGCGGGCTATGCGTCCGCTTCCCGACGATCGCTATGCGACGGCGGGCGAGCTCGCCGATGATCTCGAACGATGGATGGCCGATGAACCGGTCAGCGCTCGCACCGAGACGCTTTTGGAACGATTCGTCCGTTGGTCGCGTCGGAATCGCATGTGGAGCATGGCCGTTGCGGGATGCACGCTGGCCGCCGTTGCATTTCTGGGGGGTAGCTCACTCCTTTTGGGTATGATGGCAGGGCAGGAGTACGAACAGCGGCTGGCGGCGGAAGAGGCGAAGCGGGCCGCGGAGACGGCCCGCGAAAGGGGGCTTCTCACGGC
>JBGTKO010000485.1:0-2673 GCA_041744595.1 Pirellulales bacterium
GCTCGCGCGGGTCTGCCGCGCGCTTACCGGCGAGGTGGGACGTGTGATCGTCGTGGCCGCCAAAGGTCAGCCGCTTCCGCCGCTTGATGACACCGTTGAAGTGACACGCGACACAGAGCCTGACTGCGGCCCGCTGGCCGCGATCCGTGACGGCATTGCCCATGCACTTGCGACAGGGCCGCGGCCAGCAATCGCCGTGCTCTGCTCATGCGACGTGCCCGAGCTCTCGTCTGGGGTCGTGCGGTTTCTCATCGAGACGGCGCGAGCATCGGGCGCGTCATGGGTGATGCCGATTGTCGGTGGGCACCCGCAGATTCTCGTCTCGGCCGTCACGGCATCGGCCTTCGGCAGGATCATGGCCGAGGCGACATCGCCCCAGGAAAGGAAAAGCCCGCGGGCGGTTCTCGATGCGATCCGGGCTGAGGATTCGACACGTGTGCTGTTCCTCAGCGAGTCGGAGCTCGTCGCCATCGATCCGGGGCTCGCGTCATTCGCCGACATCGACACGCCGGAGGATCTGGAGAAGCCGCGGTTCTCGACCGCGTGACATCACGGCGAAGGGTCACTCGCTTCGCATGACCTTGTGGCAGCGAATGCACGAGTCGAGCATGTCGAGATAGGCTTTCGATGCGCGGTCATGATCCTCGGTATCGACGGCCGTCGAAAGCTCGGATAAGGCGTCTTCAAAATGGTCGAGTTGCTCGCGGTAGCCGGGCTTCTTGCTGCGGAGCATTTCTTCGAGCCGCGTGAACGTCTTCATGAGCTTCACGTTCCGCTCGGCCTCGTCGAAATCCTCGCTCATGAGCGCACTCAGGAGGTTTTGCGAATACTCGAGCTTCTTCTGCATCACCACGCTGGGCTTCGGCTTCTCAGGATCGGCGGCTAACACGGCCGCGAAGCAAAATGATGTCACGAGCATGGCAACACCGGCAGAAATTCGCATGGCACACCTGATCAAAAAATGGAAGGAAAGTGGACGAACACGAGCCCCCGGCCTGGACGCAGAGCATGTTGTCCCACAAGCCTTCCGCTCGTGTCAAAGCCAGAAGCGTGGCGAAATCGTAGTGTCTCTGCGACACCCGCGCGGTTCGATCGGGCGTGCCCGGCTGAACTCGATGGCTCGCCTCGGTCAGGCACCCACCAGCAATTTACAGATGCTATGTTGCACGACCCGTCACTTGCGGCATCACAAACTCTGGAGCCGACGATTGCGTGAAGGGAGTGACGGAAATTTCATTGGGTGGCGAGACTGCCGACCTGGCAGGTGGCAGGGGTGGAGGTGAACCGGCACGTGGCGGGGGCGGAACGCTTGCTGGAAACAATCCACGAATCGCCTCAGCACGCGTCCAGGGGCCGGTCGCGGATTTGCCGACCGGCGTGGAAAGAGTGATCTTTCCTGCTCCAGCCAGCGCCTTCAACTTGGCACTGTCGAAAGGGCCGTGGACCTTTCCTCCGGCGTTCACGAACCAGGTTGCGGCCCTGGCAGAGTCTCTCCACAGAGTGTTTGTGAGGCGTGGCCCCCCAGAAGAGGCAGAGACTATCGTGGCTATTCCGACCCGTCAAGAAGCTATTGACGCATAGGACAGGACAGTCAAAGGCACTTTCGCAACCGGTGGATGGCTGAAGACTATTGTTTGATCGAAGCCCCGTCGGTTTGGTGCAGTCTTGCGGGTGCCGGACGGGCGTGACTGGTTCGGCAATGTCGAGCGTCAGAGGTTGGCCATCCGTGCCCTCGCGTGACTGACGTTTTTGCATTTTGGCCACATGATGGTTGATTTTCAACCACTCGAATGGTCCAGGGTGGCTATCCTGAGATGCTCGGCAGGTTGACCGCCGAGCGACGACGGGCGTGGTTCGGCTCCTACGTCACCACGATCCTCCAACGAGACATCCGCGACATGGCGCGGATCGAAGGCCTCGCCGACATGCCGAGGCTCTTGAGTCTACTGGCCTCACGCGCATCGTCGCTGCTCAACTTTTCGGACCTGTCCCGCAGCCTGAGTATGCCGATGAGCACGCTCAAGCGGTACATGGCACTCCTGGAGGCAACGTTTCTCGTCCAGCTCCTTCCTGCATGGTCGACGAACATCGGGAAACGTCTGGTGAAGGCGCCGAAACTCCTTCTGAATGACACAGGCTTGTTGCTCCACCACATCGGTGGTGATGAGGATCGCATGAAAGCCGATCCGCTGCTTGGCGGTCATGTGATGGAAAACTTCGTTGCGATGGAGCTCGAAAAGCAGCGAGGCTGGTCGAGCACCAGGCCAGGACTCTTTCATTTCCGAACAGCCACGGGCGCGGAAGTGGACATCGTCATGGAAAACAGACGCGGCGAGTTGGTCGGCATCGAAGTCAAGGCATCGGCGAGCGTCAAGGGCGCAGACTTCCGTGGTCTCCGCGTATTGGCAGACATCGCTGGCGAGCGTTTTCTTCGGGGAATCGTGCTGTATTCGGGCTCAGAGATGCTGCCCTTTGGCAAGGACATGCTGGCGGTGCCGGTATCGGCACTCTGGACGCCATGGGGTAGCGGTGCGCGGTGACTTTCTCGCAGGGCGCCGGCTCGGGGCGGCTCGTGTCATGAGAGCCGGACGCTTCCTGCGGGCATCGCTCGGCCGCAGGCGGCCTCGCTTCCATGCCCTCCGGTCGCTCGGAGAAAACGAGCCTTCGCCATCG
>JBGTKO010000486.1:0-2893 GCA_041744595.1 Pirellulales bacterium
GGCATTGAGATCACCCGCCACGATCACCGGTCGCGCCTCAGCCGCGGCAAGCTCACCCATCGCCGCGAGTTGGGCATCGCGACGGGCCGACCAGTCGCCCGAGACCGGTGCGAGCGGATGGGTAGCCACGAGGAGGCAGCCCTCCTTGCCACGCGGCAGTCTCACGATGATGGCGGGGGATCCACCGGCCAGCTCCAGGACCCGCGGCTCTTCGAGCGGGAGCCGTGACAACACTGCGATCCCGAATGGATCGCGGCGGGGTTCGACGACGCGGTACGGATAGAGCGATTCCAATTCGCCCAGCGCGTCGGCCCAGGCGTGATCAACTTCGACCAGCACGGCCACATCGGCGGCGCGTTGGCGGAGGTAGGCCAGCGCATGGGTCTTGTCCGGATTCGAGACATGAAGATTGAGCAACACGATGTCGAGTGGTTCGCCCGTACCAGGGCCTCCGCCCGACGGCAGCCAGTACGGCATGATCGCAACGGCATTCGCGGCCACCGAAACCACGAGGCACGCGGTGGCAAGACGACTTCTCCGCCGTGATGTGACCGCGTACCACACGAGCGCCGCAAGCAGGTAGTACCAGCGAAAGTGGCTCGCGAGATCGAGCAGCCAGTGCCACCCCCCCGCGAAGCCCGCAAGTGTCGCAGCGCCGAGCCCCCAGGCTGGAAGGTCAAACGCAGTCGGGTTTCGGCGAGGCGTTGCGGGAGGGTGTCCATCCATCGCAGCGAGCGTACTGTTCCGCCCATGATTGGCTCAATGCCCCTCGACCGCAGCGGCAGGTGGCCACGGATGGTGCACCGTCTGGTAAGCGATGACACCCAAAACATGGCCAACTTTCTCCTTCGGCCTATAGTTCGCCGTTCGCCTTCACTTTGCTTTCCTGCACCTTTCGGTCAATCCTGAGACAAGGAGATTCCCGTGCCCCATGATCAAACCACATCTTGGCCCGACCTCGCGATCGGCCTGTATGACCGACTGACAGGTCGCAATGCCGAGATTACCTATGAGTTTTCAGACATGCACGTCAAGATTCCGAGTGGCATGGGCCCGTCGGCTGAGCATGCGGAGTGGGTGCTGACCGGCACGATGAAGGTACGCACCCGCGATCTGGGCCAGGTCCCAAACTGAGCCTGGCCGGTCGTCTGGACGGAAGTATCGACGGCCGGCCGTTGAGCGTGATTGCGGACGAACAGGACATCGTCCTGGCTGTGCACCCACTGGAGACCCTGTGGCACTTGAGACGATTCTGGCGGCCAGTTGCCGGTCCGCTCTCTTCGTTTCTACGTTCGACGAATACCCGCCTGGTGATACGCACCAAACGTCTTGGAAGCTTGGAGTTGTGTCCCCGGCCGCACTTCCTGTTCCGGTTGTTGATGCCGCGAGACTGACCCTGACCTGCTACCGGGCGACATCGCCAACTGAGGGCTTCATCGTTGTGGGGACTCCGCTCCACCGACGAAATGCTGTCGATTTCGCTTCACTGATACAATCTCGGCATGTATCCCTCGCCTGCCCCCTCCCGTCCCGACACAGCCACCGAATCCATTCGGACGACTGAGCGGTTCCAGATTATCCGATGGATTGTCCTGGCGCTCATCGCCTGGGGCATCTTCCACGCGGTGGGGGCATGGCGTTTCAACCACAATCCGCTGCGGGCCGTCGTGGTGCTGGTTTGCGTGGCGGGTTTCCTCGGATTCTGGATGACCATGCTCGCGGTCCGGCAGCGGCGACTTACTCAGCGGAGGTGAGAGAATGGCAATTGTCCTCGGTGCGAGCCTCGACAACGGCCTTGTGGCCCCACCGGTCGTGCGACCGGCTCTCCAACGACCTGAGAGTGTCACGGGTATGTCGATCGGGCAGTACCTGATTCGCAGACTCTCCGACTACGGGCTGCGGCATGTCTTTGGCGTGCCGGGCGACTACGTGCTCGCCTTCTATGCCATGCTCGATCACTCACCGATCGAGATGGTTAACTGCACTCGCGAAGACTGCGCCGGATTCGCGGCCGACGCCTATGCCCGTGTGCATGGTATGGGTGCGGTGTGTGTGACCTATGGCGTCGGTGGCCTGAGCGTGGCCAACTCCATTGCCGGGGCCTACGCCGAGAAGAGCCCGGTGATCATGATCTCGGGAGCGCCCGGCGTGGCGGAGCGGGGCGGCGATCCGCTCATGCACCACCGTGTCCGCGAATGGCGGACGCAACGCGAGGTCTTTGAAAAACTCTGTGCTGCGAGCCTCGAGCTCGCCGATCCAGTGACGGCCTTCCGCGACATTGATTTCCTGCTCGACACGGCCCACCGGCTGAAGCGACCGGTCTATCTCGAGCTGCCGCGAGATATGGTTTCGGTCGTGCCCGACCAGATCCGGCCCTATATCCATCCACCGCGCGAGAGTGATCCCGAGGCCCTTGCGGAATCCATCAAGGAAGCATTGGCCCGGATCGCTACTGCCAAGCGGCCGATGATCATCGCGGGCATCGAGCTCCATCGCTACGGTCTCCAGGCCGATGTCGTAGCCCTTGCCGAGAAGGCGGGGATCCCGATTGCCGCCACGATGCTTTCGAAGAGCGTGGTCAGCGAAGTTCATCCGCTCTACATCGGCCTCTACGAAGGGGCTCTCGGCCGCAGCGAGGTGACGGAGTTTGTGGAGGCGAGCGACTGCCTGATTCTCTTGGGCGTGATCCTCACCGACATCGACCTTGGCATCTTTACGGCGAAGATTGATCCGGCCGCGAGCATCTACGCATCGAGTGACGACCTGCGAATCAGCCACCACCACTACCACGACGTCCTGCTGGAGGATTTCCTTCGTGGGCTGGCAGCCGTCGCGCCGCAGGCCGTCACGCGGCCGCTGCCACCGGGCCCGGCCGCGTTGCTCGAGCCGTATG
>JBGTKO010000487.1:0-4041 GCA_041744595.1 Pirellulales bacterium
GTAGCGAACGTCCGGCGACATGACACGGGCAACCCCGAGCCACGGTCCGATGCCAAACTCTGGCTCATTCCACCGATCGATAAAAGGCAGAGAGATGACGATGAATCGTGCGTGCCGTTGCTGGATGGTATTGGTTGCTGCGTGGCTGGCCGAGGACTCGGTGATGAAGACGCCGAATATCGACCGCCTCGGCCGCGAGGGCGTCTATTTCCGGAACGCCTTCTGCACCACCTCGCTCGGCTCCCCCAGCCGTGCCTCGATCCTGGGCGGCCTCTATGCCCATGCCCACAGCGTCGTGAACAACTCTGCCAGAAGCGAAAATCCGGTGACCCATCCCGCACCTTGCCATCGCTCCACCCGCGGCTTACGGTGAATGGCCCCACCCTCGAGGCCACCGACCGCATGGTTTTTGAACCCCTTGGCCGATGGCGAACGCTCCTTTTCGCGGTCGGCGCGGCGCTCCTGACACCATCACCGCATGGTCTGGCGGTGCCTGCGGGCGGGGGAGCTCCCGAGCCGGCCGCACCGACCATCGCCGAGGCGTCGAACGAAGGGGAGCTGGCGATCCAACGGATCCAGGTTCCCGAAGGCCTGAAAGTCGAGCTGTTTGCGGCTGAACCGCTCGTGGCCAATCCGGTCGCGCTCTGGGTCGATGAGCATGGTCGAATCTACGTGTGCGAAACATTTCGCCAGGTGCGGGCCGTGACCGACAACCGCAAGCACACCAGGGCGTGGGTCGATGACGACCTAGCAGCTCGCACGGTGGCTGACCGCGAGACCTATCACCGCAAGCATCTCGGCGACAAGGTGAACGACCTCCTGCTGGTCGATGACCGAATCCGTCGGCTCGAGGACAACGACGGTGACGGCCGGGCTGATCGATCGGTCGTGTTCGCTGATGGCTTCAACGGCATTGTGGATGGAACGGGTGCCGGAGTGCTCGCGCACGGAGGCGATGTCTTCTTCACGAACATCCCGCATCTCTGGCGGCTCAGGGATACGAGCGGCGATGGCCAAGCCGATGAACGGACATCGCTCGCCTCCGGCTTCGGCGTGAAGGTGGCCTACCGTGGGCATGACATGCACGGCCTCACGATCGGCCCCGATGGCCGGCTCTACTGGAGCATCGGCGACCGCGGGTATCACGTCGAGCTTCCCGATGGCCGCGTGCTCTCTGACCCCGACTCGGGCGCCGTCTTCCGCTGCGAGCTCGACGGCTCGAACATCGAGGTTTTTGCGAGGGGCCTGCGGAACCCTCAGGAGCTGGCCTTCGACGAGTACGGCAACCTCTTCACCGGTGACAACAACAGCGACAGCGGTGACAAAGCCCGCTGGGTGTATGTCGTTCGCGGCGGCGACAGCGGATGGCGGATGCACTACCAGTATTTGGGAGACCGCGGGCCATTCAACCGCGAGAAGATATGGGAACCGAACGCCGCCGAAACGCCTGCCTACGTCGTCCCGCCGATCATCAACTTTGCCGACGGACCTTCCGGGCTGACGTATTACCCAGGCACGGGTCTCCCCGAGAAGTATCGCGGCTCATTCTTTCTCTGTGACTTCCGCGGCGGCGCGGACAAGAGCGGCATCCGCTCGCTCAAGGTGAAGCCGAAGGGAGCCGGGTTCGAGGTCTTTGACAAGGGCGAGTTTGTCTGGAAGGTCCTGGCGACCGATTGTGATTTCGGCCCCGACGGCGCGCTCTATATCACCGACTGGGTGAACGGCTGGGACGGCCTTGGGAAGGGGCGAATCTACAAGGTGTTTGACCCGGCGCTGGCGGAGTCGCCCGAAGTCTTGGACGTGAAGCGGCTCCTCGCGGAGGGCATGACCAAGCGACCAACGTCCGAGATTGCCAAGCTGCTCCAGCACGCCGACCGTCGAATCCGGCAGGCGGCACAGTTCGAACTGGTGGCCCGAAGAGCCGTCGCCGAGCTTACCCGTGCGGCCACAAGGGGCGAGGGAGTCTTCGAGCGGCTTGCCGGTGTGTGGGGGCTCGGGCAACTCGCGAGGACCGCCGAGCCCCGGCATCGGCAGCCTGCAATCGAAGCCCTCACGTCGCTCCTGGACGACGCTGAGGTCGAAGTCGTCTGCCAAGCGACGCGATGCCTACCGGATGCCGAACGCGGCCTCTCGAATGACAGCAAGGCCATCGTCACCAAGAAAATCATTTCGCTTCTCGAACACGAAAATCTCCGTGTTCGGTTTTTTGCTGCCGAAGCCCTGGGACAGTTCGGCAATCCGGCCGCCTTCAAGCCGCTCCTGAAAATGCTCGCAGAGAACGCCGACCAGGATCGTCACCTCCGCCACGCGGGCGTGATGGGCCTGGCCGGCGTCGCTGATGAGGTCTCGCTTCGAAGCCTCGCGGGCCACGAGAACGTGTCGGCAAGGCTGTCCGCGGTGCTCGCGCTCCGTCAGAAACGCAGCCCGCTGATCGCGGAATTTCTGAACGACATGGACGAGATAGTCGTCTTAGAAACGGCCCGAGCGATCCACGATCTGCCGATCGTCGAGGCACTCCCTGAGCTCGCGGCACTCGCTCAGCGGCGTACGACAAGTGATCCGCTCCTCCGTCGGATCGTGAATGCCAACAACCGATTGGGCCACGCAGGCGCAGTCGCTGCGATCGCGGCCCAGGACGACGCTCCCGAAGTGGTCCGCCGCATCGCTCTTCGAAACCTCGAACAATGGGCGAAGCCCCCGCAGCGAGATCCATTTCACAGTGGCTGGTGGCCGCTCGCGGAGCGTGATCCCGCGCCGGCCGCCGAGGCCCTTCGCAGGGTGCTCCCGACCGTACTCACGGTGCCCGCGCTCCGTGAATTCGCGGCGAGGGCAGCCGCCGCGCTCGGCATGCCCGAGGCCAACCAGATACTCCTCGACATGCTCGCGAGCACGTCCCAGTCGGGCGAGGCTCGAGCCGACGCGCTCATGGTGCTCGGGCAGCTCGGGCACCCGATGCTTGACACACTCGTGCAAAAATCGCTCGAGGATGCCTCGCCGCTGGTGCGGAGTGTGGCCCGTGACCTCCTCGCGCGGACGAAGCCGGCCGAGGCAATTCCACTTCTGGCAGCAGCCATCGACTCCGGAGAACCGCACGAAGGTCAGCGTGCCCTCGACACCTTCGCATCGCTCAATGACCCCGCGGTCGATGCGACCCTGGCCCGACTTCTCGACAGGCTTCTGGCAGGTGACCTTCCTCCCGAGCTTCATCTCGAGCTCGTGGAAGCGGCGAAAAAGAAAAAGAATGACGATGTCCGGAAGCGAATCGGCCGCTATCTGGCGAGCCGCAAGGGTGGTGGGCCAGTCGCCGCCTTCCGTGAGGCCGTGGCGGGCGGGGATGCAGCTCGAGGCCGAACAATCTTTTTCGAGAAGGTCGAGGTGTCGTGTGTCCGCTGCCATCGGGTGGGTGACATCGGGGGCGAGGTCGGCCCGAATTTGACCGCGATCGGCCAGAAACCGAGGCAGTATCTCCTCGAGTCGATCGCCGATCCGAACAAGGCGATCGCTCAGGGCTTTGACACGATCGTGGCAATCACCGACGACGGCCGTGTCCACTCGGGCATCATCAAAGCGCAAGACGACACGACGATCACGCTCATCGATGCTGCCGGGAAGCTCCATGTTATCGAGAAGGATTCAATCGATGAGCAGGTGCCGGGTCGGTCTTCGATGCCCGAGGATCTGGTCAAGCAGCTCACGCCACGGGAAATGCGTGATCTCGTTGAGTATCTCTCGACGCTGAAACAATAGGGCAGGCGTGAGGGAGCATCCCGCGCAGGGCGGCACCGATCCCGGCGGACCATTCGGTTCAGCCTGCCGCTTCGATCAACTGCATCACAGACAGCACGGTGGCCTCGCCGCGGCCGGGTGCAGCCACGACCTGCACACCCACGGGCAGTCCTGCACTCCCACGATCGGTCACTACGGCGGCACGCAAAACGGGGTCCATCGACCAGGGCCGGTCCCGCTGCTCATCCGGCCGCACGGTCGTGACCGGCACGGTCCCCGCGGCCAGATTGAAGAGATTCGCCAGCAGCGATGGAG
>JBGTKO010000488.1:0-4203 GCA_041744595.1 Pirellulales bacterium
GAAGCAGGGCCATGGATGGCCTGCGCCGCGTAAAGATACCTCCCCCTGCTCGCGCAGGGGGGCTGTTATGGAGAGGGCGCGTGGCCTGGAGGGCCGGTTATCTTCCGGGCGGAGGCCCGGCAAGCGAAGCAGGGCCATGGATGGCCTGCGCCGCGTAAAGATACCTCCCCCTGCTCGCGCAGGGGGGCTTTTATGGAGAGGGCGCGAGGCCTGGAGGGCCGGCAAGCGAAGCAGGGCCATGGATGGCCTGCGCCGCGTAAAGATACCTCCCCCTGCTCGCGCAGGGGGGCTTTTATGGCATGGCATGGAATGGATGCTTATCCCCGTCGCTTCGCGACCTCTCGCTTCATGAACGCGAGCGAATCGGTCGCAAGCTGGTCTTCCGACGGAAACATCTTCCGCCAGATCTTCGTGGCGGCCACGATGTTCGGCAGGGCGAGCCCAAACGCCTCGACGACGAGCCAGCCGTCGTAGCCCACTTCATGGAGCGTGTCGAACGTTTCATCCCAATGGATATGGCCGGTGCCGGGGATGCTTCGGTCGTTCTCCGAAATATGGACGAGCGCCGTCCACGGGGCCGCCTTGCGGATCGCCTCGGGAATGTTCTTCTCCTCGATATTGGCATGGAAGGTGTCGTACATCATCCGCACGTGGGGATGGTCAACCGCCTTCACGAACGCCACGGTCTGATCGACGCTCGTCAGGAAGTAGTTCTCGAACCGATTGAGGTATTCGATCGCGATTGTCACGCCAGCCGAGGCGGCATGCTCGGCCACCTTCCGCATCGTCTCGACGCCCCGTTTGAATTCATCTTCCGTTGGACCGGTGCCGGTGAACTCACCGATGGCTGAATGGGTTGGGCCGGCGAGGGTCTTCACGCCGGCCGCGCGGCAGCAGTCGATCGTTTTTCGCATGGCGTCGACCGCGGCGGCACGCACCGTCGCCGATGGACTGATGGGGTTATCGCCAGCGTTCCGAACCGTGACGGCCGTCCGCTCGAGGCCGATGTCGTCGAGCCGCTTGCCCCACTCGGCATAGAGTGGCTCAACGAGCTCGAAGATCGGCATCTCGATTCCGTCGTAGCCGAGGGCCTTGACCTTCTCCACCACCGGGGCGATGCCCTCGTGCATGCGGTCGGTCCAGAGGAGGAGGTTGAGGCCATACTTCATCGTGATTCTCCGGGAGGGGTACTTTCAGTCCGGGATTCAACACGACCTATGGGCCTGTGGCAAGGTGAACGTTTGCGTGGCTCGGGATCGGCCCCTCCCTGACCCGTGCGATTCCGATCGTTGCGGCCATCGTGGTGATGGAAACCGCGTGCCGATAAAAGCCCCTCGCGCCAGCGTGGGGACGGCGGGTTGTTGGGCAAGTCCGCGCACGATGGAAAACGCCGAGCCGCGCCACCCGCAGTCCCCCCTGCTCTGGGGTGGGTGCAAGGCCTGGGCTGGTTTCTTCCGGGCGGAGGCCCGTTCAGCGAAGCGAGGCCATGGATGGCGAGCGCCGCGCGAAGCCAGTCCCCCCTGCTCGCGCAGGGGGGCTTTTATGGGGTGGGTGTCACGTTACTCGCCGTCGGGGAAGAGTGGCGGTGTTGTGGCGGTTTGCTTGCGGAGGCGAAACCGCTTCGGCTTGACGTCGTCGAGGCGGCGGCCATCGACCGTCTTCGGGGCGCTCTTGAGCGGTTCGGGGGCACCGTCGAGTGGGTCGCCGGGCTGGATTGAGGCGAGCCGGTCACGGATACGATCGGCGTACTGCTCGGAGAGCTCAAAGCCAAGAAACTCACGGCCGAGTTTCTTGGCGACGGCGAGCGATGTGCCGCTGCCGCCAAAGGGATCGATGACGGTGTCGCCGGGGTTGCTGCACGCGCGGATGATGCGACCGAGAAGCTGTTCGGGCATCTGGCAGCCGTGCCAGCCCGAGCGTTCCTTGAAAGTGCCGCAGACCCGTGGGAAGTACCACGTATCACCATCCGCTTCAAAACTGTCCGGGACATCCTGAGGCCGAAGGATCCAAGTATCGTCGGGAAGCCGGCCGGCGGAATTGGCCCGCTTGTCGCCATACACCAGCTCGCGGGCACTCGGCACGCGGATGGCATCAACGTTAAACGTGAAGGCCTCGGGGTTCTTCACGAAGTGGAACAGGTGCGCGTGGGAACGGCTGAACTTGTATTTGCAGTTCACGCCGAATGTGTAGTACCAGACGACCCAGCTTCGGCATGTGAGCCCCAGCTCCCGCGTCGCCATCACCTTGAGCTCCGCGGCGTATTCGTCACCGATCGCCAGCCAAAACGTGCCGTCGGGCTTGAGCGCCCGAATCACGCCCTCCATCCATCGCCTCGACCAGGCCAGGTAGTCCTCGGCCGGCCGGCTGTCGTCGTAGGTGTCGTAGTCGTAGCCGATGTTGAAAGGGGGATCGGCAAACGCGAGGTTCACGCTCTCCGCCGGCATGCGGGCAAGCAGTTCGATGCAGTCGCCCTGGTGGACGTGATTGAGGGCAGGTGGAGAGGAGGATGCCATGGAGTTAAAATGTATCCGAGGTGCCATCTCCAAATAAAAGCCCCTCGCGCCAGCGTGGGGATTGCGCTCCGGTTGGCGTTCCAATCCGGTTGATGTGGCAGCGTGATCCGTTTCGCGATCCCCCAGCTAGGCGATGGGGTCTTCTATGGGTGAGTCGCAGTCGCCAGCAGGAGCGCCGCGCGGCAGGCGTTCTCGTAGGCGGCGATATCGAGCTTCTCGCTTGTCGTGTGAATCTCCATCTGGCCGCAGCCGAGTGTCACCGTGGGGATGCCGTTGACCGCCATCCAGTTGGCGTCGAGGCCGCCGTTCGAGATTTCGTTGCGTGGCACAAGGCCGATGGCTCGTACCGCCTCGCTTGCTGCCACCACGCAGGGCTCGTCATCAGCAAGCCGAAACGCCTCATAGTCGAGCCGGCCGTCGATCGTGACTTTTCCCCTACGTCCATCTGACGCCTTCACCTTCTTGACGGCGGCTCCAAAGGCCTTGTCGATCGCTTTGACGATGCGGCCGCGGAGCGTGGCATCGTGGCCTCGGGCCTCGGCGCGGAGCGTCGCCTGTTCGGCGACCACGTTCGTGGCCTCGCCGGCGTGGATCACGCCGATGTTGCTCGTGCCCCGTTTGCCACCCTTCTCGACCAGGCCGTGCCAGCCGTCTTCGACGAGTGATGCGATCGCCAGCGACGCAATCGCGATCGCCGACACGCCCTTCTCCGGGGCGACGCCCGCGTGGCTCGGAATGCCTTCGATCTCGATATCCATCCGGTAGCCGCCCGTGGCACCGACCGTGAGCTTCTCAACCGCGCCGCCGTCAAAGTTGAAGGCGAGCTTGGGTTTTCCGAGGTCGGCAGCCTTCAAGAAACGCGCGCCATAAAGCCCCACCTCCTCTTGGATCGCAAAGAGAAACGTGAGCGGCGGGTGAGGGAGTTTTTGCCCGAGGACCTCGAGGGCGGTCGTGAGAACCACGCCCACGCCGGCACGGTCGTCGCCGCCAAGGCCGGTCTTCGGGTCGGCGCTCTTTATATAGCCTCCCTTCACGACGGGCTTGGCCCCGCGGCAAACCGGTACGGTGTCCATGTGAGCCATGAAGAGCCGCCGCGGGCCGGCTAGCGTGCCCGGGAGCTTCACGATGAGGTTGCCGCAATTGCCCTTGATGGGCGTCTTTTCATGCGCGCGGTCGAACATGATTGACGATGCTGGGCAGCCGGCGGCACGCAGCCGCGAGATGATGTGATCGGCGACGGCTTTCTCGTCGCCAGAGATGCCGGGGATGGCGAGAAGCTCAAGCACGGTGCGACGGGCTGCGGCAAGATCGGGCGTGGGAAGCGCGGGCATGGGGGTACTCCAAGAGCTCGGTTGCTCGGCAGCCGGGTGAATGCGGAATCAACTGGGTCCACGGGTCAAGGCACGAAGTGACTCGACCACAGAGTGATTGAGAGCGCCTCCACAGTCTACGAAAACTTGCCGCCGCGACGGGCAAGCGCGGCGCGGCAAATTCCAGCCAGGCGGGCCGGAGCATCGGCTACGTCGGTAGGCCAGGTCTCGAACCGGGCGAGGGTGTCGTCGTCGCCGCCGGTCCAGGTATCACAGAGCTGCTCGGCCACGCGGACATCAGCCGCGACGACACCCGTGCTCGACCCGATCGCGGCAGACACGAGTCGACGGAGTGATGCGCGTGCGTCAGCCGCTTGGAG
>JBGTKO010000489.1:0-1596 GCA_041744595.1 Pirellulales bacterium
CGAGGTAGCGGGCCGAGCCGCCGTAGCCGGCGCCAAGATCAAGCACCCGGGTAGCGTCGGCAAGTCGCGGCAGCAGGCTGGCCATGCGCCGAACGGTGCGACGACTCGCGTCCGCGATGGAGTCCTCGTCGGAGTCATAGATGCCGATGTGGATGTCTTCGCCGCCCCAGATCGCGTTGTAGAAGCGATCAGCCTCTTCGGTGTCGTAATAGCGTTCGGCGATCTGGATGCGCTCGTCGAGGCCCTGCGCGCGGCTCATGACGCGTTCCCGCTGTAGCGCTTGTCGACGACGTGGACGAAGAAATCCGGCTCGCTCTCCTGGTAGGTCTCCTGGAAGTCGCCATAGGTCTTGACCCGCTGAAAGCCCACTTCGCTGAACAGCCGACGCATGTAGGCCTTGCGCAGCGGAAACATGTTGAGGTGAAACTCGCTGGCGTCGGGAAAACGGTAGCGGAATCGCGCCAGGCTCTCGTCGACGTGCTCGGGCTCGGCCTCCACCTGATCGCCGCAGTAGTAGTAGCGATGCTCGCTGCGGAAACCCTTGTCGAGAATCGCATCGTAGTTTCGCTGGTCGAGGATGAGTATCCCGTCATGGCGCAGCGCGGCGTAGAACTCGGCCAGAGCGCGGCGGCGGTCGTGCTCCTCAAACAGATGGGTAAAGGAGTTGCCGAGGCAGATGATGGCGTCGTACTTGCCGTGCACGTCGCGGTTCAGCCAGCGCCAGTCGGCATGTACGGTGCGCAGCAGCTTGCCGCGGCGGCGGGCATTGTCGAACGCCTTGAAGAGCATCTCGGCGTTGCCATCGACGCTGGTGACGTCGAAGCCCGCCTTCATCAGCTGCACCGAGTGGAATCCGGTGCCGGTGGCGACATCGAGAATCTTCTTCTTGCCGCGGGCGCGCAGTTGCTCGATGAAGAACTCACCCTCGGAAGCGGCGCGGGCGTCCCAGTCGATCAACTGGTCCCATTTCTCGACGAAGGACTGGATGTACTCGACTTGGTAGTGGTCAGACTCACGCATGGCGAGCGGATCGCTACCGAAGTCCTGCAGTGGCAGGATGGGGTGGTTGCTGGCGTCGGCGTGCATGTGTCTTCCTTCTCTCGAGGCAAGACGAGCGCCGCACTTCCCGGGCAACCACATGAACGCGAAGCACCGCACAGTCGGGGTCGACTACCCGCCGCCGCTGTTGGTGAACAACCAGTGTAGCGTGTACACCATATGCGGGCCACCCCTGGCGTTGCCATCGCGGCTGGTCTGGCCTAAGGTCGATGACAGCCATCAACCAACCGGCGGCCGCCGCCTTTCCAGGATGCGCAGCAGCAGGCGTGCGGTCGTGCAGCAGGCTTCCGGACAAGGAGCCCTGCCATGTCCGCCGCAGACCAATCTCCCGTTCACGGCAGCGGGCCGCGAGCACCGATGGATGTGCCGGTATTCGCCAGTTCCGCGCTCACCGCGCTCGCTCTGTGTATCTGGGCTGCGCTGTGGCCGACGCATGCGGCGACGGTGTTTGCCGCGGTTCAGGCTTGGGTGGTGGCCACGGTGGGTTGGTACTACATCGCCGTGGTGGCCGGGTTTCTGATTTTCGTCGTCCTTCTG
>JBGTKO010000490.1:0-31536 GCA_041744595.1 Pirellulales bacterium
GTCACCCGTCGCGCGAGCGCGGCGGGAAGACGCGTCGCGAGACCTGCCACGGTTCCAGCAAGCTGTTCACCATCGGGCGACACCTTGACTGCCGCGTCGGTCGGCGTGAGCGCTCGCAGGTCGGCTGCAAGATCGGCGAGGGTGACGTCGATTTCATGCCCAACGCCCGCGACCACGGGCACGCTCGACGCAGCGACAGCACGCACGAGGACTTCTTCATTGAAGCTCCAGAGGTCTTCGAGGCTTCCACCACCACGAACCAGCGCGATCACATCAGGTCGTGGGAGGAGCCTTCCAGCCGCAGCAATCGCTGCTGCGACCTCCTCGGCGGCTCCCGCCCCTTGCACACGGGAAGGCACCACGATCACTTCGCTCCCTCGCCATCGGCCTCGGAGCGTCTGGAGAAAGTCGGCGATGGCAGCTCCCGTGGGGCTGGTGACCACCGCGATTCGTCGAGGGAACGCCGGAATCGGTCTTTTGCGTTCCGCACTGAAAAGGCCCTCGGCTTCGAGCCTCGCGTGGAGGCGGCGGAGCTGGGCCTCGAGCGTGCCTGTGCCGAGCGCGTGGAGACGGTCGATCGTGAGCTGGTAGGTGCCGCGCGGAGCGTAGACCTCGATACGGCCGTGGCAGACGACGGCCATCCCGTCAGCCGGTTCAATGGCAAGCGTTGCCGCCGCGCTCCGCCAGATCACGCCCCGCAGCAAGGCTGCGTCATCCTTGAGCGAAAGATAGACATGGCCGCTCGATGCCCGCACGAGATTGCTGACCTCGCCGGCCACCCAGACATCGGCGAAGCGTCCTTCGATGCTTTCCTTGACCCTCGCGGTCAGTTCTGACACGGTCGGTACCGCATCGGGCGGCCCAGGCTTGTCCGCCTCACGGAGGAGAGATTCTTCCGGGATCAGAGGGGTCGATGAGCGTGAACGGCGGCCATGCATGGGTCGGGAGTGTAGCATTCAGGCCTCGATCCGCTGACACCGCCTGCCCTAACGGTGCCACACTGCCCCACCATGTCAACCATGTCCACCGTGTCCACCAATCCGCAAAGCGAGTCGTCGATAACGGCTCCACGCTCGGCGCTCCTCGTTGTCTTCCTCACGGTCTTTATTGATCTGCTCGGCTTCGGGATCGTGCTCCCGGTCCTGCCGCGGCAGGCGGAGCCCTACCTCGAGGCCCTCGGTCTGTCGGCCAAGGTGGGCCTCGGCGGCGCGGTGATTGGTATGTTGTTCGCCGTCTTCTCACTCATGCAGTTCATCTTCAGCCCGATCTGGGGCCGGCTCTCCGATCGCATCGGCCGTCGACCGATTCTGCTCCTGAGCCTCTCGGGCTCGGTCGTGTTTTATGCGCTCTATGGCTATGCGGTGAGCGGGGCCGTGGATCCCTCGCCATCCGGTTCGGCGGCAATGCTCGCGCTCGGTCTTATCCTCCTTGCCCGCATCGGCGCGGGCATCGCGGGGGCGAGTGTGGGCACCGCGGCGGCTGTGATCGCGGATTGCACGACACCGGAAAACCGTGCTCGCGGCATGGCGTTGATCGGCATCGCCTTCGGTGGTGGCTTTACGCTCGGGCCCCTCATCGCCTACTTCGGCCTGGCAGTCTTCGATCAGGCTCGCTGGGGCGTCGGCGCCATCGCGTCGCTCCTGTCGGCTGTGGCGCTCGTCATTGCCATCTTCGCTTTCCGAGAAACCCGTCGGCTTGGGGCGGGAGCATCCAAGGAGTTCCCGAGCGTCGCTCGCAGCGTGGCCGTCCTGAGAATGCCCACCGTTGGCGTCCTCGTGCTCGTCTACTTCCTGGCGATCGTGGCGATGGCCGGCTTTGAGTCAACCCTTGCACTGTTCACGAAGAATGCCTTCGCCATGGGAGACGATTCCAACTTTCTCGTCTTTGCTTCGATCGGATTCGTCCTCATGCTCGCGGGGGGAGGCTACCGCCCGCTTGCCAAGCGGTTCTCCGAGCGTCGGCTCCTGGCCACAGGTGTCGGTCTCATGCTTGGCGGACTGATTCAGCTCGCCGTGGTGGCCGCCATAGTGACGGGCAGAGGCATCGTGGCGGCTCCTGGCGACTCCTCGCGTTTAGGGTTTTATGCGGCGGCGGCGCTGACGGTCGTCGGCTTCGCCTTCGTCAACCCGTCGGTCTCGGCGCTCATCTCCCGGAGGACCGATCGCGATCGGCAGGGAGAAGTGCTCGGTGTGAACCAGTCGTTTGCATCACTCGGACGCATCATCGGACCACTGTTGGGGATGAGCCTTTTCTCACTCCATCCATCCCATGTCTTGCCCTACGCTGCATCCGCGCTGATCCTCATCGCCGTAGCATTGCTCATGCCGCGGATTTCCGAGAAGCACGCCGCGGCCTGACGAGTGCGTGATGACCGTCACTGACTTCTCCATCGATGCCAACGTCGCCGAGGCCTTTCCGCCTGGGCGAGGCATCCTCGTCGTGGGTCATGGCACGGCCGACCCGGTCGGGGTCGCCGAGACTCGCCGAGTGACCGAACAGGTGGCGGAGCTCCTTCCGGGCGTCACGGTGGCCCTTGGGTTTCTCGAGGTCTGCGGCCCGAGCATCGGTGAGGCGATGGCCGACCTCGCGACGGCCGGCTGCCGTGAAGTGGTGGCGGCGCCTCTGCTCTTGTTCGAGGCAGGCCACGCGAAGCGAGACATTCCTGAGGCGATTCGCGAGGCTTCTGCCACTGAAAAGATCGCCGTCCACCAAGCCGATCCGTTCGGATGCCATCCTGACATCGTCGCATTGTCCCGTCATCGACGCGCTGAGGCAGTGGCAGGCCTGGAGAGTATGGCACCTGGAGCAACGACGCTCGTGGTGGTCGGCCGTGGCTCGAGTGATCCAACGGCGCTCGCCTGCCTCGACTTGTTCGCGGCAGCGACGCTCGAGGGTGAGCCCTCGCCACGTCGCGTCCTTTTCGGGTTTGTCGCAGCCTCGCGGCCGACGCTCGCCGAGGCGATCCATGCCGCCACCGATCCAGCGGACCTTGGCGTACGTAGAATCCTAGTGCAGCCACATCTTTTGTTCCGCGGGCACGTGGAGGAGCAGGTGATCGCGGCGATCGAAGTAGGAAGGGCAAACAGACCGGACCTCGAGTGGGTGCGTGTGGCTCGCCTCGGGCCCGATCCCCTCGTGACACGGGCCTTGGTGTCACGGGCGGCAGCGGTAATGGCCAAATCCGTGGCGAAATCGTCTCGCCAAACTGGCCGCGAGTCGTCACAATGAAGTGTTCAGGCAACTGACGTTGGGCCGCCTTTTCTCGCGGCTATGGTTCCCCGCGGCTTCCGCCGTGTTCTCATGATGATGGAGGTTCCGCGTGGCCGGCACGACTTCGACGATGGCAGGGCACACGATTCGCCAATCGGGAATCGGGGTATGGCGGAGCTCCTCGATGGGAGCCGTCCTGGGCATCACCCTGATCGCGGCCGTATGTCTGGCAGAGCAGCCCCCGCAACAAGCTGGGGTCCCACAACCCGGCCCGAATGACCGCCACATCGCAGTCGCCGTGCGGCGGCACCTCGAACGGGAACACTTTCTCAAGCAGCCGATCGATGACGTCATGAGCCGCCGCTGGTTCGACTCATTTCTCGAGTCGCTCGATCCGGTGAAGGTCTATTTCACCCAGGCCGACATCGACCGCTTCGCTGCCAAGCGGGAACTGCTCGACGATCTCATCAAGCGGGGCGACGTGAGTTTTGCCTACGAAGTGATGGCACGGTTCCTCGAGCGGGTTGATCAGCGGCTGCCCGCCATCGAGCGGCTCATCGACTCGGCCCACGACTTCACGGTGGACGAGTCGATCGTGACTGACCGCAAGGTGATGAAATGGCCGCGAAGCGATGCCGAAGCCGACGATGCATGGCGGAAGCGGATCAAGTACGACCTCCTCGTGCAGAAGATGGAGGAGACGCCCCTCGACGAGGCAAAAGACAAGCTCCGCCGCCGGTATCGCAGTTTCGCCAAACGGATGCACCAAATGACCGCGGACGAACTGCTCGAGATTTACCTCTCGTCGCTCACGTCGAGCTTCGACCCGCACACCACGTTCATGTCACCCGGGACACTCGAAAACTTCGAAATTGCCATGCGGCTTCAGCTCGACGGCATCGGCGCCCAGCTCAAGAGTGAGGACGGGTACACGACGATCGTCGAGTGCACGCCAGGTGGCGCAGCCGACCGCGACGGGCGGCTCAAGTCGAAGGACCGGGTCGTGGGCGTGGGGCAGGGTGTCAGTGGCGAGATCGTCGATACCGTCGATATGAATCTCAACGAGGTCGTCAAGCTCATCCGCGGTAAGCGCGGCACGGTAGTCCGTCTCAAGGTGATCCCGTTCAGTGAGACGGCGCCCAAGATCTATGACATCACCCGCGACAAGATCGAGCTCAAGGATGCCGAGGCCCGTGGGGAGATCATCGAACATGGCCGGAAGCCAGACGGTTCCCCCTATCGGATCGGCGTCATCAACCTGCCGAGCTTCTACATGGACATGACGGGCGCGCAGCAGGGGCAGGCTGATTTCAAGAGCAGCACACGGGACACCAAGCGGCTCATTGAGGATTTTCGGACGAAGGGAGTCGATTGCATCGCGCTCGACCTCCGGAACAACGGCGGCGGTTCGCTCCCGGAGTCGATCAAGCTCACGGGGCTCTTCATCGACCGCGGCTCGGTCGTGCAGATCAAAGATGCCGACCACCAGGTGCGGTCGTACGATGACGTCGATGCCGGAGTTTCCTGGGACGGGCCACTCGTGGTGCTCACCAACAAGTTCAGCGCCAGTGCCAGTGAGATTCTGGCCGGCGCGATCCAGGACTACGGCCGAGGGCTGATCGTGGGAGATGATGCCACCCACGGCAAGGGAACGGTCCAGAGCCTTCTTGATCTGGGCCGCCAGCTCTTTCAGCGGTTCGACAACGCGCCCTCGCTCGGCGCCATCAAGATCACGATGCAGCAGTTCTACCGCCCGAGCGGCGCGAGCACGCAGCTCGAAGGGGTCAAGAGCGACGTGGTCCTCCCGAGCATCACGACCCACCTGCCGGTGAGCGAGGGGGATCTGGATCATGCGATCGCGTTCGACCGAGTGCCCCCGGCACGGTACAAGCCGGAAGCCAGGGTGAATCCGGGCATGGTGGAGATGCTTCGGCAGCGGTCTGCCCAGCGGGTGGCGGCTGACGAGAAATTCATCGAGTTGGCCGATCAGATTGCCCGCTACCAGCGGCGAAAAAACGAGAAGTCGATTTCGCTCCTGGAGAAGGAGTTTGCCCGCCAGTGGAACGAAGGCAAGGCGGCTGAAGACGAAGAGGAGAAGCGGCTCGAGGAGAGTGAGTTTACGAAGCGGCCGATCGTGAAGCGGGACTATTACTTTGACGAGGCGATGAACGTCACGATCGATTACCTGAGGGCTCTTTCGGGCGTCACAGACATCGCGGAAGCGGCTCAAGCACCGCCCACACTGAAGGAGCGAGTGCCAGCGCTCAGGTAAGGCTATCCTCACGGAATCCCAGGGTGTTCGAGAAGTTCGGGTAAAGCTTCCAGGGCATCCGGATGCGCCAGACTGATTGCGAGATCAGCCAGCACGAGCGAGGGATCGACCCGCTTGTCTCCCCCGCGGCTTGGCGGTGCCGACGTGTCCCACGAGGGGGGCGGGGCACCTGCCCGTTCCGCGAGCGTCGCGTACCAATCTCGCCGCAGCACGGGTCGACCATCCGATACCACGTAGAGCGACCGCGGTGAGGCCGCGTGGGCGACCGCCACGACGATCGATGCCGCATCATCGATATGAACAAGGTTGAGCCACGAGTCGGGGTCGGCAGCGATAGGATGGCCCGCTCGAAGGTCCGTCAGCCGGGGGAGCCGGCCCGGTCCATACAGGCCGGCAAATCGGAGCGACGTGCCCGGGCCGGCGGGATGCGAGGCGAGAACCTGCTCGGCCTCGGCGAGAACGTGGCCCGCTTCGCGGCTCGGCGCAGGAGGCGTTGCCTCGTTCACGATCCCTCCCTGCTCGTCTCCCCACACGCCTGTCGAGCTCGCGAAGAGTATCCGCGGTGGCGGGTCGCTTCGACGATTCGCGAGGGCATCGAGCATCCGCCGTAGTCCAGCGACATGCACGTCGTGATACGTCGCTCCACACGAGCGGTCGAAGGCCACGCTCCAAAAGACGGTGGTCGGGTCGCCAGCCGACCTGAAGAGTTCCTCCCAGCCAGCGTCGGCCGCCGTGACATCGAGGATCGCCGGCTCGATGCCGAAGGACGAGAGCCGCTCCGCGCGAGCGGGTGAGCGGGTGGTGCCGATGACGCGGTCGCCGCCGGCCACCCACAGACGGGCGACCCGCTCGCCGAGGTAGCCGCAGCCGACCACGATGCGGACCGGATGACACGCGGCGAGCATCGCCTTCTCGGCGTCCATCCACGATCGGAGAATCACCTGCGCGGCCACCGCGTCGCTCTGGCTCTTCTTCTGACCCCGGGACAGGCCGATTCCCGAGAGCATCCCGGCTGCTTCGTGCGATGTGTACCGTTCGTCGTGATAGGCGACCGGAAGCCCGGTCGCACGGGCGAGCCAGCCGCCAAACCGTTGGGCCTCCTGCGACATGCCGCTCGAACTACCGTCTGCATGCAGCGGCAGACCGACCACAAATCCTGCGAGCTCCTCGTCTCGGGCGAGCGATTGAAAGAAGGCTGCGTCGGCTGTGTGGTCGCCCATCGTCTCCCGCACACACAGCGGGCTCGCGATGATCCGTTCGGAGTCGCAGACAGCCACTCCGATCCGCCGCCGTCCGTAATCGATACCGGCCACGCGACCCCGGGGAATGGCCTGTGGGGCGGAAGCTCTCGGCCGTGTCATGGTGTCATGGGTTCGTTTCGCGTGCCGCCGTATCCGGCTCCGGTTCGACGACCGCAAAGCGACCCGTTTCGAGGAACGAGACGGTGGCCCGCTGCACGTCGGGATCCCGCATCATCGCGACATGGTGAACCGGCAAGAGCAGAAAATCCTGGGCTCCTTCCAGTCGAGTCTCATCGACGCACACGATCGCGTCGTCATCGCCCGGGAGCAGCTTGCTGAAGCCATCGTCATCGCCTCGTCCCCCGGCCACGATCCCGAAATCGCAGCGGGGCACGGCCAGCCCAGGGGCAACCTTTTTCCAGTCGAGAACGAGATCGCGGGCCGACCCTTCGACATGGCCGGCAACTCCCCAGAGGCCTGAAGTGAAGCTGGCCAGGCGGGAGCCCTGGTTGGGTGGTCCGAGCATGACGACACGGTGGACCCGGTCGAGGTCGCGATCATCAGCCAGCGCCATCCACCGACGAACGACGAGGTTGCCGAGGCTGTGCCCGACGAAGCTGATGGCGGTATCAGGAGGCAGGTCTGCCAAGACTTCCGTCAGCGAATGCCCATGGGCATCCAGGTTTGCCTTCAGGCTGGCATACCCGAAAGAGATGACGGTGGCATCAACGGAAGCCCGGAGGTGATCGACCAACGGTCGCATCGATCCGCGGCTCTGGCCGAGGCCGTGAAGAACGATCACGGTCGGCCCTGCGTGGGATGGAATCGTTCCATTGGCTTCGAGCGACGCCATTACGCGTCGGCACTCCTTCTCGCTGCCGGAGCGAACAACGCGGTCGGACGGATCGAGGACGCGGCAACGGCCATCCACCGCGTGCCGCTGGAGCCGCCAGTCGAGGCGAATGACCACGTCACTCCATTCGACCGCCTCGCGAGAGCGGCGAAACGATTCGAGCCAACCGGAGTCACAGGGCGAGGCATCCTCCGCCTGAGCCGCCACCGACGGCAGCCCCACGATGCACGGTCCTGAGAGCCACGCCAGGCAGGCGATCAAAGAGCGAAACCGAAGGAAGGTCGAACTGGCCGAAGGTGTCAGGCGGCGAGCATCGAAGTGGCTCATGGGCAGTCTTCTTTGCATGGGCCGTGGGCCGTGAAACACGAAAAAGGCAAGTCCTCGGCAGGCTCTACTTCTTCGGATTGAGATCCTTCTCGACGAACACATACCGTACCCACTCGTTGCCGACGGGATAGACCTCCCATGCGGCAGCTCGTGGCGATCGTGCCCGACGGTCAGTCGTGAGTATCTGGCCGTAGACCCAGGGAGCAATTCGATCACTGACAAACTGGGTTCGCCCATCGCAGAATACGGCACAGACCCCATCGACATGCCTGGAGGACGGATACCTGAGGATCCAGTCAGGGTTTGTTGAAAGAGTCGTGCTGTTTTCTGGATTGACGGCCCGCTTGCCCGCCGGGGGAAACTCGCCGACGCCCAAAGCCGGTGGGTGAAGTACGAGGTGAGTCGTGAGAACGGCATTCGCGTTTGGAATCGCGGGCAGGGGAGGGTCAGCCCACGACACGTTCAGCGGGGCTCCGGAGCCGGTGCGTTCGGTCGCGAGAAGGGTCGAGGCCGTTCCGTCACGAGCTCCAATGAGGGACAGCGACTGCGTGAGGGGTGCGTAAGTGTTGCTCCCGACCACATCGACGAGTGCGCCGTCGCCTCGGTACTGGTGCCCATCCGGGCGAAGCACCTCGGCTCCTGTCCCGCCGTTTCCCATGTAGGAGATCGGGGCCGAAATTTTCACCAGTGAATTGACGGTGGGGCATGTGTACCGTTGGAGCCGCTTATTTCGGACGTCGTCTACGTCGAGAGCCCCGTTTGCATAGGAGCGAAACCAGTCGTAGATATCCGTTTCATCGATATACGGCAGGATCGCGATGGCCCATGAAATATGATTTCCCGAGAGGTCGGTATACCCCGGCATCGCCATCCTCCAACCCGGCAGGTGCCCCTGATTGGTGTCATAGCCGGTCATTCCCTTGCCAATCTGGGCGAGGTTGTTCAGGCATCCGGCACGGCGGCCAGACTCGCGGGCGGAGGCCAAGACCGGGAGGAGAAACGCCAGGATGATGAGTAAGATCGAAATGGTCACCAGCAGTTCCGCCAGCGTCACCCCGTGAGGATTGTGGCCTCCATGGCCTGGGCGTCGAAAAATATCCATGTCGCCGTACCTTCGTCCGCGAACGATTCCGCCAGCTTCTCGGGCTCGAGAAGCCATGCCGAAGGGTGGTGCTCCACTGGCCCACCCCTCCCGACAGTATACGCATTCCGACCGGCGGTGCTTGGAGGGGGCGTGGGCAGGCAGTATGCAAGGGCTTCTCACTCTATACTGAGGCTGGCATTCGACTGTGGACTCGCGTCAGACCTTTGCATCAATACCTGTGGACATCGAGAATCCGTCATTTTCTGAGTTCCCGTGGCTTGGGCTTGCCCTCCTGAGTGCCTACGCCCTCACCGTGGCTGCGCTCTCGGGGGCCTGCGCGTGGGTGCGTCATGCGGCTTCCAGCCTCGGGGTTGATCACCACGACATGTGGAACCTCATCTTCCGTGGGATTGTGGTCGCATTCCTTGCCGGGATGGTGTTCGTGGGCCTCCCGGCGCTCGCTGCCGTCTGGATTGTCTTGCCGGTCGCGTTGATCGCCTTCACTCGGAAACGAGATGCCCTGGTCACGGACTCGCGAAAGTATTTGTCGGGCAAGGGGATGGCAAACGTCGTGGCCGATCTCAAGGCGGCCTGGCGAGTGGCGCGAGGACCCGTCGAAGAAACCAAAAAACTCAGCCTGCGTGAGCAATTCACGTCGATGGTGGCCAAAGTCCAGGCCGTGGCGAGTCAGGGCCGGTTGAAACAACAGGAAGTGGTCAAGGAGGCGCCTCCCGATCTTTTTGCCTTCGTCAGGAAAGACGGAACGATCGCGATGCAGTTGACCGCCGATGGACTGAACCCCGATGACGGGACACCGGTTTCCGAAAACGTGTGCAATGCACGAGACATCATGCTCACGGCCATTCGCCAGGAGGCGACAGACCTCCACTTCGAGCCGCATGAGAAGGAGTACTACGTGCGGGTGCGAGTTGACGGTGTCCTTCGGGACGTCGAGAAAACGAGCTCCGACGTGAGCCGAGGAGTGATTTCGGCGATCAAGGTGTTCTCCGACATGGACATCGCCGAGCGGCGCCGGCCGCAGGACGGCACGTTCGCGATGAGGTTTGGAGAGAGCAAGTTTGACGTCCGTGTGGCATCGACGCCGACGAGCTACGGGGAAAAGCTCGTGATGCGAATTCTGAGTGGGTCGGGCGGCGTGGTGAACGCCGGCCTCGACGCCGTTGGTCTACGGCCGCCGGTCCTCAAGTCGCTCCGCGAAATCATCCACAAACCCTATGGCATGTTTCTCGTCGTCGGCCCGACCGGGTCCGGAAAGACGACCACCGTGTACGCATCGCTCAACGAGATCGATGCCCATCAGCACAACATCACGACGATCGAGGATCCGGTCGAATACCGTCTCGAGAACATCACGCAGATCGCCGTCAACACCAAGGCAGACGTGTCGTTTGCAAGCATTCTTCGCAGCGTTCTCCGCCAAGATCCCGACGTGTTGCTCGTCGGTGAGATTCGAGACAAGGAAACGGCAGAGATTGCCTGCCAGGCTGCCCTCACGGGTCACTTCGTATTTTCGACGCTCCATGCCAACGACTCGGTAGCCACGATCACGCGGCTTCTGGACCTCGGCCTCGAGCCCACGCTGATCCAGACAGCCATCACCGCGGTCCTCGGGCAGCGGCTCGCCAGGCGGCTCTGCGCCCACTGCAAGGAGCCTTGCCAGCCACCCGAAGGCCTGGTCAAGAAGTTCAACCTCAAGCGGGGGTCCGTTGACCACATCTACCGTGAGCGAGGCTGCGACAAGTGCAAAGGTACCGGCTACAAAGGGCGGATGGGCATCCATGAGCTGCTGGTCATGAATGACTCGATTCGGGCCCTCGTCCGTCCGAGTCCCTCAATCACCGACCTCAAGAAGGCAGCCACCGAGAGCGGCACCCTCACGCTTCAGACCGACGGCCTCGTGAAGGTGCTTCAGGGGGAGACGAGCGTCAACGAGATCCTTCGCGTCACCACGTCCTGACTACGACGGCCACGAACAGAACAGCCGCAAAACCCGACGCCGCCAAACACGACGGTATTGCTTCGAACATGGAAATACTTTTTGACTTCGCCGTTCTCGCGTTCGTCCTCTTCTTTGCCTATTACGGCTGGGAGGTCGGGATGTGGACTGCGGGCGTGGCGGCGCTCGAGCTCATGGCGTGCCTCACGCTTGCCGTCCTCCTTCATGAGCCAGTGGCAGGCTTTCTGGCATCGTGGATCGGGATGGTGAGTAACGACATCGCACAACCCTGGGCAATTCTCATCGCCTTCGGAGTCCTGGCCTGGGTGCCTTTTGTGGTCATTCGGAGACGGTTTCACACGACCGAGGTCGTGAACCTCGAACAGGTCGATGTCGATCCGCTGGGCGATCGAATCGGGGGAGTCATCGCAGGGGGCATTGGCGGGGCAATGCTCGTCGGGGGCGTGCTTGTGACCGCGTCGATGATGCCCTTTCTCGCCTCGTTCAAGCCCAGTGGAGACCGGATGCTTTTCGACGTCGGCAAGCTCGTCCTGCGGACGGCTGGCCACTTTGTCACGGAGCGACCTGAGGGGTATGACGGGCCGCCACTCCCGATTCACGGTGGGCCTGCATCGACGAAGAAGGATAGCAGGGCGATTCTGACCTGCGAGCCGTGGTTCGATGCCAATGAGGACGGGGAGTTCTCCGCAGAGAAGGACCGGTATCGCGATGTGGATGGCGATGGGAGCTATACGAAGGACCTCTATGCCGCGGACGTCGATGGGAGTGGCAAACGGCGGATCGGCTTGATCGACAAGTATGTTGTCGGCCGCTGGGACGTGGAGCTCAGAGTCCCGGTTCGACCGCGGACCGACGTTCAGAAGCCAGCCCCGAAGGGCAAGAGGGGCAAGAAGGGAACCGGTGAGACTCCAGCCGACGTCAAACCCGTCGAGTCCGATTTCTGACAACGACCCTGGGCCATCTCATTCCTCAAAGGCTTGGCGCCATGACCCGATTCACGTCGATATTGGTGGTGATTCTCGCATCGTGCTGCGCCGTCGGTCTCGGCCAAAAACCGGTACCCAATGACAAATCCAAGGAACCTCCCAATAAGGTCGTTGACTGGGCCGGCCTTCGCACGCTCCTGGAGGCAGGCGAGTATGCAAAGGCGACAGCCGCCGCTGATGTCATCATCGAGCTGGTGAGCCCAAACCGGAAGGCCCCTGATTTTCTGGCGCGGTCAAGAGACACGATTGATGCGCTCATGCGGCGGGGATTTGCCGAGCTTCAGCTCGGGCGGCTCGATGCCGCTGAGGCGACCTTTGTTGCCACCCAGGAGGTCTTCAAAGACCGGGAATTCCAGAAACAACTCTCGACCATGGAAAAGCTGGATGACCCAAAACTCGAAGTGCCTATGGTCGATCTCGACCTGCGAGCCATTGAGCTTCAGAACCTCCGCGCGGCGGTCTGTCTCGAACGCCTGCGGCTGATGCATGCCAGCCAGGCGGCAGCGAGCGGTGCCAGCAAACCTCCCGAGCCGGCTGTGGTCGAGGCTGTCGCAGGGCAGGTGGAAGCCATCCGAGCGTTCATCAAGGCGTCGGCCGACGTCCGTAAGAAACTTTCTGAACGTTTCGAGAACGCCGGAGCGACGGTGGTTGGTTCCCCGCACAAAAGGGCCCTCATGAGCAACTTCCATCCTGAGCTCATTGCAGGGATCGCGACGTTTGAATTGAGCCGCTTGCCGTTCGAGATGCCTCCGGCTCCGGAGGCTGAGGGCGACAAAAAGGCGGAGGGCACCGCGACCATCCTTGCGGTGAATGGCCTGGATCGAGGCCAGCTTCTCGAAAAGTCTCTTGCCCATTTCGACGCGGCCTCGAAGGCACTCGACGGGGTGTTCGGTCAAACGCTCCCCAATGATGTAAAAAAGGCGCCGCCAGACAAGCGATTGGAGGCCGAGCTTCTCAGTTTGCGGTTGTCCCTGGCGCGATGTGCGGCGCGTCTTCAGTACGGTGACGTCGAGGGGGCACGAAAGGAGGTCAACGAAGTTCTCGATCTCCACAAAGACATGACCGGCATTCGGAAGGTGGCCAATGGCGAGTCGCATCCCGAACTGTTTGTGCCGCTCGTCCTTGCCACCGAGATCGCTCTGGCCGAGTCTGATGAACAGTCCAAGGCGGGCATGGGGGACGAGGCTCGGGGCATGGCCGCGAAGGCATCTGAACTCCTCGCCCGGGCTGCTGCGCTCCCGTTGGCCGACGACCACCCACGTCGATACGACCTCGCTCGCCTTGCAGCCGCGCTCGGAAACCGGCGGGCCAAATTCGAGGCTTCGGTCGTCACCACAGACGCCGCCGAGGTGGCGGCTCGCCGTATCCGCCGCGCTGTCGAAGGGACCGCGGCAGGATTCTGAGTTTCAGTAGAAAAAGCCATTCATGGCCGTTTCTCCAGCCCAGGGCGTCATGGCTCAGGGGTTGCCAGCCGCTCGATCCGGGGGAGGAGCGACCCGGATTCGTCCAGCCGGAGGGCGATCGAACGGGCCGTGAGCAGCGTGGTTTTGCCGGCGGCATCGTCGCCGATCATACGGTAGACGCGGGCTGCATAGGCAGCGATATCCGCCAACTGCTGACGCTGAGAGGGGGTGAGCGAATAGTCTGATTTCCAGCAGGGAAGTGCCATGGCTTCCTGAAGTCTGGTTCGCGACGTCGCCTTGTCTTTCGTTGCCGTGACCTCGGCGAGCCGCGTCAGGTGGTATGCCCGACGGATGGGGTGGGCCATCGTCTCAGCACCGCAAAGCCGCCGGAGCAGATCAGCAACGCCATCTTTCACACCGGCCTGAAGTCGGGCCGCCACCAATACGTCGATCGCCTCGAGGGTCGCAGGATGGTTCAGTCCCACGCTCTGTTCGAGCATGTTCACGGCGTCGGCCGCGGTTTGAGCTGCCTTGGCAGGATCACCACTGGCTCGTTGGGCGTGAGCCAAGAGGGCAACGCTTGCGGCGACATCTGGATGGCTTTCACCGAGCGTCGTCCGCTGCAGGGAGAGGGCCTTGGAAAAAAATTCGATGGCGGCCGGCCAATCACCGGCGGCCAGGCGGGCCGAGCCGAAAAGGCTCCATGCTGTGGCGACATGGGGATGTCCTTCGCCGAATTGTCGCACCCGGCCCGCAATGAAGTCTCCTCGCCAGTCTTTGTGGGCGTCACTGGCTGCGAGCCGGTCATAGACCGCTGTCAGGTTTTCCTCCCAGGCGTCATCCGGCCGGGGAAGACCGTACGCGAGGGCTTGCGACGCAAGTGCCATCGCGGCTTCATGGTTGCCCTGTCCACTGGCACCGCCAGCCGCCATGGCACGCAGCAGGTTCACCCGTCCATCACCGGGGCCCAGCGTGACCGCTGCAGCACCAAGCTCAGGTTCCGCGATCTTCTGAGCCTCGGCGGCGCTGCCAACGGCGAGGTGGGCGGCAGCGAGGCGGGCGGTAACCTCGGCGATCGGCCCTGAACTGACAGGTTGAACGACCTCGGCTACCACCGGAGCACCCTTCTTGGGCCTGGCCTTGGCCTTGGCTTTATTCCCCCCAAGCTGTTTCTTCAGCATGGAAGCTGCGGAACTCAAAGGACTGATTGCAGCAGCCGGGTTGCCAAGGGTAACCAGGATTTCACTGCCGGCGATGATGCCGTTGATCGCTGTGGCGGTCTCGGCCGGCGAAGCCTTGCCCAACGGGTCCAGCGTCTTCGCGAACCAGTCAGGAAGGGCATTGACCCGGCCACGACGGACGGCGACGAGAAGGCGACGGAGACGGTCAGCGGCGACCACGTTGGGCGACGGCTTGGACGAGGCCGTCTCGAGTCTCATCGCCTCTTCAAAGGAGGCGTCGGCGGCGAGGAGCTGGTTGGACGAGAGCTGGAGCTCGCCCAGCAGTCGCAGCCGCGCCGCCGAGGTGCCCGAATCGGACTCGAGAATTCCAACGGCCTCAGCCGATCGGCCGGCTATCCCCATGAGCCGTCCGAGCCGAACTGCCGCATCGTCGATCTCAGCCTGCCCGGCCCGCGCCGACACGCTCGCCAGAATTCCCTTTCGCTGGGCGATTGCCCGATCGAGTTGTCCAATTGACTCGAAGACGTCGGCCGCCTTCGAGCGGGCGTCGGACGTCATCGTATCCGTGGGGCCGAGCAGCCGTTCCAGGTTTTCGACGGCCATCTCGAGGATCTCGCTTCCGCGAGCCACATCTTCGCTCCGCGGGCCCTCGAGTTTGTCGAGCAGCGGAAGTGCCTGGGTGGCCTTCTCGATCGCGGCAAGGAACCTTTTTGCGGCAGCCTCGATTCTTGCAGTGACGAGGAGCGTGCCGCCCAGCGATTCTTTGCTGATCTTGCCGGCCTTGAGAAGCGACTCGTGGAGCGCCGTCGTTTTCTCGACGAGGGCTTCCGCCGCGGGGAGTTGCTCCTGATCGACCAGGATATCGGCAGCAAGGTTGTTGACCGGGACGAGCCGTGGTGACATCTCGCCATCGGCTTGTTTGATTTCCCGGTTCGCGGTCCGCAGAACCTGGAGGGCCTCGTCGAGTCTGCCTGCCGCGCGGAGGGTTCTCGCTTCCTCAACGGCGACGGATTTCGACTCAGGGGCTGGGGTGGGGAGCTTCGGATCGGCGGCTTTGGCGGGCGGGGTCGCGTCTGGTGCCTTCTTTGGAGGCAGCGCAGGGGCCGCTGCCATGGTCACGGCCAAAAACAATCGGGAAAAACATTCCCCCCACCTATCGACAAAAGCGATCATGATTCAGGCCTTTTCGCGTTCCGGCGATCCCCCCGTTGGGGCCAATTGCTCGAGGGCAGCAAGGAACGGAAGCCAACGCCCCTCCGACCTCGCTCGACTAAATTTTCAACCAATACTTGCATTTATGGTCGAAGCTGGTACGATTTGCCAGCGGGAGGGTCGAAAGAACTTCCCTGGGGATTTTTCAGTAGATTTGATTCGGGTCACTTTTCTGTTTTCTCTCTTCTTTTCTCTCTTCTCTTCTAGGAGTTTTTCACCATGTCCACGACATCCCATCATCGACGGGGCTTTACGCTCGTCGAACTGCTGGTCGTCATCGGAATTATCGGAACGCTGGTCGCCTTGCTGCTTCCCGCGCTCTCTTCGGCTCGTGCCTCAGCGAATGCTTCGGCGAGCATGAATAATCTCTCAGGCTTTGGCCGCGGCTTCACGCTCTATGCGAACAACAACGACGGAGTCATGTGCTCCGGTGCGGTTGATCACAACCGAGATGGAAGCATCAGCGAGTACGGCTGGGTTGCAGATTTGATCGGCATCAAGTCGAACACTCCGGGTAAGGCACTTGACCCGGCACACAAGGCCAAGGTGAGTCGTGCGGTCGGAGAAATTGCAGGCGACCTCGACATGTCGTTGTTGATCGGTGACCCTATGGTCGGGATCGCCGCAGATCGTTGGGCGGATGCAATGGCGGCCGATCCTGCAAATGCCTACGACGGCCTTGACGGTCGGCCCACAACCCGGCAGCTCTGGGACGAGGGCTTCAATACCAACTATGTCTCGACCTGGCATTTCAGCCGCGGTGATCCGGTGGTTGGTGGTGCTGGAATGCGGGACGGTTATGATCCGGGCGACTTGGGTCCCATTGACGGTGATGGGCCACTTTCTGAGAACATCCTTTCAACAAAGGGGGGTACCTCGGCCGCCAAAGTCGCGCTTCTCGGGGCTGCCCGTGCGGGTCGGGATAACGTTACTACCGCTGCGTTGCTGACGACGTATGCGGGACGGACAATTGGAAGGGCCAACGATCCGTACGCCGAATCCATGACGGGCGGCGCGACGGTTGGTCAAGGGATGGCAGCGACGTTGGTGGGTGTTCGAGGAGCGCTGAATCTTCACGACATGTCCTCGATCGAGCCCTTTCATCAGCCAAAGCAGGGAGATGGCACGGGTGGCTTTGCTCCTGTGCTTTTTGCGGATCTTCACGTTGCCAAGGTGTTTGACACTGTTTCTGACGCCGACCCCGATGTGAGGGGCGATGGCTACATCGGAAATAGCATTGATCCTATGGGTGTCGCGGTCGATTTTGTGAGTCAAGAAGGCTACGACGAGGTTGCTGAGGCTATCTGGGTTCGCCGGCTGCGGGTTCCGGTTGGCTTTGAGGCTGTTGCTCCGTGATTGGTGTCTCCTCTTAGCAAGATTGTTTTTGAAGTGGCCACCCTTCGGGGTGGCCACTTTTTTTACGCGCTGACCGCGGTCGGTGAACTATAGTTTTTTAGAATGGAAGCCACGATTTCTGCCACTGAGACCATTGCGGTCGCGTCGCCCACCGACGTTTCCAAGGAGGCCGACAGGCGGCTTCGCTGGCCGTTTTTCGTTGTTCTTGCAGGGGCGACGCTGCTTGTTTGCTCCCTCGTGGCAGGCATGCTCTGGTCAAAGCCGCTCTATCCGGCTCTGCCTGCGGCAGTTGCCACAGTGCTACTCGGGGCACCGCTCGTGTGGCTTGCCATCCGCGACCTGGCGGCTGGCCTGGCCGGCATGAACGCCCTTGTGGCCATGGCTGTGCTCGGAGCGGCTGCGGCTGGGAGCTATCAGGAAAGCGCGGCCATTGCGCTATTCATGACGCTCTCGGGCCTTCTCGAAAAGAGGACGGCCATCGGCGCTGAAGCGAGTATCCAGTCGCTCATGCGGCTCTCACCAACCAAGGCTCACCGGCTGTTGCCGAATGCGACGGCCGAGGAATTGGCGGAGGAAACGATCGAGGCCGAGAAACTGCGGCCAGGCGATGTCGTTCGTGTGCGGCCCGGCGAAACGATTCCCGCAGACGGGGAGATCCAAACCGGAGCCAGCACGGTCAACCAGGCGAGCGTGACCGGCGAGTCGCTCCCAGTCGACAAGGCCATCGGTGACGAGGTCTTTGGCGGCACGATCAATCTCACGGGCGTTCTAGACATTGCCGTCACGAAGGCGGGCTCTGACACGCTCCTGGGAAAGGTCGGCGAACTGATTCTCCAGGCAGAACGCACCCGCCCACCCATCGTTCGCCTCATCGATCAATACGCCACCTGGTATACCCCGACGGTGCTTATGCTCGTGGGCGTGGTGCTTTTCTTTGCGCTGCGAAGCGACCCCGACACGGCATTCAGCCGGGCCATCGCGATGCTCGTCGTCGCCTGCCCGAGCGCGCTGGTGCTAGCGACGCCCACGGCGATGGTGGCAGGGCTCTCGGCGGCCGCTCGGCTCGGTGTGCTCGTCAAGAGCGTGGCCACACTCGAGGCGGCACGGCACCTCTCGGCAATTGTTTTCGACAAGACCGGAACGCTTACCACCGGTGTTCTGTCGGTCACGCGGCTTGCGCCGGTCGAGGGTATCGAGGCGGCTGACCTCCTGCGGCTCGCTGCCACCGCCACGCAAGACAGCCGGCATCCGGTGTCTCGGGCCGTCACGGAAATGGCACGTCGGGCCCGTGTGCCTCTCGAACGCCCTACGGCGTTTGAAGAGATTGCCGGCCGAGGCCTCGTCGCAACCGCGGAAGGAGCCGAGATTCGCGTCGGCCGGGCCTCGTGGCTCGTCGATCCGTCCGTCGGCCTTGACGATGCCACACGGGAGGCAATTCAAGTTGTTCAGGCCAGCCCCGAGGCAGACGGCCTCAGCGTGCTCTGCGTCATCCGAAATCGGGCCTTCATCGGGTGGATCGGCCTCGAAGACAACGCTCGCCCCGGAGCCGCCGCCGCCGTTGACAAGCTCCGGCAGATGGGGATCAAGCGGCTCGTGATCCTCACCGGCGACCGCACGAGCGTCGCCCGCCGCGTGGCATCACAGATGCATTTTGAAGAGTTCAAGGCCGAGGTTCTGCCGCATGAAAAACTCGAAATGGTTGATGCCCTCAAAGCGCGTGGCTACAAGGTGGCCGTCATTGGCGACGGCGTGAACGACGCCCCCGCGCTCGCAGCGGGTGACGTGTCGATCGCGATGGGGGCAGCCGGAAGCGACGTGGCCATCCACTCGGCGAGCATCGCGCTGCTCAATAGCAACCTCGATCGGATTCCCTTCCTCGTCGATCTCTCTCGCCGGACGATTGGCGTCATCCGACAAAACCTCGTCGTGGGAGCGGTGTTCATCGTCGTGTTCATGGCGCTTGCTGGAGCGGGCTATCTCTCGCCCGTTGCCGCGGCCTTTCTCCACATCGGCAGCGGCCTGCTCGTGATTTTCAATTCGGCCCGGCTCGTGCGATGCGGCGAGGATGTCGAGCGGGCCGAGGCGGCGGCGCTCAGCCGACGTCTCGAGTCTGGAAAAGCGCCACTGCCAGGCTGAGCATCGCCACGATCATGCAGAGGCAATAGAGCGAGACCGAGCCGACATGCGAGAGGGAAATCGCATGCCCTTGGGTGAGGGCATCGGCGGCCCAGAAAAACTGCAGGTTTGGGATCGCGGCGTACGCGGGCCAGGCGAGGAAGCGAACCCACGCCGGCCCAGGTGTCGTGCCCGCCACGATCGATCCCAGAAAAAATTCGCTCACGAGCCCGGCCAGGAGCACGACCGCACAGGTCAGAAGCGTCATCACGTTGCCGAGTCGGGTGGACGCCGCGATCGCCACCGCCGCCAACACGAGCGTGGCCTCAAACACAAGCAAGACCGCGATCATCAACTGCGGGTTCCACTCCACAAGAGGGTTTTGGAGCTTCCAGTCTCGGTTCACGCACGCGACGATCATGATGGCCGCCGTGGCCGTCAGGGCCTGGACGACGATGAACAGGCTCCCGAACGGTCGGCCGCGGAGGTAGTTGGCAGCCGCTGCTATCGCGACGGCTCCGAAAACGGCGAGCAATCCAAACAGCATGACGGGGCCATCGTGTTCGGAGAGGTCGAAATTGTTCGTGACGACCCGATGCCGCACCGTCAGGAGGAAGACGGCGGTGAGTGACCAGAGCCCCGTGACAAGGGCCGCCACAACTCCGAGATATTTTCCTACGACGAGGGCTGCCCGCGGGAGTGGCTTACTGACGACCGTCAGGACCGTGCGATTTTCGATCTCACGGGTTAAGACGGTCGTCGCCGTACACGTGGCTAGCAGAAGGCCGCCGATCAAGAGCGTGCTGAGGCCCATGTCGACGAGAATCTTGTTGTCATCGTCAAAGGTGAAACCTGCCAGGTTCACGTTGAGAACGAGGGCCAGCATCCCGGCCAGGATCAAGACCGTGAAGACCGGCTGGCGAATCGATTCGAGGAAGGCGTGGCGGGCAATTGTGAACATGGGGGGGCCGAAGGACGTTGGAAACGTCCCTAGTGTGAGTCACGCATGCTTCGGGTACCAGCCCGGGTTGTGCACCCGGCTCGGGGTGGCCCGTGCCGGGTCGCCGGACGTTTGCTCCGGGCATCCATGCCCTTCGCTGCACTCGAAGGAGCCTTCGCTTCGCCATCCGGGCTCCGCTCAGCCTCCTACGCCGTCGCCTCCGGCACGGGCCCCCCCGAGCCTCCCGCATTTTGATATCGACCGGCGAGATTGCGGCGCCAGCCAACGGCGGAAGCTACACTCGGAGAGACGAGGGTCGGCGGGAACGAGGCCGACTTTCGGCCAAGACAAATGGGTACCGGGTCAAAAACGTGCAGGATAGCCAGGAACAAGCCGGAAAAGGAAAGGTCGTCGCGATCGGCGGGCTGGTCATCCAGTCTGTTCTGGTCATTGCGATGGCTGCGCTTGCGGCCTGGTCGGGTAGCGGCTCGCTGACCGCGGCCACCTGGCACATGCTCGGCGGCATTCCGATCTGGATCATGCTCGCCCTCGTTTTCGGCCAGCAGGAGATCGAGCGACGCGAGGAGCTCGCCGCGGAGAAACTGGCCACTGGTGAAACGGCCGCGGCCGTTCTCTTCGGTGAGCTTTCCGACGAGTTGCTCCAGGCGAGGCAGCGGCTGGCGAGCCTCGTCATCTACGGCCTGCCTGCCGCCAGCGGGATCGTGGGCTGCTATCTCCTCGGTATGGGCGGAGTCCTCCTGTGGCGTTCCTTCGGGGCGGCCATCAGACCAGAGACGGCGATGGCCGCGGGAACGCAGCCGGTTGGCATGGTCTTTGCGTCTGGAGGCATCGCCTTCGTCGCGTTTGTGGCCGGCCGTTGGATGAGCGGATGCGCCCGCACCTCGGCGTGGCAACTGCTTCGCGGCGGTGCCAGTTACCTGATGAGCTGTGCCGTGGTCGCGGGGGCTGTGCTCATCGCGTCTGCCATCGTCGCCCTGACGGAAGACGGCCGATTCCTGCAGATGCTCGCCGTCGTGGTTCCGGTTTTCATGATCCTCATCGGAACCGAAATCCTGCTCGTTTCGGTTCTGGAGGCATACCGTCCACGGAGGCCCGGTGAAATTCCGCGGCCCGCCTTCGACAGCAGGCTCCTCGGTCTTCTTACGGCCCCAGGCACGCTCGGCGAGGTTGTCAGCGAGCTAATCCGCTACCAGTTTGGTGTCGAGGTCTCTGGTAGCTGGCTCTACCGGCTGTTGGGCCGCTCACTCACACCGCTGACGATTTTTGGCGGCATTGTCCTCTTGGCCCTGAGCTGCATCGTCGTCGTGGGGCCAGACGAGGAAGGCATGGTCCTCAGATTCGGTGGCATTGAAGGGCAGGCCCGTTCACCCGGCATCCACTTCAAGCTTCCGTGGCCGATCGAAACAGCACAAACCTATCCGACCCGGCGGGTGCTCCAACTCAGTGTCTCGAGTGATCTGAGTGCCCGAGAGCGTCCCGATGCGCCTATTCTTTGGACCCGTGGCGACGATCGATTGGATCGCATTGGGATCGAGTATTACCCAACTGGGCTTGTTGCCTACGGGGGCATCCGGGGATTGGCCGTGCTCGACGCCGAGGTGGTCGTGCAGTACACGGTGGATGACCTCATCGCGTTTCTGGAGCGAGCCCCCGAGCCGGAGACAACGCTCGCCGTCCTCGCTCAGCAGGAGACGAGCCGATATTTCGCCGGCCATGACGTCCAATTTCTGTTGTCTCGTGGCCGGACCGAGGCCGGGCCGGTCCTCGCCCAAGCAATTCAGAAGCGGGTTGATGCCCTCGGGCTCGGCCTGCGAATCGTCGATGCTTCCATGACGTCGCTCAAGCCACCGGGGGGCACCGTCGCCCGTGCCTTCCACCGCCAGATTGCCGCCCAGCAGGAGCGGGAGACTCTCATGGAACGGGCGAAGAAGGACGCGGTCGGGACGCTTTCAAAGGTTGCAGGCTCGGTGGCCCTGAGCGAGCGACTCGATGGAGCGATCGTGGCGCTCGATGCCCTCCGCACCCGGGTGGCGACAAACAACGAGGTTGACAAGGAAACGGCCGGAAAGATCGCGGCCCTGGAAGCCACGATCGAAGAGCTTCTCGGTGAGGCCCGCGGCGAGGCGGCGGAGCTCGTTCATGTCGCACGCGGTGAGCGATGGACCCGCATTGTCGCCGACCAGACCGCGCGAGAACGCTTCAGCGGAGACCTCCTCGCCCATGAGCGAGCACCTCGGTATTACCGTGCCAGCCGGCTGCTCGAGGTTCTCGCGTCGGCCATGGCTGGCCGTCGAAAATTCGTCATCGCGGGTGATCCTGGAAAACTCCCGGTGCTGCGGATGGACTTTGCCGATCCATCGTCGGCCATCGACACGCTCCTTGGCGATTGATTGGCTGGTACTCGAAAACTCGTACTGAAAAGCTCGTTCTGGAAAAACGGTCCTCACGATGAAACACAGCTTCACGATTCTCGTTGGTTGCGTCCTGGCAGTCATGCTGGCCAGCCGAATGTTCCTCTATCAGGTGCGGTATGACCAGGTGGCCATTCGCACTTTTTTCGACCGAGCCGACGACGACAGTGTCGAAGCCACGCCCGGCCTCAAGTGGCGGCTGCCCTGGCCGATCCATCAAATCACGCACTACCCGAAGCGAATCCAGCTTCTCGAAGACCGGCTCGAAGAGCTTCAGACGGCCGACGGGAAGAGTGTGATTGTTCGAACGTATCTCACCTGGCGGATCGCCGATCCGTTGGCGTTTTACGTGACGCTCAAGGAACCAGCCGAGGCTCGCAGGCAGTTGTCGAGCCGCCTGCGGGAGGTGCGTGGGATCATCAGCCGGTATCGCCTCGACCAGCTTGTCAACCAGGATCGCGATCAGCTCGCACTCGATGAGATCGAGTCAAAGGCACACCAGACGCTTCAAACGTCTCTTGCAGATGCCGGCTACGGTCTCCAGGTGGAGAGCGTCGGGCTCTATCGGATCATTCTCCCCGAATCAACGACATCAAAAGTGTTTGAGACGATGATCTCATCCCGAGAGCGACTTGCCGAGAACGCGCTTCAGGAAGGGCTTGCCCAGGCCTCGGCGATTCGGAGCGAGGCTGAAAGTGCCCGTGACCGGATCCTCGCCTTTGCCGAGCGACGCGCCCAGTCCATTCGCTCCCAGGGGGATCGTGAGGCATCGCGGGAGTATGGCTCATTCGCACGCAACGAAGACTTCGCGATCTTCCTCCGTCGGCTCGAGGCACTCGAAAAAATGCTCGGGCACAACACGACCTTCGTTTTGTCGGCTGAGCGGTTGGGCATCCTCGACTGGTTCGATAGTGTCCCTGAAGTTCCGGCGACCGGTGAGGCTTCCCCATGACCGGCTCCATCGAAGAACGCGCCCCCGAAGACACAGCTCCCGATCGGTTTCTCGGTCCGGAGAGAAGTGATCGGGAGACAGGCGATCCGGCAGAGCGGGCGCTGGCCGAGGCGCTCCGCCTGAGCTTCGGAATTCTCAAGATCGTGATGGTGATCCTTCTGATCGCCTACGCGGCAAGTGGCCTCTTTACCGTCGGCTCCAATGAGGTGGCTCTCCGGCTGCGGTTCGGAAGCTACGTGGGCACATCCGAAGATCGCGTTCTCGAACGAGGCACCTATTTCGCGGCTCCCTTCCCGATCGAGCAGGTCATCACGATCGATACGAGGCCCCAGACACTCACCCTCGACCGTGAGTTTTGGTATGCAGCCGGCGCGGGGGAAGAGGCGAAGACCAAGGCGGAGCTTCGTCGCTCCGGAGGCCGGCCTCTCGATCCGGTGCGTGACGGGTCGCTCCTGACGGGCGACATGAACATCGTCCACGCCCGCTGGTCGGTTACCTACCGCGTGAAAGATCCCGTGGCCTACCTCACCAATGTGGGCGATACGGCTCTGGCCCGAGAGCTGGTTCGATGTACCGTCCAACAGGCGATCGTGCATACGATGGCCAGGCTGCCGGCCGATGATGTTCTCAAGGGCACCGTCGATCGGTCCGTGGCCTCCGGTATCGCCCAGCGAAGGCTCGACGAGATGGCAACGGGGCTCGCGATCGATACCTTGGCACTCGACGAAGTGTCGGCGCCTGTGATGGTGATGAACAGTGTCGATGCCGTGACCACGGCAGAGACCGACCGCTCCCGCCGGATCGTCGCGGCGGAACAGGATCGAGCGAAGATTCTCGGTGAGACGGCGGGGGAGGCCAGTGCCTCGCTGCTCGAACTGATCGATGCGCTCGATCCGGCCCGTGAAGACGGCCGCGAGGACGATGCGATCGCCATCGACGAGCAGATTGACCGGGCCCTCGATGCCCTTCGGGTCGATGACATCCTGATCGGAGGCGACGTCGCGAGGAAGATTAATGCGGCGAAGACGCATCGCTCTCGCGTGGTCGAACGGGTGCGAGGAGCTCGCGAAGAGTTCGAGCAGTTGCTTCCTGAGTATGAACAGCATCCGCGGCTCGTCATGTCGCGGCTCTGGGCCGAGTGCCGCGAGAAGATTTTCACGGGCAAGGTGGAAACCTTTTACACCGCGCCCGGGCAGCTCGATCTGCAGTTGAACCGTGACCCTGCCGTGCAGAAGGAACGGATGCAGGAGGAGCTCCGCGGACCTTCGGGCAAGTCGCGCAGGTAGAAGAAGATTTCAGGGAGGAAACACGATGGATACGTCGGTCCAGTCGCCAGCCGCCATGAAAGAGGCCGCGACACGGCTCGGTATCGACGTCTTGTGCGTCGGTGTCACGAAATGGTTTCGGGATTTCTGGATGCGGCCGCGTGTGAAGGCCGTTGAGTCGCTCGACCTCGAGATTCGCCGTGGGGAGATTTTCGGGCTTCTCGGTCCAAACGGCTCAGGGAAGAGCACCACGATCAAGATGATCCTCGGCCTCGTCACGCCGACCCGCGGCCGTATCGCCGTGCTCGGCCGCCGGCCCCGCGACGTGGCCACAAAAAAACACGTCGGCTACCTGCCGGAAGAGAGCTATCTCCACGGATTCCTGTCGGCCCGCGAGACACTCGACTTCTACGGCCGGCTGTTTCGGCTTCCGTCGCGAGTTCGCCGCGATCGGATCGAGCGGCTTCTCGAGATGGTGGGACTCGACGCGGTCGGCCACCGGCCGGTGCGGGAGTTTTCCAAGGGCATGCAGCGGCGGGTCGGCCTCGCCCAGAGCCTCATCAACGACCCGCAGCTCCTGATCCTCGACGAGCCCACGAGCGGCATGGATCCGGTCGGTGCGGCCCAGATCCGGGAGCTCATCCGTGATCTCGGTCAGCGTGGCAAGACGATCCTTCTGTGTACGCATCAGTTGGCCGATGTTGAAGATCTCTGCGATCGGGTGGCCATCATGTTCGGCGGTCGAATCCGGGCCCAGGGCACGTGCGACGAGTTGCTTGCCAGTGAAACGGCGTCGCTCATTCGTACGCCCCCTCTCGATCCGGTCGTGTCGGGCGAGGTCCAGGAGCTCCTGGCTCGGCACGGTATCGGGCCGGTCGCGTTCGAGCGGCCCAGGCGTCGGCTCGAATCATTGTTTCTTGAGGTTGTCGAGAAGGCCCGTACCGAAGGCCTGGCAACGAGCGGGGCAAAAAGCGGCGGTGCTCTTCCGGGCTTCTTGCGAAGTGGCGAGGATGAGAGCGGAGGGCAGCCGGTCGCGTTGCCGACTCAAGGAGTCGCCGTCGATACGGATCTCATCGAAAGCCTGAAACAGAATCCGTCTGATGACACCCCTTCGTAATCGACCTTTGACCAGTTGATTCAAGTGCTGCCGTCGCATCGCGCGGCGAAAACAGGCCATTCACGATTGAATGAACAACTCAAATATCAATAATCGGCCTCGAGCCGCGATTGCCCGGTGGTGGTGGGCCGCTGCCGTTGGTGTCGCCGCCGCAGTCGGAATGTTCTTCCTTTTCCGTTCTTCGCTGGCACGTGCCGCCACGCTCGGGGCCTGCGGCATGGCCGCCGGGTATGTGGTTGGGGTGTTTGCCATCCGCCGTCTCCTCTCGGTGCCCCGAGGCATTACCGGGGTGGCAGGAGCCGTTGTGGAAGAGGCGATCCGGATGCGATCGACGCTGGTTCTTCTGTTTTTGTTGCTGGCGTGCGTGCCGGTGTTGCCGCTCCTCCTCGATCCCTCCGAACGCCTCAGCTACCGATTGCAGTTTCTCATCACATGGAATCTCGGCGGTGCGTCGCTGATCCTCTCACTCCTGACGGTATTCCTCGCCTGTGGGAGCGTGTGTGGCGACATCGCCTCAGGCCGTATTCAAATGACGCTCGCCAAACCTCTCGATCGCTGGGAATACCTTGTCGGGAAGTGGCTCGGTATCACGCTCTACAACCTGTTGTTGGTTGCGTTGATTGGGATCGGTTCCTACACGCTGGTCATGATCCTGGCGGCCGAGCCTGCTTTGGACGAGGTCGATCGCGAGGCGGTCCACGGCCAGGTTCTCGTCGCGCGGCGTGAGGTGACACCGACACCGGCGGACCCGGCGGCCTACGAGGCCGCGATCAACGCTGCCATCGATCAGGTCGCGGCCGACGAGCCGAAAGTGTTTGCCAGCAATCCCGACGCCGTGCGGCGGCGGCTCCGCCGCGAGTATGACTGGCAATGGCACACGGTCACTTCCGACATGGTGACGACGTTTGTGTTTCGCGACCTCGGCACGCAAGGGGACAAAGACGCGCGGGTGCAGCTCGAGATGAAACCCCGCGTTCACAACCTCGATATCGACCTGGCAGACGTCCACTTCGCGCTCTGGCTCAATGACACGCCCTGGCCACTCCGGGACGGGGAGCCGGCTGTCCAGATCCTGCCGAGTTTTGCGAAACACGTTTTCGAGCTTCCCGTAGCCGTCCTCTCTGAGTCGAATGAACTGCGGGTGCGGATTGCCAATCGGAACCATGTTCCCCCGGGCGAAGTCAAAGCTGCGGCGATCACCCTGCCGCCGCAAGACGGGCTTCGGCTGTTTGTGAGGACAGGGGGGTTCGAGGCCAACTTCCTTCTCTGCCTGGCGATCATGTGGTTCAAGCTCTCGCTCGTGGCGGCCGTGGGAGTGGCGGCAGGAGCGATGTTCGACTTTCCATCAGCCATTCTCGCGACGCTCGTGGTCTATGCGACGTCGATCGGCAGTGATTTTTTTCGTGACTCGCTCGGGCTCTACAACATCGTCGCCGAAACGGCCGTGGAGGGGGCGGCCGAACGCATGGCGTATGCGGCGAAGTATGCCGCGGAGGGGGATGGCTATGCCACATTCCGAATGCTCCTGGGCTTTGTGACGGACATGGTTCTCGGCGTCCTGCCGTCGTTCTCTTCGGACGCTGCGATTACCAGTCTTGCCACCGGTGTTGCGATTCCACCGTCCGTTGCGGCCTGGCGGATGGTTCTTTTCTGTATCGTGTACCCGGTGGCCTTCGGCCTCCTCGGCTGGATCGTGCTCGATCGCCGAGATCTCGTCCGCAGCGGCTCCTGAGGCTCCCTTTTCAATGAATGATCGCCTGGTTCAAACGATCGCCGTCACGGTGTTTGCGGGAGCGCTGGTCGCCGCCGGGTCGCTCGCGGTCTCGATCGGTCGCGAGCGGCAAGAGGACGAGCTCGTTGTCTCCCTGGAAGATACCCGCGGTATGCCGCCGCATGTCGCTCTCGCCACCGCGGCGCTCGGGACATTTCGTGGTCTCGCCGTGGACGCACTCTGGCTTCGCGCCGGCACCCTCCAGGACGCGGGACAGTATTTCGAGGCCCAGACGCTCAGCCAGTGGATCACCACGCTCCAGCCACGGTTTCCGAGAGTCTGGGCGTTTCAGTCCTGGAACCTCGCCTACAACATTTCGGCCACGACCCGCGTGCCCGAGGAGCGATGGGGTTGGATCAACCGGGCGATGGACCTCCTTCGCTTGCGGGGCATGCCGCTCAATCCGAAAGACCCCGACCTCCCGATGGAGCTTGGCTGGATCTATTTCCACAAGATCGGTGGCAAACTCGACCGGGAACACTGGTACTACAAGGCAAAATTGGCCCGGGAGTTTCGCGAGCTCTACGGTGATCCGGCCGGGGATGGAACGACCTGGCAGGTGATCGAACGGTTTCGGGTGATCGTGGATGCGGCCGATTCGATCGAGGAGCTCCTTCAGGATCCGGACGTGGTCGATGCGATCGCGCTTCTCGAAAGCCATGGCGCGGCCCCGGATGAAGCGTTCGTCCGCATGCTGGGCCGAACGATGCTCTACGGGGCGTCGGTCGATGTGCGGATTCGCTACGGCACCGGCCTGCCGCCAGGCAGCAATCGGCCGCTCATCGCCGCCCTTCAAGCCGACGAGCGGCTTCAGAAGGCGGTCTTCCGGAAGCTCGTGCCGCACTTGCAGAAGCGGGTCTTCATTGATCGCTACCGGATGCAACCGGATGCCATGCTCGAGATCATGGAGCGATTCGGTCCACTCGATTGGGCTCACCCCCATGCCCATGGCATCTATTGGTCGGAGCAGAGTATCGCCATCGCCCGCATGAATCGAAACCGCGAGCGGATCAATGAGCTCACGCTCATGCGGACCCGGCTCGGCAACATTCAATACCTCATGCGGAGCGGCCGCGTGGAGTTCGATACGCTCGGGAATCGGATCGACATCCTTCCTGACCCCCGGTTCATCGATGCCTACGAAACGGGGATCGTGGATGCCATTGAGAAGATCAAGTCAGACGAAGGGCTCTCGGCTGCCGAATTTGGCCGCGCCACGGTCGAGGATCTCCTCGGCGGTTACGAATCCTTTCTCCGTCAGGCCACGGTCTTCGCCTACCTCTATGGAGACGAGCGAAAGGCGGTGAATTGCTTTGAAAAGCTCCGCCAGATCGCGCGTGATTCCGGGAAGGCGGACGACCCACTGTATTCAGGAGGAATCGAGCGGTTCATGGCCCTGAAGATGGCAGAGGTCATGGAGATCGACGTTTCGAACCGCCGCCAGTTCTTGGATGCGATGATCCAGCGGGCGCTCCTCGACGGTCTGGCCAAGGGACGGCGGGATACGTTCAACCGTTTCATTCGGATCGCCAGTTCCGTCTACGAGCGGCAGTACGGCAGGAAAGGGGGCCCGGCGGTCCACGTGAACCCCGAGGGGCGTTTGCCGCCGTTTCCACGGATCGTGGAAACGTCATTCGAGAACGTGATGCGGCAGCAGTCCACGTCGCTCATGGTCCGCGCCCGCATTTGGGCCTGGGCGCCCGACGCCCTCAAGGCCCGGGTCTGGCCGACCATCGGAGAATCGCTCGCGCTCCAGGCTGAGGCGGCAGGGTTCGATCCCGCCAGGGCGTTTCCGATGCCTCCGGGAGTGGAAGCCAAGCAAGCCGACGAGGAGGATTCTGACTCCGGCGAGGATCGTTCATGAGCCGCGGGAATCTTCCCCGGTCAGAGCACGTCGTGCCAGCCGCGGGCCTCGAGCTCGGCGACGACCTTTTTCACTTCCTCCTCACGCGTTCGGTCTGCCACGAGTGTGGCGTGTGGCGTGTGGACGACGAGCGTGTTGTCGAGGCCGAGCGTGACGACGAGGTGCTCGCCGTTCGTATGGACGAGCGTATTTGCCGAGCCGATATCGAGATGCCGGCCCACGAACGTGTTGCCGCATTCGTCGGTGCCCCGCTGACGTGCGACGGCTGACCATCCGCCGAGGTCGTCCCAGCCGAACGGAGCCTCGATCACGACCACGTCACTCGCGTGTTCGAGGACGGCGTAGTCGATCGAGATGCCTTTGATGGCAGCGAACTCATTGGCGAAAACCGTGTCCCGCTCAGGCGTATCCCAGGCAGCCGCGATCCGCTCGAGCCTCTCGAGGCACTCTGGCTGCCGCTCGGCCAGAGCGGCGAGGATCGTCGATGCCTTCCAGACGAAGATGCCGGCGTTCCAGAGGTAGGTGCCCGCGGCAACATACTCAGCCGCCACGGCAGCCGGTGGTTTTTCGCGGAAGGCGGCGACCGTGTGGGCGGCGGCCTCGCCCGGAGCAACGTCGAGCGGTTGCCCCTGCTGGATGTAGCCAAAACTCTCTGCAGGATAGGTCGGCCGGACGCCAAACGTGACAAGCCTTCCAGGCGACGCCTCGACAAATCGTTCTGCCTGGCGGATCGCTTCTCGAAACGCCTCGGCAGGACGGATGACGTGGTCAGAAGGCATCACCGCCATCGTGGCGTCCGGATCATTCCTGGAGACCAAGAGCGCGGCCAAGCCGATGCACGGCGCGGTGTCTCGCTTGCAGGGTTCACCCACCAGGCACGCGGCAGGCAGGGCAGTGGCCTGGCGCCGGACGGCATCGAGCAATCGCTCTGCCGTGACAACCATAATACGCTCCGGCGGCGCGAAGCCCTCAATCCGAGCGATCGTGTCCTCGAGGAGCGTGCGGTCACCAGCCAACGGCAAAAGCTGCTTCGGGAGCGCCGCCCGGCTCGCGGGCCAGAACCGTGTGCCCGACCCACCCGCCATCACAATCGCGTGCAACATCGCAACAATTCCTCTTTGTGTACTGTCTCGAATTCACCCACGGACCCACCACCAGAACACGTAGCACAACATCGGAAACCCTACGAAGATCACCCCGTAGGTGAAGAGGGTTGTCCAAAGGTGTCGGGGCCAGCGGGCCATCGGCAGTGGCTTTCCCAGGGGGCGTGGTCAGGCGGGGTGGCTTGCGATGACATCAACGGGGATCGCCAGCGGCTCTTCGGCCGGTTCGGCGAGGCGACACTCAACCCGCACGCCCCAGGGCACGACCTCGGCAGCCGTTACCACTGCTTCGATGCTGTCGTCGATACTGGTCACATCGACGGTTGGCACGGCGGTGAAAGGAGGGCAGAATCCGAGATGGGCATGGCCCGTCCGGCTCCCCTCTGGAACATCGACAATCAAGCGACCGATGACCCGGTCGCCTTCCTTGGCCGATTGGAATCGCTCGAACCGTTGCCGAAATCCAGCAGGCCGTGGGGCATCGGAAATTGCGTCGGCCTCCCTTGGCAATGGCAATGCCTGGGGTGGTGCTTTCTCCCCGCTGCCATGCCGGCTGTTCCGCCAGGGAAATCGGGCGCGCTCGTGCGACGGAAGAAGGAGTACAGCGGTCGCCGCGAGGCCCAGCGGCACCAGGGCGACAACGAATCCGCCAGCCGAGTTTCCGAGGGGAACAACCGCGAGCACGGCGACGACAAGGCCGAGCCGGCCAACAATGCCGGCCCATCGACCGATCAAGCCAGTCCGGTTGGCGACATCCACGGCCGCGATGACCGCGATGCCGAACGCCAGAGCGACCCATGGCAATCCGAGCGTCGGCGGCGACGTGAAGCCGCCGACGATCCTTCGGAGGAGCACCGTAAATCCACCGGCCGCC
>JBGTKO010000491.1:0-3918 GCA_041744595.1 Pirellulales bacterium
CGTGCCACCGATCACACCCACGACAAGCACCCGCGACAACTCCCGGCGAGCACGGTCGAGCCGCGGGGCCACGGCCTCCCATTCGGCGGCGACACGGCGAGCCGGTGACCAATCGGGCTGCGAACGTGCCCACCGCGAGAGCCCCTCGACGACCGTGTCAAAGGCGGCGAAATCAGGTGCGTCTGCTGCTCCAAGGCCCTGCTCGTGATGCGATTCACTCATCGTGTCACACGTTCCCGCCCGCAGGCGGCCAGAAGTTGTCGGCTACGAGCAAGCTCAGGCCGTTCGGCGGCTCCTGCCCGCCGCTCGAGCTCCTCCACGGCAGTTCCCAGGACGACGTCATGGAGCGTGGCCACGAGGATCCTACTCCGCTCCGCAGACCAGCCGGCAAAGAGCCGTTCAATGACCGGTCGCACGCCCGCGACGGCAAGGCCGAGCGCCCCCTCCCCCACCAGCGGCGCTGCCGCCCAGAGGACATAGTCGCCAACTTGATGGACGAGCACCGAAAGCCCGCCTGCTGTACCAGCAGCCGCCGGCATCGCGACAGCACCGGCACCGAGCAGGGTGAGCGTGACAACGGGGCGTGCCACCGCGCCAACATTGAGTCCATTCACGATGAACTTCACGAGCGAGGGATTTTCTGATGCAAAGCGATCCAGCTCACTGCGGACGAAGCGGCGATAGTCGTCTGAGACGAGTGGCAGGGCCGCATGCCGTCGCTCGAGGTCGGCATACCAGCCGCTGCGATCAGGCGACATGAGCCTCGTGCCCAGGAGCGACGCGAGCTGAGCATCGCGGCGGCAGGCATCTTCCAGCCGCTCGATGAAGTCGCCAAGCGCCGCCTTGAGCGCCTCGATCTCAACGGCCGCGAAGTCGTCTCGCTTTTCGGTGTCGGACCTTGCCAAGCCGAGTCGGCGGGCGGTCCACATGATGCCTCCACCAGCAACGCGGTAAACCCGACTCACCGCCAAATCAAGGGCCGACCGACGCGGTTCGAGCCAGTCCCAAATCTCCTGCCAGACGATCTCGCGGGGCGCGGCGGGCAGTTCCACGCGAACCTGCCCCTCTTGCTCGAGGACTCCGAGCGACCGCCGCCAATCGGCCGCCCTTCCTGCAAGCGAATCGAGCCACTGCGGGAGGCCGTGTCGCGGATCGAGCACAACCGCGAGCGCGCCGGCCATCGCCCGCCGCTTGAGCGCATCAAAATCGCTCCCGGTAAGACGCTCACCGAGCGAAATGTCGCGGCCATCAGGGCCGAGCTCGGCCACGGCATGAAACTCGACCCGCCCTGCTTCAGCAGCCGCGGCATCATGGGGCACCGCATACACCGCCGCTGGCACGACGCCCGTCTCAGCCACAAAGGTCGCGAGCCAGCCGCCGAGACGATCTCGCTGCCGAGGCCAATCGACCATGTTGAAGACGACGATCACCGTCTTGTCAGCAGCAGCCGCGGCCGTGAAGAACTCACGCACGGCAGCGTCGTTGTATTTCTGCTGGGTGAGCACGGCCACGAGAACGTCGGCGGCATCCCGCACGAGCTGGGCCCGTCGCCAGTTCCCGCGAAGCGTGCCGTCGATGTCTGGCGTATCGAGGATGACGAGCCTCGCAGGCTGCTGACCCGTCGCGTCTTCCCGCCACACGAGTACGTCGTCCCGCGAGGCATCGAGCGCGTCTTCTTTACTCGTCCAGCCGATGGGTTCGAAGCCTGGGAAGAGCCCAGTGAGGCCGCCGCGAGCGATGAGGCCTTGCGGAAGGCTTGCGACTGGGTGGATCGTCCTCGCGGCCTCGGGCAGTGACCGGCTGATTTCGGCGCCAACGAGCGTATTGGTGATGAGGCTCTTGCCTGTGTTCGTGCCGCCACAGACCGCCGCTACGAGTACCGGCTCACGAGACACCTGCGGCCGGAGCTTGCCGAAGAGGGCGCCATGCCAGTCGGCGTGGGTTGGCGGTGGCAGTCCGAGCTCGGTCGCCAGCGGTTCGAGCCGCGACACCACGTCGCACAGCTCGGCCACCCGGTCCGCCCAGGCGGCAAACGAAGAGGCGTCGATCAACGAAGAGGCGTCGATGGTCGTTTCCAGGTCGCTTGGCACACCACGCTCCTATCGATCCCCATGCTGCGAGTGCAGTGCCAGGCCTGCATGAGCGGCGTTTGCCGCGATGCATCGAACGCCTTAGACTGCACAGCCTCGAGCGCGGCAGTGTCTCGCCCTGAGGGGATGTGCCTAGGAATGTACCTAGTCTGCTCTCCCGCCTTTTTCCCCGCAAACGCGAATCCCCAGGAAGCCCTTTCCGATGACCGAACGTCGCCCCGTTTTTCCTGGTGTGATCGAGATGAACTACCAGGCGGGCTGGCGAATCGGCTGCAACGTCTACCTCGTGTACGACGACCGCAACTGGGCACTCATCGACATTGGATACGAGGAGAGCGTCGATGAGATCATCGAGATCATCCGACAGATGGACTTCCCGCTGTCGCAGTGCTGTGGCCTGATCGCCACGCACGCCGACGTGGACCACATCCAGGGCCTTGCCAAGGCCAAGGCGATCCTCAAGGCCCCTGTGATCGCCCACCCACTGGCGGTCGAACCGCTCGAGTCAGGTGACCGGATCAAGACGTTCGCCGAGATCGCGGCTCAGGATGTCCACATGGCGATGCCGCCGGTGAAGATCGATAGCCTGATCAAGGATGGTGAAACCGTCGAGATCGGCAGCCGAAAACTCGAGGTCTGGCACACGCCGGGACACACGGACAGTCAGCTCGCCTTCCGTATGGGGGAGCTTCTCTTCTCAGGCGACAACATCTACCGAGACGGGTCAGTCGGCGCGATCGACGCGCACCACGGCAGCGACATCACCGCGTTTATAAGCTCCCTCGAGCGGATTGCCGCCAGCGACGTGACATGGCTTCTTCCGAGCCACGGCCCGATCTTCCGCAAGGACGATGCCCTTCTCGCCAAGACGATCAAGCGTCTCGAGGGCTACCTCACGCTCGCCGACTTCGGCACGTGCGCCTCCCACTGGCCCCTCATTGACGAGTGGGACCGCGAGCTCGCCGAAGGCCGTCTGCCGACCGGCTGAGTGGCATTTCAACTTGCATAGAAGCCCACCTGCGCAAGCAGGTGGGACGGCGGGCAATACGCCATCCCGTTGTCAATCGTGAGCCGTCTCGTCCAACGACCGCCGTCCCCACGCTGGCGCGAGGGGCTTGGATTGAGCCTCACCATTGCTCGCGAGTACGCGGCTATTCCCGGGGCAGTGATGCCGCCACGCCGCCGAGGGCCCGAACACTGCACGACTGCGACGCTTGAGGCGTCGCCACTTCCCGGCGGAGGCCGGGCAAGGCTGCCGGGGTCATGGATGCCCCGGCAGCCGTGTAACTAGAACACGTCGAGGTTGAAATGGTGCCCTTGGTGCCAGCGTCGCGCTTTCGGGTAGTAGTTCTGCCACGCCCGGTTGTAGACCGGCACCCGCATCTCCTGCGGATAGCGGTAGTACAGATCATTGGCCGACTGCATGTAGCCGTCCGCATAGAAGTTCTGCGGATACCACACGTACGGGTAGTGGTAGAGCCGGTTCCAGTCGTGGGTGTTGTACGAATACCCCCACTGATACCCGAAGGCCTGCTGGCCAGCGCCCGGTGGCTGGGCTCGAGCGTCATCGCCCATGGCACAAAAAGCCAGGGCGATCGCCGCGCCAGCGGCGATCCAAGAGTGTCGCATGAGAATGTCCCCCCTCAAAAACCGAACCCCGAAAAGGTATCGACTGTCGGCACGACCGATCTTGACGGAAATCCCGGCACGACCGGCATGCGACTTACACGATGAACACCGCTCCGGCACGGGCAGCGACAAGCTCCAGTGCCAGCCGGGGGGCCGGTCCCTGACCCCGAGCGGCTGGGAGGCCCTCGCGGCCGAGAAG
>JBGTKO010000492.1:0-4225 GCA_041744595.1 Pirellulales bacterium
CGACCGCGAGACGAGTGGGCTTGTCGTGTTTGCCAGGAACGTGCCGGCCGCGCGCATCCTCGCTGAGCAGTTTCGACTGCACACGACGCACCGTCGGTACCTCGCGATCGTGGTGGGCCGAGTCGGTGAGGGCACGATTCGCTCGCGGCTTCTGCGGGATCGCGGAGACGGTCGCCGTGGCTCCCTCGATGACAGCGATGAAGACGAGGGCAAGCTCGCGATCACGCATGTCTCACCGGTCGAGCATTTCGGTGATGACTACACGCTCGTGGAATGCCGACTCGAGACAGGTCGCACACATCAGATCCGCATCCACATGGCGGAGAGTGGCCATCCTGTCTGTGGCGAAAGGGTCTATTCCGCACCCCGCAAGAGCAAGCTCAAGGACAGGTCCGGAGCCCCTCGCGTCATGCTCCATGCTGCGGAACTGGGTTTTGTTCACCCGGTGACAGGCGAAGACCTTCGGTTCTCATGCCCAGTGCCCGCCGACATGAAGAAGATGCTGGCCACGCTGCGACGCTGAAGCCCGCGGCCTCTGCTCAGGGGCCCCCCTGAGCCTTCCGGATAAGCGTGGCGTTGAGGGGAGACGCGATACAGTCGCCACGATGGCGACTGGCTTGGCGCGGGCCTCGCGTGGCGACAATCCCGATGCCGCGGTCCGAAAATTGCTTGATGCCTTCGCGGCACCGCGAGACGGCGGGCCGGCTCTGCCGCCAGGGAGCGCCGAAGCGTCTTTGCCGAATCGCGAGGCATGTTGAGCAACGTTACTCAGTGCGATGAGTAAATTTCGAGATGGCAAAAAGTACTCGAGAAGAATCCGCCTTGCCGAAAACGAAGTCAGGAACCTTCACCCCCGCTTTCCCAGGAGCCCGGTGTCTCCGACACCGGGCAATGCGGTGAGCACTCACACAGCCGCTCGCTGGCCGTGGGGCGTACACCCTCCGATCATCGCGCCGTTTCACCGCCCGCCCTCGTCGCGGCGGCACGCCAGACATCGGGGTCGATCGAGTCGTCGATGAATCGCACGGCCGCGTCGGCGTAGGCGACATTCACACCGCCGGGGTGTCGGCTGCGAGCCGTTCGCCAGCCGTAGCCGGCGTACTGCCTCGCTTTGTCTACCGTGTTCATGACGGCGGCAAGACAGTCGAGTGTCAAGGCGTTGGGCGATCGGCCGTGGTTGTAGAGCGTGGTTCGATACTCGCCGTTGGCCCAAGAAAACCCACGCAGGTCCGTGAAGTTGTAGTAGAGCGGACGAGTGCAGGATGGCTCGGTCAACGGCGTTGCAAAGACAAAGGCGTATCCCGTGGGCGGCTCGATGCCGGCCGGGGTTCGGCCGGCGACAGGGCCATCACCGAGGAGGCTTTCCGAAAATGCCGCCGTCTTCGAGAGGCCGTCAGTGATGTCCTTCGATCGGGTGCGGGAGTTGATGAAGAAGATGCCGTCGGTATCGAAAGGAGTACCGCCACCGACACCGCTTCCGGTGCAGGCGGCATAGTTCGTGGGGCCGAAGATTTCAGAGACGGGTCGTCCACGATCGCTCGGGCAGAGAAAGAGCGGTACCACGCGGGCGACGACGTCACGATTCTGTGGGGCGATCGAGTCCCCTCCGATGCCCGTGTAGAGCGGAACGGTGAGGTCGATGTCGGCAAGCAGTTGATCCTCTTCGTAGAAGGGAGCGAGATGGGCCAGCCCCGACCACCGAAAAAATTGGTGCGGGAGATTGGGATTCTCAGCCCATTGGCGGGACTCAGCGCCAACGGGGTAGCGGTTTCGTGCGGCCTCATGGAATTGCATCGCAAGACCGAGCTGCCGAAGGTTGTTGCCGCAGCTCGTGCGGCGGACGGCCTCGCGGGCAGCCTGGAGCGAAGGGAGCAGGACCCCGAGCAACACTCCCAGCAGCCCGACAACAACAAGGATCTCGACAAGGCTAAATCCGCGGCGGCTCGTCATCGCTGGATCATCCGGCGGTGGCGCCGCCGAAGCAACGCGGCACCACCAACCACGCCCATGCCAACGAGAGCGAGCGTGCTCGGCTCTGGCACCGGGGCAACCGTGATACCGCCAACCTGGCCGAGGCCGAGGGCATAGGTGCCGATGATTGAGCCGTCGGTGTCGAAGTGGAAGATGGAGCTGTAAAAGCCCGAAGGATCGCCCGACAGGAGCTGACCATTGCCGAGAAGTGCGAGCGGGCCGACGGCGAACGAAAACGTGGTATCCGCGAATAACATCGTGCTGTCGGTCGTCAGATCGGTCGCGAGAATCTGGCCGTTCATGATGCTTGCGGTGAAGAGAGTGTCGCCCAGAATCGCGAGACCGGTGGGCCCAGCGAGGCCCGAGCCACCGTCGGCGATTACGTCTTCAACATAGGCCCCTGTAGGATCGAATCGCTTGACAGGCCCACTCGCGACGAAGGTGATGAAATCGTACGTCTGATCGCTCACGTAGAGCGTGCCATCGGCCGCGAGTGCGAGGCCGGGGCTACTCGCGAGGCCGCCGCCGCTGGTGTAATCATTCTGGCTGACCGGTCCGTTGATAATGTTTGCCAGCGCGACAATCGGGCCGGCATTGCCGACAAACGGGTTTCGGCCAACAAGCAAGTCGTCGCCTCGAAAGACCACAGCCGCCGGAAAGACGTCGAAGGTGGCGAACGTGTAGGCCGTTGTGAACGAGTTGTCGGAGAGGTTGACGCGAACGATTGAAGGCGCGTCACTTGCGAGGAGCCCATTGACGCCAACATAGAGATGCCCATCGGCCCCGAAGGCGAGCCCGGTTGGAGAGTCAAGCGTGCCCGGAGCCAGAATCTCGGTCCGTGTGTTGACCGGGTCGGACGAATGGAAGCGGATCAGTTCGCCCGTCGAAAAACTCGTGGCATACACAAACTCTCCACGGCTAGTTGACGGAACGGCAGCGAGGAGCAAGCAACAGGCGAGGAGTGAGGTGGAGGGGCGAGCCATCGAGAGGGGAAACGGCACGGTGGGAAATCTCCAGGAAGGGCCGCAGGTGCTTTCACGATGGAAAGCGGAGCCTGCAAGAAGGTGAACGCGGGAACCACGACATGGCGTGGTCGAAGGCTGCGATGAGGTGCGTCAGCAGAGAAAACTGCGACGGCTCAGGCGTTCACGAGCGGTTCCTGGAATGACACCGGGGATGCATGGTGCGATCGTTCTTGAGGACTGTATCGTAGCCGGGCAGCGAACGGGTTGCAACAGGGGCGTTCGGCGGCCAGGAAAACGCAATTGCCCGGCTAGGATTCGAACCTAGACAAAGGGAACCAAAGTCCCTTGTGCTACCGTTACACCACCGGGCAAAGTGTCATTTTATCGGGGATTATTGAGGTTTTTTAGTGTGGAATCGGTGTGGAATCTTTTGGGGAAATCTCGTGTGTAAATCGGGGAAACAGTCATGAGGACCGCGATTCTACCGCGACGGGTGCGGAAATTTCCCTCATAATTTTTTTCGATTTTTCTGGCATCCATCATCATTTTCCCTAATGATCCGCAGCCCCTGAGAATCTCGCTCTAACTGAGGAGCCAATCTCTAAGGATTCCTAATCGGGTGCGGAGCCAGTCTCTAAGGATTCCAAGGGGCTGAAAGGGAATCGGAGGCCCTAGGACGCTCAAGGAAGCCCGTTTTGGGTTTTCAATGAGTCCTGAGAGCCTGAGCATCCATCGGGTTCCAATGAGATTCCAGGCTCGTTTGACGCCGAAACCATGGTTCTGAGGTTGAATCGTTCAATTTTCAGCGGAAAACCAGCGGAAAAACGAACTGTTTTGCCATAGCAAGGATAAGGCAAGCCGTTCCTCTTCGGTCTAGTGGCTAGATATTTTGGGGTCCCTGTCCTTTTGTACAGTATGCCAATAGGACTGCGAACAACTCCACCATCATGAGTAGGAGTGAGTCCAGGACTGGCACCACCAATAGGACTGAGAACAACTCCACCACCATGAGTAGGAGCAAGTCCAGGACTGGCACCATCAATAGGACTGAAAACAACTCCACCATCATGAGTAGGAGCAATTCCAGGACTGGCACCATCAATAGGACTGGAAACAACTCCACCATCGGGACTGTGACGAGTTGTTGACATTGGAGTGTGAACAACTCCACAAACAAACCCGATTTTTGGGTGGGGTGTCACAGTGTCACAGTGAGAATGTACTGTAATGGCAACTTTTTACAAGAAAAATATAGAGAATAAAAGTTAGGTAAATATAGGAATCTCACT
>JBGTKO010000493.1:0-9449 GCA_041744595.1 Pirellulales bacterium
GGTATCCGGCGGGTTCTTTGCCAGCGATCTCGATCCGGCGGCCGTTGACGCGGCGCGAGCGTGTGCGGCCACGGCGGGAGTCGCCGATGCGATCACGTTTGCCCAGAAACACTTTGAAGACGTCGTGCCACCGGCGGAGCCTGGACTCATCGTCACCAACCCTCCATATGGTGAACGTCTCCCGCTGCCTCGCGCGGCGGCGATCCTCCGACGACTGGGTGACTGGCTCGTCGCCCGCTGCAGCGGATGGCGTGCCGCGATTCTGACAGCCGACACGCCGGCCGCAAAGCAGTTAGGCCTCCGGACGACCGCCCGCGTTCCACTCATGAATGGCCCGATCGCCTGCCGGCTGCTCGAGGTCGAGATGCGGGAGCGAGATCACTCCCGCGAGGAATCAGTTTCGGCCCCGGCGGCGGCACATCCAGGCAAGCGAAGTGTTGACGACCAGATCGGCGACTTCCGGCGCCGTCTTGCCAAGCGATTCAAGCATCTCGCGAAGTGGGCTCGCCGCCAAGGCATCGAGGCGTTTCGTGTGTACGACCGCGACATTCCCGAGATTCCGCTGGCGATCGACTGGTACGCAGGCTGGCTCCATGCCGCGGAGTACGACCGACCGCATGAGCGGACCGAGATCGAGCACGAGGTGTGGCTGGACAAGATGATCGAGGCCGCTGCGTCGGAGCTCGGAGTACCGCCGGGCCGGTCGTTCCTCAAGGCGCGGCGGCGACAGCGGGGCACGACGCAGTATGAGAAGGTGGCCGAGCGAAAGGCGGTGCTCACGGTCCGTGAAGGCGATCTGGCCTTTGAAGTGAACCTCTCCGACTACCTCGACACTGGGCTGTTTCTCGATCACCGCACGACGCGGTCGCTTCTGCGTGCTGAGGCCGCAGGAAAGCGGATGCTGAACCTGTTTGGGTACACGGGTGCATTCAGTGTGTACGCCGCGGCTGGTGGTGCGACGGAGACTGTGAGCGTCGATCTCTCCAACACCTACCTCGACTGGACGAGAGCCAACCTCGCCCGCAACGGTTTTACCGACGCCGGTCGGCATCGGACCGTGCGGGACGAGGCGAGAGCTTTCTTGCTCCATCGGGCCCGTCGCAATGAGGCTCCGTTTGACTTGGTGGTCGTCGATCCCCCGACCTTCTCACGGTCGGCCAAGAGTGACGTGCCCTGGGACATCGAACGAGACCATGCGGAACTGCTTGGTCTTGTCGCCGAGAACCTCGCCCCGGGTGGCGTCGTTTTCTTCTCGACGAACTTCCGTCGGTTTCATTTGGCAACCGAAAGTCTCGAGAAGCGGTACGCGATCCGCGAGATCACGGCCCGCACGATCCCAGAGGATTTCCGTGACCGCCGGCCTCACCGCGCCTGGCGCCTGGTGTTGAAAGCTCCTGCCTGAGTCACAAGCCCTGAGAAGACGCAGCGAGAGGCTGCCCGTGTCATGGAGCCGGCGTAGAAAACTGAGCGTAGCCCGGATGGCGAAGCGAAGTTTTCTCCGAGTGCAGCGACGGGCTTGGAGGCCCGTAGCAAAACTCCGGCGACATGCCACGGGCAGCCTCTCGCGGATTCAACCCTTTTTGTCACCCGGTCACGACGATGCGGCCAACGTGCGGAGCATCTCCTCAACGGCCTTGGCATCGCGGACGTTCAGAAAGCCGACCGCGGTGGAATGCTTGTCGCCGTCGGAGTCAGTCTGAATCTGCCGTCCAAGAATGACATCGCCCGAGCCATCGCGCCGTTCCTTTCGGTAGATCTCGCGCAGTTGGTCAGGAAAATAGCTTCGAACCGTCATCGTCCATCCCCCTTCGAAGGCAATAGCCCGTCGATCAGTAATGACGTAGACCGTCCTCAGCGCACTCCGGAATGACCAGATGGGTGTAGAGAGCAGTCCGATCCCGATGAGCACGAACGGAATTCCGAAGAGTGGAAAAAGAGCTTCTGGCCCTTTCGTGAAGTCGGGGATCTTGAATCCGGCCGCTCCGCAGATCCAGAAGACCGCAAACGCCGTCCACGGGATGGCGAAGAGAAACATCGCGATTGACCCGCCCGTGAAATACCTAGGAACAGGCTGGCCCATCCAGACCAGCCGCTCGCCCGACTCGAGCTCCCTGTCCACCTTGTCCTGGAGGTCGAAGGGGATAGTACCAGTAGCGATCATCCGTCATCTCCTGGCCATCTGCGGGGAGTCGCGAAGCCTGGAGAGTCTACGTCACAGAGGCTCGGAGCTTCACTCTGCTCGCCAATCATGCTGAATTCCGGGGCGGACCGCATGACCATCGCGGCGCCGGCAATCGGTGCTAGCTTGCACCCATCGGCCACATGGGAGAAAAATCTGAACTTACACAGGGACTCGTCGTGGCGTCAGTGAGGTAGTTCATGCGCACGTTTGGGTTTATCGCGACCGCGATCTCGATCCTCATCGCCGTAAACCCTTCAATCGCACATGCCCAGTCCTTGCGGGATCGGCCGCTCTCGGATGTCCCTCTCGAGGAGCTCAAGCGGCGGGCCGAAGAGGGCAGTGCCGCGGCTGCTGACGAACTGGGGGAGCGGCTTTTCGGCAGCCTGGGCGATATCGCGGATGAAAAGGAAGCCCGGAGATGGTTCCTTCGGGCTGCCGAAAAGGGCATTGGGCATGCGATGGAGCGGCTGGGAGGCATGGCGCGGGAGGGCATTGGGGCCGATCGCGACTACAAGGAAGCCCTCGTGTGGTACCAAAGAGCCGCTGATCACGATTACCCGGATGGACTCGCATCGATCGGATGGATGTACTTTCACGGCCTTGGTGTCGAGAAAAGCTACGAAGTGGCGGAACGCTACTACCGGCTGGCGGCAGACAAGGGAAGCGCCGCCGGTATGAACAATCTTGGCCACATGTATCGCTTTGGTGTGGGCGTTGACAAGGATTCGGTCAAAGCATTCGAGTGGATCAAGCGGGCGGCGGAACTGAACAATGTGTGGGCCCTGTGCAATCTCGGTCAGATGTACGCACGTGGCGAAGGGGTCGATCCCGATCCCGCGAAAGGCTTCGGCCTCATTCAAGAATCTGCTAATCAGGGAAATGCGACTGCCATGGTGGACGTGGCAGCGATGTGCCTCGACGGAATCGGCACGGAAAAAAAGCCCGACGAGGCACTGCAATGGGCGCTGAAGGCGGCCGAGAACGGTCATTCATCGGGTATGCGGCTGGTAGGTGACATCTACCGAGGGGGCCATGGTGTACCCGTGGATGCTCAGGCAGCGTTTCGTTGGTATCAACGTGCTTCCAACGCAGGAGACACAGACGCCGTCTTCGCGGTCTTTCGATGCTATGAACGAGGCGAGGGTGTTGAACGGGATCCAGAAAAGGGAGTGGCCTGCTTCCGGCAGGAGGCGGAAAAAGGAAATGAGCATGCCATGACCGCACTCGGCCATTTGTATTACCAAGGTCGCCATGTCACGCAGAACTTTTCCGAAGCCCTGAAGTGGTACGGGAAAGCTGCGTCGAAAGGTGAATCGCAGGCGATGTTCGTGCTCGGTGCCATGCACGCGGCCGGCCAGGGTGTGAATCCAAGTGATGACACCGCAAGGATGTGGTTTCAACGTGCGGCCGAACAAGGTCATCAAGAGGCCGCACGTCTCCTTAAGCTACGGGGCATCGATTAATCCTTTGGTTCGCGGCCGGCGACGAGGTCGAGGATCGCGGCTCCAAAATCGGCGAGCCGCTTTTCGCCCATGCCTTTGCAGCGGAGGAGAGCTGCCAGGGAGTCCGGCTTCTCGCGTGCGATCGTCCTCAAGGCTTTGTCGTCGAGAATCGTCCAGGCTGGCTTCCCTCGCGACTCGGCAATCCGACGCCGCCACCGCCGCATCCGCTCGAAGAGATCACGGTCGACACCCCGCCAGTCGTCCGCTTCCGCTTTCGTAACCTTGGTTTTCGATGCCCCAGGTTCCAAGAGCAGCACTTCGCGCGTGCCCTTGAGGACCTCCCACGACCGTGTATTAAGCCGAATCACCGGCCGGTCCCCAGGCGTCCGCACGAGCAGCTCCTGATCGAGCAATTGATGCACGAGGTTTTCGGCCGCTCGTTGGTCGAGATTGGCAAGCAAGCCGTACGTCGAGAGCCGGTCGTGCCTGTTTCGCATGACTGAATCGGTCTTCGCTCCCCGGAGCACCTCGCAGACATACTTCACGCCGAACCGCTGCTCGACCCGCGCGACACACGAAAGGATCTTCTGAGCCGTGACCGTCGAGTCTGGAAAACTCTCCGTCTCACCCAGGCAGACATCGCAGGCGTCGCAGGACTTTGCTGGATACGACTGTCCGAAATACTCCGTGAGTGCCGCATGCCGGCAGCGGGCCGCCTGGGCATACCGCCGCATGGCATGCAGATGCTCCATCTGCGAGGCGATCAGGGTTTCCTGCTCTTCTTCGTCGAGATCGCTCTCGGCAGCGCTCTTGCGGGCAAGTGCCTCCCAACTGAAGACATCGGCCGACGAATAGAGCAGCACACACTCAGCCGCGAGGCCATCGCGGCCGGCACGACCCGTCTCCTGCTGATAGGCCTCGAGGCTCTTGGGGAGCGCCGTATGAAGCACGAGCCGGACATCCGAGCGATCGATCCCCATTCCGAAGGCGACCGTGGCGACCACAACATCGATCGTCTCCTTCGCAAACGCATCCTGCGTGCGGTGCCGCTCCTTGGGGGTCAGGCCGGCGTGGTACGGCCTCGCGAGGAGACCCTCGGCGGCCAGCTTGGCGGCCAGCCGTTCGGTCTCTTTCCTCGAGATGCAGTAGACGATCGAGGCCTCACCTTGATGGCGGCCGAGGATCGAAAGCGTTTGGGCCACGCGGTCGGTCCGGGGCACGATCCGGTAGACGAGGTTCGGCCGATCGAATGTGCCCACCAGCACGGCCGGATCGCGGAGGCCAAGCTGACCGGCGATGTCGTCGCGAACCCGCGGCGTCGCCGTTGCCGTGAAGGCATGGAGGCTGGCTTGTGGAAACCGCTCGCGGAGCAGGGCGAGCTGGCGGTACTCGGGGCGAAAGTCATGGCCCCAGTGGCTGATGCAATGAGCCTCGTCGATTGCAAACCGCTTCACGCCCACCCGGGCGAGCGTGTCGAGGAGCCCCGAGTTCACGAGCCGCTCAGGCGCCGAAAACAGCAGCCGCAGTTCGCCCGCGAGAAGGCGATCGCGGATCGACGACCTTTCTTCTTGCGAGAGACTGGAATGGAGCGCGGCAGCCGGATAACCGATCGCCTCCAGGGCATCGACCTGGTCCTTCATGAGGGCGACGAGCGGCGAGATCACAACATCGGTCGTGTCGCCCACGAGCGGCGGGAGCTGGTAGCACAGGCTTTTGCCACCGCCGGTCGGCATGACGACGAGTGAGTCGCGGCCGGTGAGCGCCGCTTGGATCGCCTCGCCTTGGAGCGGACGGAGCGCATCAAAGCCCCACCACCGCGTCAGCACCTCCGCCACCTGTGGGTCGAGCGAGGGAACGGCCTGGGCTCCCACTGCATCGGTTTCCGCTGACCCTGGCACGTCGAGACTCTCCTCGGGAATTCGCGATTCGGAGCAACATACCACGCCTCTGGTTCGTCGCCGGGAGGAGACTTTGGCACGAATGTGCCGTCTCCATCGGTTCGGGTGAGTAGGCATTCGGGCGTAAATGAGGGGGTTTCGCCACCGACGAGGCAAAGCGCGGTCACCACTCGAGGCGGCAGAAATACGGGTTGCGGGGGACTCGGGCGAGTGCGAAAGTCTCGCTCCCTATGTTCGCGACTATCCGTCCACTCGCAGCGGTCCCGCGGCGGTGCGCTCTGGCGTGCCGGATCGTGATCATGTTCGTGCTCGTGGCGACCCTGGGCGGCCCGGCTCAAGGTGGGGAATCAGGCAGTGGGAACAGTGCCGCCGATGATGTGCCTGGCGGGATGTTTCTCCCTGGGGCAGACGGCATGGCGATGTGGGAGCGGACGCTTGCCACGGTGGCGGGTGACTGGCCGATCGCGCGAGCGGTGGCTCCTGATTTCACAACTCTGCCGCCGCGTCCAGGTGTGATCGAATCCGCCTGGGTCGAGCCACCAGGCGGCTCGCAACCAGGCTGGCCGCCGCGGCGGCAGCGGGTTATCGTTCGGGTCGTGCCAGCAGTTGGTGGGGCCTGGGTGGACGCGTTCGTACAAACCGAATCGCTCCAAGGGACATTGGACGACGGAGAAGGCGTCGAACTGACAGGCGGCTGGCAGCCGGTGGCACGCCCCGACAGTTTGACAGTCGAGATTGCTTCTCGATTGTCTCCGGCCGCTGAGCCCGTTTACTCGCTTCCTCCTCTGGACGACGGCGGAGTCTTTGTTCCACAGCAGACCGATCCACCCTGGTCGAACAGCCAGTTTCCGCGACTGTCGCGGGCTGGCCACAAGGTCTGGGAAGACTATCGCAACTTCTACGATTGCGAGAGCCTCGTCTGCCTGACGGCCGCGTTCGGAGCGGGTGCGCTCATGGCAAACACCGGCTTCGACGACACGATGCAGGACGCCTGGCAACAAGGCGTTACGCCGACAAGCGCCGGAACCTTTTTCTCGGGAGTCAAAGATGTCGGCGAAGGTCGTTACGCGCTGGCAGTCTTCGGCGTGGCGGCGGCGACTGGTCTCGTCTTCGAGGGCAATCCAGCGGGAGATACCGTTGGCGAGTGGGGCTCGCGGTCACTCCGAATGTTTGCCGTGGGGGCGCCCCCACTGTATGTGATGCAGTGGGCCACCGGAGCCTCGAGACCCGTGGAGGGTTTCGGGAGCAAATGGCACTTCTTCAACGACAACAACGGCGTCAGTGGTCACGCCTTCGTGGGAGCGGTTCCATTTCTCGCCGCGGCCGACATGGTCGAGAGCCCACTCCTCAAGGGAACGCTCTACGTCTGCTCTACGTTCGTGGGTTTCTCACGGATGACCGACGATGCCCACTACCCATCCCAGGTCTTCCTGGGATGGTATCTCGCCTGGGCCAGCGCCCGGGCCGTGGATGCTACCGAGATGCGGTTCGCCGGAATGGAACTCGAGGTGATGCCCCTCCCGATCGGCGACCTCGGCGGCCTCGGTATCACGGGCCGCTGGTGACCGGGTAGACGAACGAATTGGCTCGATCGACGGACTATCGAATCATCAACGCGGCAATGGCGATCAAGGCCGCTCCAACGCCAATCGGCAGCGAGAGAATCTTCCTCACACGGCTCTTTCCGCGGGTCGCAAGTTCCCCTGGAATCTCCGAAGCTGTTCGGAGAAGCCCATCGACCGCCTCCATCGAGATCGGGTGATGGAGCGACTCAGCGGCCGCCATACCGGCCTTTGCAGACTCGGCCGAGGCCACCATCGCCACCGACCGTGAGGAACGACTTGGCAGGGCATCAAGGAGGGCGACGAAATCCTGACCGGCCATGTCGTCGAGATCGGATGCCACGAGCCACGCATCGACGTCGAGCCGCTTGGCAAGCTTTAGTGCGTCGGCTCCGGTGGCCCGAAGGTGGAGATTCAGCCGGCCTGCCCGGGCCGCAGCAACGAGCGGGGCATAGGCCTGGAACTGTGGATCGACGACGACCACTTCAGGAACGACGGGCATGGTTCCGGCTTCAGAAAGACTGACCATTTGATTGACCTCTCATTGGAAAGTGAAACGCATGATCGCGACGCCGTCGCGATTCCTGACAAAAATTTTCAACTCAGCCCCACGACGGAGGCACTCTCATTGACGATTGCGGGATCACGACTCGCACGGATCATGTCGAGCGTTACCGGTCGAACGAGATAGCCGGCGACACCTGACGCCAAGGCCCGCTGCTCGTCCTCCAGTCGATATTCATCAGAGACCATGAAGATTCCCGAATGCCTTCCCTGGCCAACGGAATCCAGTGAGATCCGCGATCCAGCGAGGAGCGGATCAACGTCTCCCTGGAGCACATGGGACGAAAGCATCTCGAGGAGATCGAAGCCCGACATGTCGGGAAGCTCGGAGGCCACGAGCCACACGTCGGCGCGGAACCGTCGAGCAAGCCTCACAGCCGACTGACCATCCACACAGAAATGCAGGCCCACTTCACCTGCCTGCGCTGCCTCGACGAAATCACCATACCGGTCGCAAACCGGATCAACGATGACGATCTCGGTAATGCCCTTCGACCGGAGCGACCGCGGAATCCCGAGGTCACCGTCGGCAGCAGTGGTTTCAGACCTGAACATTGGATTGCGAACTCCTCTGGACTCGAATACCTGGAACCCGACGCCTTGCTGGCGGCGGGGCGATCAAACCAACGACACGATCGACAGGAAAAGCACGATGGGCAGGGCGCACAGCAGGACATCAGCCTGCGTGAGCGACCAGCCCCGCCGGACATATCCGGCCGAACTCGTTTGCAGGTTCATGAGGGGACTCTCTTTCTCGTTCGTGCGGACAGTCTCATGACGAAGCTCGACCGCACAATGAAAATTGATCCCACTGGCCACGGGCGTGGTCAGCGAGAGTCGTCGGGTTGATGCCCGACCACACCTTCACTCCTTGCATCTCCCGTGCCAGACTGGCCTGGTCGCCTGAGAAAAAGGCCGATTTCAATGAAAACAACATGAAATCAAACGATTCGCAACGCGTCGGAGAGTCTCTGTGGCCGTCCCCTTCGGTTGCGCGCTGGAGCGAATCGCTCCAGCGCGCTGGTCGCTAGCGACCAGGGGTGGAGCGATTCGCTCCACCAGGGACCCTCGAAGGGGGTGTTTTTTGATGGTCCCCCAAAAGAGGCTCATCGAATCTGCTCAGTCAGCTTCGAGAATCTGGTGCACGAGGGTTGGCTCGACCCCATCGACCAGCTCGACCTCGCCCAGCTTGGAGGGAAGTACGAACCGGAGCCGCTTCCCCTCTGCCTTCTTGTCGCGGCCCATGATTTCGATAAGCCGTTCCGGGGCCGCCGTTCCGCGGTCGGCAAGGCTTACTGGAAGTCGAAGGCTTTCCAGAAGGCGGTCCTGACGCGAGACAAGGGCTTCTGGGATTCGGCAGAGTGCCGCAGCGAGTCTCGCCGCTTTTGCCATCCCAATGGCGACCGCCTCACCGTGGAGAAGTGTGCCGTATCCGAGGGCCGTCTCATACGCGTGAGCAAACGTATGGCCGTAGTTGAGGGCGGCCCGCAGCCCAGAAATCTCTCGTTCGTCCCGCTCGACCACGCCCGCCTTGATCGCAGCAGACCGCTCGACTGCGTAGGCTAGCGCCCTGGGTTCACGGGCTACGAGATCGTGGGAATGGTCCTCGAGCCAGGTAAAAAAGGCCGGTTCGAGGATCATGCCGTACTTCATGACTTCAGCGAGGCCGCTGAGAAACTCCCGGTCTGGAAGCGTTTCGAGCGTGTCGATGTCTGACACCACGCCCCGAGGCTGCCAGAAGGCCCCCACGAGATTCTTGCCGCCAGACAGGTTGATACCCGTTTTGCCGCCGATGGCGCTA
>JBGTKO010000494.1:0-4035 GCA_041744595.1 Pirellulales bacterium
CTCCAGGCGGCGATGCTTCTGGCCCGCTGGGGGGCCGACAACTGGGCCGAGCGGGAGTATCGGGGACTGCTGAACGACCGCGAGTCGCCCCAGGCGGTACGAGCCCTGACAGCGGTGCTGGCGTCGGAGTTTTTCCACGACCGGCTGCGACACGCCGAGGCTGCGGCGATTCTCGAACGTGAGCTGGAAGATCGTCGCAAGGGAAGCGACATCGAGGGTGCATTCATGCAGATCGAACGCGACCCACGATCGGTCAAATCTCGCATGCTCTACTTTTCGGCCTGTGCCGCGGCGGCCGCCGGCGACAAGGCCCGCCAGCGACAGCAACTCGAAGCGTCGCTTCGGACATACCCCAAGGATGTTGACACGCTCATCGCCGTTTTCAACCTTCCCGACAACACACCACGTCAGAAGGCCGAAGCGGCAGAGCGGGTGTCCCGTGGGCTCGCGGCGATCGAGGAGGAAGTCCGTGCCCTGCCCGACGATTCCAATAGCCGAAACGAATTCGCCTGGCTCGTAGCCAACACCGAGGGAGATCTTGCCAGAGCCCTCGAATACTCCCGTGCCTCGCTCGAAAAGTCATTCGATAGCGCAAGCTACCTCGACACGCTGGCCCACTGCCACGCCGCTGCTGGGAACTTTGATCGGGCCGTCCGCACGCAGTGGATCGCCGTTCGGCAAGAGCCCCACACCCAGACCATCCGCCGCAACCTCACGAGGTTCAAGGAACGGGCCGCGGAGGCTACTACACGTGACAGCAAGGCAAAACCATGATGACCACCCACCATGTCTCCGTTCGGGATACGCGTCTGGCTGTTCACACGGCGGGCTCGGGTATCCCCGTGCTCTTGCTCCATGCATTTCCGCTTGACCACCGGATGTGGCATCGGCAGGCGCCGCTTGCCGAACAGCTCCGGCTTATCGTGCCCGACCAACGAGGTTTTGGCGGCAGTTCCGAGAGCCTCCCAGAGAGCATCTGCCAGCTCGCCCATGACGCCGTCGCGCTACTCGACGCTTTGCATGTGACGGGGCCCGCGGTCATCTGCGGCGTATCGATGGGGGGCTATGTGGCCCAGCATATTGCGGTGCGGTATCCCGAGCGGGTGGCGGCGCTGGTGCTCGTTGATACGAGGCTTGAAGCCGACACGGATGAGGCCCGTGCGGCCCGCACAGATCTTTCCGCCAAGGTCGGCCGGCTCGGCCAATCGATCCTGGCCGACGCGATGATTCCGAGGCTCTTGGCCAGTTCACACGAATCGCGGGCACTCCCCGGCCGCACCGATGCAATCGACCTTCTGCGGCAATCGATTGCGTCGCAGTCAGTGCCGACAATCCAGGCGGCGCTTGCCACACTTGGCAGCCGGCCCGACATGACGGAGGCGATGCGTAAGGTGGCCGCGCCGACGCTGCTTGTCGTGGGTGCCGAGGATGTGATCACGCCGCGGTCTTGCATGGATGCCGCCGAGGCGGTGATCCCAGATGCAAAGCTCTTGGAGGTGCCCCTCGCCGGCCACCTTGTTCCGCTCGAGCGGCCGGATATTTTCAATCCGGCCATGCTCGATTTTTTGAAGGCGCTGCCACCGGAACGCCTGGGCTAGTGCGCATCCGGGTTAAGTGTGGCGGCTGAGCATAGAAGCCCCTCGCGCCAGCGTGCGGACGGTGGGTTATTGGACGAGCCGGTTGTGATGACAAACGGGACGGCGCGTTACCCGCAGTCCCCCCGGCTCGCGCCGGGGGGCTTTTATGTCGGTGTGTGGCGATACACCAAAGCTGGATGCGCTCTAGCGATTCAGTCCCGCCTCAACGGGCGATGAAAACGACGGCTGTGCTCATCGCCGCCCCAACGACTCATAAGAGACCACGGCGATCAGCCGTGGAATCGTGGCTCGCCTGGCGCCCTCGCCTCTTGCCGTATGAATCGCCGCGAGCTTGGTCACCCCTGGCATTGGCGAGTTGACACGCAGCTATCACGCAGCCCGGCGGCGGCGAAGGACGGCCAGGCCGATCACGCCACCGGCCAGGATCGCAAGCGTGCCCGGCTCGGGGACGACAACGAGCTGCAGGCTTCCACTCTGGAAGTAAGCGGTACGGCCGCCAGTGCCAACTGAGGCAGCATTCTCCAACCCGAAGTTGGCGATGTCCCCAGCCGTAAAGGTTTGGGTCGTGTCGATGATCGTATACGGCGAATTCAGGTTGAGCGAGTCCCAATCGAACCCTGCAAGGTTCGCGATTCCAAAGCCCGAACCAAACGTTACCGTACCACTCACACCAAGCGGGTCATTGATGTCCACGATCTCGAATAGAGACGTGGCAGCAAACGAGAGGTTTCCGCCAATGCTGCCCGAGCCGCCAAGATATCCGCCGGAGGCAACGCTGATGGCGCCCGTTACGCCGCTGTTGTCACCATTGATGAGAAGGGTGCTACCCGAAGCGACGGATGTCGTGCCCGAGTAGGTATTGGTGCCAGTGAGATTGAGCGTGCCAAGGCCGTCCCAATCGAGATTGCCGGTTCCATCGATGTCGCCCGCAATCGTGGCGTTGAAGCCCATACTCGAGGTTCCGGTGCTGGTGTGAACTGGTGGACCGTGTCGCCGCCGTCGGTCGAGACGACACCGCCGGTGAGAACCTGCGGTCCGGTGTAGCGCACGACGACGATGCCGGAGCCGCCGGCACCGCCGGCGGCCACATTATTGTTGGCAGGCGCGACGCCTAAACCACCATTTCCAGTATTCGCAGTCGCAGCGTCCGGAGTCGATGAAACTTTCGCATTGCCATTACCGCCATTGCCACCTGTCGCGTAAGTGACTGACGATCCAGTGATTCCCAGCGTGATTCCGTCACCTCCCGTGAGGCCTGCGGCCGCACCACCGGCACCTCCACCTCCGCCGCCGTTATAGTTAGTTCCCGCTCCAGTAAACCCTGCGACACCCTCGAATCCCTGGCTGGCAGTTCCAGCACCCCCTAGTGATCCGGCGTTTGATGCGCCGCCGCCGCCGGAGCCACCCGTTTTGCCGTCAAGTTGACCGGCGGCATTCATTCCACCGCCACCACCACCCACGGCTGCCAGTGCAAACGCTGTGGAGTTTCCGCCGTTTGATGCGGCGGAGCCGCCCGAAATCGGTGTCCCGGCACCGCCCGCGCCCACAACGATGGATTGAACGCCGGAAATGGGGAGGTTGAGTCCTTGAAGGAGACCACCCGCACCGCCGCCGCCGCCCCCCCGTGTATTGGCGTTCCGCGCGTTGCCACCGCCACCGCCGCCCGCGACGATCAGGTAGTCGATTTCAAAGTTCTGGAAACTGAACGTGTTGCCGCCGCCAGGCAGAGTGATGCCGGCGGCATTGTTGCTGGACAGATCGAGAATGATCGTGTCCGCACGGAGCGTGAGGGAGGAGGTCGCGAAGACGGCCGCGATCGCGAGGAGGAATTTCAAGGATTTCATGACGGGTCCTCGTCTGGATGCTTGCGGGCTGGAATTCACGGCGACGTCGCAACGAAAGGGGACTGAAGGCCGCCCCCTGCTACCGGCACTATGTAGAAACTAACCAGTACTCTATAGAGCTTCGCAAGCGATTGCAACCGATTTTTTAAGGATTCCGTGGCCCGGGTGATCCACGAAATTGTTCGCGAGACGGTCGGGAGGCGCCGAAACGCAGGGCTTTTCGCTCCACGACCTCGGCTCACCATAGAATTTTATGAAAAACAGGACCTGGATTCTGTTTTTGCCTGGCTCAGGACTTCGCTCCACCGATCTATCGAGCGATGACACCGGAGCTTTTGGCCCTCCTTCGGGAATATCCGGTCGTCACCCTTCCTGGTCCGAGGCAGGCTGTGAAGACGACTTTGGCCCGCGAAGGGGGGCTGGCGGCACGGCTTTTTCACCGTTTGTTTGACCGGTTCGTCTGGCGTCCGGGCGACCTCTTGGCGGGCCGCCGGGCATTGGCCGGCCAGCACCGCCGTTCGTGTGCGGTCGCTGGAAACCCGCGGTGGGGCCTCCCGGTCTGCCTCGCTCTTCGGTGCTCGCGCGTCTCGCTC
>JBGTKO010000495.1:0-14368 GCA_041744595.1 Pirellulales bacterium
CCGGCGTAGAAATCTTTGCGGAGCCAGGATGGCGAAGCAGAGATTTCTCCGAGTGAAGCGACGGGCACGAGGCCCGTCGCGAACGTCCGGCGACATGACCCAGGCGACGCTGAGCGGCGAATTACCGTAGGAAATGGCCTCGACCCGCGGGGCGTTGTGCTGTCTATTTTTTCAGGATTTTCCTGCCCGTCCCAATCGTTCCCGCCTCCCCGGAATCCCGTGCATGGTGACCGCCGCCGTGTCCTCGCACCATGACGAGCTGCCTGCCGTCGGGCATGGCCATGGGCATGCGCACGGCCATGGCACGGGACCAGCCCAGCGGCTCATCAACCTGTTGCGGCTCGAGAGGACCGATGTCTTCACGCTCCTGGCCTTTGCCCTCGGGGTGGGGCTCCTCTCGCTCGTAGCGCCTGCGGCGATCGAGGCGCTCGTGAACACCGTTGCCTTCGGGATCCTGCTCTGGCCGGTTGTCGTCCTGGCGATGGTCATGTTTGCCCTCTTGTTCGTGTCGTCGGTGCTGCGGGCGATGCAGACGTACGTCGCCGAGTGCCTTCAGCGGCGGCTGTTCGTAAGGACGGCGCTTGCCTTCGCGGATCGTCTGGCACGAACGAGCGTGGCTTCATTCGACGGGGCGAACAAGGCCGACATGGTGAATCGATTCTTCGTGGTGTCGTCGGGCCAAAAGTCGCTCGCCACACTCCTCGTCGATGGTGTGGGAATCGTGATGATGACGATTGTGGGGCTTGTGGTGCTGGCGACGTACCACCCCTACCTCCTCTCCTTCGCGATCGTCCTTACGGGCCTCGTGGCATTCCTGCTCTTCGTGCTCGGGATCGGCGGTGTGCGAACCAAGATCGCCGAGAGTTACTCGAAGTTCGATGTCGCGGCATGGCTCGAGGAGGTTGCCCGATGCCCGCATACCTTTCGTAGCGGGGCCAGCAACAAGCTCGCGATCGAACGGGCCGACATGCTGGCCGATGCGTACGTCACCGCACGAAAAAAGCACTTTTCCATCGTCTGGCGTCAGACACTTTTTGCGCTCATGCTGGAAGCTGTTGGGGGCACGATTCTTCTGGGGCTCGGGGGCTGGCTCGTCATCAACCGCCAGTTGACGCTCGGCCAACTCGTGGCCAGCGAGTTGATCGTCACGCTTGTGCTCGCCTCGCTGTCGAAGACTGGGAAATACGTCGAGATTTTCTATGACCTTCAGGCCACGCTCGACAAACTGGGCGTGCTTGACCTGCTCCCTCCAGAGGACGCCGAAGGGGAAGTGCTCGCTGCCGATGCTGGACCGATGGCAGTCAAAGCCGAGTTGACTTCCTTTGGGGGGCAACTGCAAAAGCTCGAGATCGCACCGGGCGAACGCGTGGCCGTCGTCGGGCCCACCGGCAAGACACCACTCCTCCAGACCCTCGCGCTCTTGCGGCTGCCACGGAAAGGTCTCGTCAAGCTCGACCATGTCGATGTGCGGTCACTCGACCGTCCGGCGACGCGGCAGCAAATTGCCTACGTCGGAAAGGCCGAGGTTTTTGCAGGCACGCTGGCCGAGAACATTCGGCTCAACCGTACTGAAATCACAGCCGCGAACGTGCGGGAGGCTCTTGACGCGGTTGGTCTTTCGTCCCGCATCGCTCGGCTGCCGGGGGGGCTTCGGACGTGGCTGACGCCCGACGGCCAGCCCCTTTCAAATAATGAATTGAATCGGCTCGCGATCGCGCGGGCTATTGTCGGCAAGCCGCGACTGCTCCTGCTCGACGGGCTTCTCGATGGCCTCGATCTCTCCGACTGCCCGGAGCTCATCGATGTGGTCTTCGACCGTTCGTCTCCCTGGACGCTTGTCGTCGTGTCGGTGCGGGACGACATCCGCAACCGTTGCGAAAGGATCGTGGAATGGGCGTAACTTCCGAGGCATGTCCACCCGAGCGGGACGCCGTCACCCACGCGTCCCTCGCCCACGCTGGCACGCCAGTCGCCGTACGCTGGCTGGCCCGCGTCGTCTTCGCCGTCTTCCTGTCTCTCCCGTTCTTCCTGGCCGTCATGCCTTGGCAGCAAACCGTAATTTGCCGCGGCACCATCGTTGCTTATGCGCCGATCGAGCGGATGCAAGTAATTACCGCCCGCGTCTCGGGGCAAATTCGGGCTTGGCACGTTGTCGAGGGAAGCCGCGTCAAGATGAACGATCCGCTCGTCGATATCGAAGATAACGATCCTGAGCTTGCCGCAAGGCTGGAGGCCCAGCGGAGCTTTCTGAGTGAGCGGATTTCGGCTGCCCGGGAGGAATTGACCGAGCTTTCGGCGGCCGTCAAGGCGCAGGAAGCAGCCCGTGGCGCCGCGATCAAAGCGGCTGAGGCAAACCGTGAAGCGGCTGTCAGGGCGATCGATGTCACCGAGCAGGCCAAGGCGAATGCGTCTTTCGCACGTGATTTTGAGCACAGTCGCTACGAGATGTTTGATGATCTGTTTTCCAATCCGCGGTTCGGTGGGCTCGAGAGCAAGCTCAACCGTGACGAGGCGAGGATGCGGGCCGACCGGTCGGTCACCGACACTGAGAAGGCGGACGCTGAGATCGCTCGGGCCCAGGCGGCGCTCCTTACCCAGGAGGCCTTGCTCATCCAGGCCGATGCCACCGGGCTCTCAGCCATCGCCGTGGCCAGAAGCAACCTTCGCAAGGCCGAGCAGAACCTGTTTTCGATCGAACGGGAGATCCAGGAGATCGACAACCGAATCGAGCGGTTCAAAGCCCGGCGGGTTGTGGCTCCCTGCGACGGGGCCGTGTTCCGTGTGGCTGCCAACGTGATCCAGGGCGGACAGTACGTCAAGGAAGGCGACGAGTTGTGTACCATCGTCCCGGATACAAACGACCGCGTCGCGGAGCTCTTTCTCGACGGCGTCGATGCGCCGATCGTGCTGGCCTACGCCAAGCAGGAAGGAAAAATGCCGCACGTCCGGCTCCAATTCGAGGGATGGCCCGCAGTTCAGTTTTCGGGCTGGCCAGAAATGGCGATCGGCACGTTTGGCGGTCGCGTCCGCCAAGTCGATGCGGCCAGCGGTATCGCGGGGCAGTCCCGCATCCTTGTCGAGCCGGAAGCGGTCATGCCGGGCGATATCTGGCCGGAGCCGGAGTTTCTCAGGCAGGGCAATCAAGTCGTCGGCTGGGTGTTCCTCAATCGGGTGTCGCTCGGCTTCGAGATTTGGCGGCGGCTCAACGGGTTTCCACCGGTGCTTGCGCCGACTCCGAAGAGCAACGAAGACAAACCCAAGCCTCCCAAAATCAAGGTGTGATGAGGTCTCACGCGACGGCGTGGGGCGTCCTCGCGGCCCTTTGCCTGGCATGCGTCACCCTGACGGCGACGGCTGCTGAACCATTGCCGTGGCCGGACGCCGCCCGCCCGATGCCGCCCGCTGCGCCTGGCGCACCCCCGCTGGTGCCACCTGCCCCTGCGAGGCTGCCCGAAGACCTCGCCATCGACGACCGTCCCGAGCCGCTCACGCTCGCAGAGGTGCTCGAAAGCGTCCGCCGTCACTATCCGCTCCTCCAGGCGATGGAGCGGGAGCGTGGTGTTGCGGCCGGGAGGTTCACTGCCGCTATGGGGGCCTTCGATACCAACGTCAACATGGCCGGCAATTCACAGGCTCCCGGCACATATGAAAACTACCGATCCGATTTCGGGGCGACGCAGCTTCTCCAGCGGGGCGGTATCCAGGTCTTTGGTGGCTATCGGACCGGCTTTGGCGATTTCCCGACCTACAACCTCGGCCAAAAGACGGCTGCTGCCGGCGAGGTGCGTGGCGGTATCACCATGCCGCTGGCACGTGATCGCACCATCGATTCGGCCCGCGCCAACCGCGACACCGCCCGGCTCGATCAGGCCATCGCCGAGCCGACCATCGTGCGAAGCCGACTGGACTACATGCGGGCAGCAGCCCTCGCCTACTGGACATGGATGGGGAGTGGCGAGCGAGAGGGAGCGGCACGTCAACTCGAGAGCCTCGCGGTTCGGCGAGACGGTGAGATCGCGGCCAAGGTCGACCGCGGAGTCATGGCGAATATCGAGCGGATCGATAACCAGCAAAACATTGCACTGCGTCGGGGCCTCCTCGTGCAGGCCGACCGCGATGTGCAGCGGTCGGCAATCGAACTCTCGCTCTTCTTTCGGGACTCTTTCGGAAAGCCTCTCCTTGCCGCTCGCCGTCGGCTCCAGCCGCTTCCTGAGCCGATACCACCAACGGCGGCGTTGTACGAGGAGTCGCTCTCCCGGGCAATCGCTGCTCGGCCCGAGTTTCAGCGGTTATCGCTCGAGCGAGAGAGGTTTGTCGTCGAACGGCGGCTCGCGGCCAACGACGTCCTTCCGAACATCGACGCGCAGGTCTACGGCAACCAGGATGCGGGTTTCGGCAAGAGCACACTGTCTGGTCCGGAGGGTCTTGACCGTCAGGTGCTCCAGGCGGCGCTCGTCTTCCAGATGCCCGCCCAGCGACGCAATGCGCGTGGTCGGCTCCAGGCCATCGACTCGCAGATCGTGCAAGTCGATCGGCGGCTCGAGTTTACTTACGACGCCGTCCGGGCCGAGGTCCAGGACGCCTACTCGAAACTCGAGCGAGCCTACGAGTTTCACAAGCAGGCGGTGCAGCAGGAGGAGTTGGCATCGCTCGTGGCTGACGGTGAACGCGAGCAGTTTCGGCTCGGCCGCAGCGACATTCTGCGGGTCACGCTCCGCGAGCAGGCGAAGTTCGACGCTGAGCTGCTCGAGATCGCAGCGAGGCAAGAATACTGGCGTGCCGATGCCGATCTACGGGCCGCAGATACGTCACTCGATGATGTTGGCGGGGCCGACGTGAGGCCGTGGCATCTCGATCCGGTCCATGAAGTCGTGCCACTGCCGCCGGTGAAACGGTAGCGGACGACGTGCTCGTATCGGGGCTCCATCACGAGATTTTGTTGACATGCGCGGAAGGTTATTGACAGCGGCTCCAAGCGATCTTAGATTGCGTGGCTCGGTTGTTTCGCCTTTTTTGGAGTCTGCACTGTGGCCGGTCCCACCCAGGAAATCATTCGCATCCGCATGGAAGCCTACGACCATGCCGTGCTCGACCAGAGCGCGGCGGAAATCGTAGACACTGCCAAGCGGACCAATTCCGAGGTGCATGGACCGATCCCACTGCCGACCCGAATCGAGCGATACACCGTGCTTTCCGGGCCCCACATCGACAAGAAGGCTCGGCAGCAGTATGAAATTCGGACGCACAAGCGGGTCATCGACATCGTCCAGGCCACCGCCAAGACGATCGAGGCGCTCAACAAACTGAGCCTCCCCGCAGGCGTGGACATCAAGATCAAGGCCTCGTCGCGGTCGTAGCCGCACGGGGAGTTGGAAAGCGTAGGACACACAGGACATCGGAGCATCGACGAACGGCATGCTTGGAAGGCGTCGCGGGTAAGACCCGGCCATGCCGCCTGATGAGGGCGGCAAATCATCTGCTGCGAGGCGGGTGAAGTGGTCCGGGTGCTCCTGCAGCCAGCGGCTTCGAGCGTGAAGGCGATTGAGTCCACGGGGCGTCACAGGCTCCGCGGGCGTGGTCGCGTCGATGGGCACCTCCGTGACAACCATCATGGCTACCACCTCGAAACCCGCCGCCGATAAGCCAGGTCGCCCAGGTCTGCTGGGCCGTAAGCTTGGCATGACGCAAATCTTCGATCCCAATTCGGGTGCCGTTGTTCCTGTAACCGTAATTGAAGCCGGGCCCTGTCCGGTGACGTCCGTGCGGACGCCGGATCGCGACGGTTATTCGGCGATCCAGATCGGTTTTGCAAACAAGCCTCGTCGGCTGGCGAGCCGTTCCGTTCGCGGCCAGGTGGCCAAGCTTGATGGCCGTCGGACGAAGAAGCGAGCCGAGGCTGGTGTCGCGGTGCTCCCCAAGGCTGACTGTGAGCCACAGCGGTTTGTTCGTGAGTTCCGCGGCGCTTATGAGGGGGTGGAAGTTGGGCAGGTGCTTACCGTCGCCGTTTTTGAAGGGGTCGATTTTGTGGACGTCGTGGGCACGACCAAGGGGCGGGGTACTGCGGGTGTCATGAAGCGGCATGGCTTCAAGGGCCAGCGGGCCACTCACGGTGTCAAGAAGGTGCATCGCCATCAGGGCGGCACCGGTCAGAACACATCGCCTGCCCGCGTTTTCAAGGGCAAGCGGATGGCCGGGCGGTTTGGAAATGAGCGGTCGACCATGCGTAATCTGAAGGTTGTTCGCCTCGATTCGGAGTCGAATCTGCTCCTTGTTCGCGGTGCCGTGCCAGGGCCAGAAGGCTCGTACGTGACGGTGTGCAAGACCAACAAGATCAAGCGGGCCGGCGGTCCGGCGCCTGCTGGCAAAAAGAAGGGCGGTGCCAAATGAACCTCGCCGTCTATGACATGGCCGGAAAGCAGGTCGGCAGCTACGAGATCGATCCTGCTGAGTTGGCTCCCCGTGTGAGCAAGCAACTCCTTCACGATGCGGTGGTCATGTACCAGGCCAACCTCCGCCAGGGAACGCAAAAGACCAAGACTCGCGGCGAAGTTGCCGGTTCGACCAAGAAGCTTTATCGCCAGAAGGGCACGGGCAATGCCCGTGCTGGTGGGCGACGGAGTGGCACGCGGCGTGGCGGCGGTCACATTTTCGCCAAGAGCCCTCGCGACTTCGGTTGGAGGATGCCTCGCAAGGCGCTTCAGTCGGCCACTCGAATGGCTTTGGCGTCGCGGCTGGCTGATGAAGAAGTCAAGCTCATCGACGCGATATCGGTTGCAGGCCCGAAGACGGGTCCTGTGGCCAAGATGCTTGCTGCACTCGGTGTTGCCGATGCCACTGTGCTGGTGGCTCCAGAAAAGCATGATGCAAATTTTTGGAAGAGCGCTCGGAACATCGAGGGCGTCTCTGTGGCTCCGGTGGCCGAGCTGAATGCGTGGTCAATCCTTCGCCCCCGGGCCATTGTCATGACAAGGGCGGCGCTCGATGCCTTTCGAGAGTCGGCGAAGGCTGCAACGCCCGCTCCGAAGGCGGCCAGGCGGTCGGCGGCCCGCGTCAAGCCGGCTGGTCGTGGTGGAAAGCCTGCTGTTCGGAAGGAGGCAGTCTGAGTCATGTCCGTTCCTGTTCCGCCGCCACCCGCTCTCAATCCTCGCCTCGAGCCGTCGCACGTCATCCTGCGGCCGCTGGTGACCGAGAAGGGCGTGCATCGTGCCAACCGTCACAACGCCTATTCCTTCGAGGTCGCTACCGAAGCGACCAAGGCTGACATCCGTCGGGCTGTAGAAGAGCTTTTCAGCGTCAAGGTCGAGAAGGTTGCCGTGCAGAATCGGCGAGGCAAGGTTCGTCGTGGCCGAACCCGGGCGACGGTGACAAAGCCATGGAAGAAGGCCGTGGTCTATTTGGCGGCAGAGTCGAAGATCAACCTGTTCTGATACCAGCACACCGAAGTGAATTGACGAGTTAATCCGATGGGCATTCGAATTTACAAGCCGACGAGCGCCGGGCGCCGCAATGCGAGCGTCTCGGACTTCGCCGAGCTCACGCCTGGCGCCGAGGTGCCCAAGGGGCTCCGGGTCCGCAAGCAGAAGACGGGCGGCCGCAACAATCAGGGCAAGATTACGTCTCGCCATCGGGGCGGCGGCCACAAACAACATTACCGGCTCATTGACTTCCGTCGAAACAAGGATGGTGTGCCGGGAAAGGTCGATTCGATTCAGTACGATCCGAATCGCACCTGTCGCGTGGCTCTCGTGTGCTATGCCGACGGGGAAAAGCGGTACATCCTGGCGCCGGAGGGGCTTACCGTCGGCCGCATGGTCGCGAGTGGTGAGACGGCTCCGCCCGAGGTTGGTAACTGCCTGCCATTGTCAGCGATCCCGCTGGGTATGCAGGTGCACAACGTCGAGATGCAGGCTGGCCGCGGTGGACGGATGTGTCGGTCGGCTGGTGCCTCGGCAACGCTGCTTGCCCGTGAGGCTGGCTGGGCCCAGCTTTCGCTGCCGTCTGGCGAGGTTCGCCGGGTTCCGGCCGCCTGTCGGGCAACGGTGGGTGCCATCGGAAATTCTGAGCACATGAATGTTCGACTCGGCAAAGCGGGTCGTTCCCGTTGGCTTGGCATCCGGCCTCATGTCCGAGGAACGGCCATGAATCCGGTTGACCATCCGCATGGTGGTGGTGAGGGTAAAACCAAGGGTGGCCGCCATCCTGTGAGCCCAACCGGCAAGAGCGCCAAGGGTGGGGGTACTCGCAAGCCGCGGAAGCCATCGGGTTCGGCGATTGTTCGTCGCCGCAAAAGCCGTCGCTACGGGCAGTTGAAACTGAGGTAATTCAAGATGGGACGCAGTGCAAAAAAGGGGCCGTTCGTCGATCCTCGTCTGTACGAGAAGGTCGAGGGGCAGTTGTCGAGCGGCAAGCGGGATCCGATCAAGACCTGGTCGCGGTCATGCACGATCGTGCCAGAGTTTGTGGGGCTGACGTTTATGGTTCACAACGGCAAGCAGCATCTCAAGGTATTTGTCACGGAAGACATGGTGGGCCACAAGCTCGGCGAGTTTTCTCCTACGCGGACGTTCCGCGGTCACGGTGGCAAGGGTGGTAAGTAAAGTTACAGGCGGCGGAGATACCATGATGGCCTACAAAGCCTCACACCAATACGCCAGAATCAGCCCCCGCAAGGTACGGGCGTTGGCCGACCTCGTTCGCGGCAAGTTTGCCGACGAGGCGCTCGACATCCTCCGTTTCCAGCCCCACCGTGGAGCTCGGATGCTCGAGAAGGTGATCAAGAGCGCCCTGGGCAACGCAGAAAATCAACAGGCCGCCGGCATTGACGATCTCGTCGTGGTCGATGCTCGGATTGACCCGGGGCCGATGTTCAAGCGAATCCGTCCAAGGGCTCGTGGGCAAGCGTTCGGAATCAAGCGACGAATGTCGCACATCAAGGTCGCCCTAGACGCCGCCCGAGTGGCCGACGTCGCGGCGGAGTGAGGGCAGCACACATGGGTCAAAAAGTACATCCAACCGGGTTTCGAACGGGCATCACTGAGCCCTGGAGAAGCCGTTGGTATGCCACGAAAAAGGAGTTCCGGGACTTGCTCCTTGAGGACTTCAAGGTTCGTAAATTCCTCAAGACAAAATACCGCGCTGCAGCGATCCCCAAGGTGGAGATCGAGCGAACGCGTGACGAAGTCAAGGTGATTCTCCACTCCGCCCGTCCCGGCGTCATCATCGGTCGTAAGGGTCAGGAGGTCGATCGTCTCCAGGATGAGCTTCAGGAGTTGCTCGGCCGACGGGTGAATCTCAAGGTTGAGGAGGTTTCCCGTCCGGAGATCCAAGCCCAACTCGTGGCCGAAGACATTGCGGACCAGCTCTCCAAGCGAGCAGCATTCCGTCGGACGCTCAAGCGCTCCCTCGACACGACGATGGATGCCGGCGCCAAGGGCGTAAAAATTCAGCTTTCGGGCCGTCTCGGCGGCGCGGAAATGTCACGTTGCGAAAAGTCCATCGCCGGTGCGATGCCACTTTCAACGTTGCGGGCCAAGATTGATTACGGATTCTGCGAGGCGCCCACCCCGCAGGGAAACATTGGGATTCAGGTGTGGGTCAACCAAGGCATGTACGAGGAGGATGGCGATGGCGCTGATGCCCAAACGGGTGAAGCACCGAAAAAGCCAAAGAGGTCGTATAAGAGGTGACGCCTCTCGTGGGAATCGCGTCGTCTTCGGCGACTTCGGCCTCCAGGCCGAGCAGCCGGGATGGCTTCCTGCGGCGACCATCGAGGCAGGCCGTATTGCGGCCCAGCAGTATCTCCGTACGGAGGGGCGGCTGTACGTTCGGGCTTTTCCGCACAAGTCGATCACGTCGATCCCTCTCGAAACCCGAATGGGTAAGGGCAAGGGTGAACCGGAGTATTGGGCGGCCGTGGTAAAGCCTGGCATGGTTCTCTACGAGATCGGCGGCGTGCCCGAGGAAGCTGCCCGCGTCTGTATGGCTCGGCTCGCGCACAAGATGCCGATTCGCGTGCGATTCGTAAAGCGACGGGTGATGTAAATGAACAAGGCAAAAGAGTTACGAGAAATGGCCGATGAGCAGATTCGCCTCGTCTGGAAAGACGCTGCCGAATCGCTCTTTCGGCTGCGAATCCAGGCGCAGACCGAGAAGCTCGCGGCGCCCTCGGAAATGCGGAAGCACCGCAAGACGATCGCTCGCTGCCAGACGATCCTGGCGGAGCGGGCCGCGTCGCGCGTGCCAGAAGGCGTGACCGCGTAATCGATCGAACACGAGAACACGGACAGGAAACGAGACAATGCCCAAGCGAGTCGAGACAGGAACAGTGACCAGCGCCGCGGCTGCAAAGACGCGGCGGGTGGAGATTCCTCGGATCATCCGCCACCCCAAGTACGGGCGGATTCTCCATCGCCGGACGGTGTGCCACGTCCATGACGAGGAGGAGACATCGGGCCCCGGCGATCTGGTGGAGATCATCGAGTGCCGACCGCGAAGCAAGACCAAGCGATGGGAGCTCGTGCGAGTCGTCGCCAAGAGCACGGCGGTTGATATCGCCTCGCTCCGCAGTGGCGCCAGAGCGACCGAATTCAAGGAGACGGCGGCACGGGCGGAAGAAGCAGCCGCGACGGGTGACGAAGGGAAGTCCACATGATCCAGATGCAAACGCGACTTGCTGTCGCGGACAACACAGGCGCGAAAGAGGTGATGTGCTTCAAGGTGCTCGGCGGGAGCCGCAAGCGGACCGCTGGCATCGGCGACATCATCGTGTGTAGCGTCAAAAGCGTGATTCCAGGCAGCGATGTGAAGAAGAAGGCCGTTGTCAAAGCGGTCATTGTGCGGTGCAAGAAATCGACACGGCGGGAGGACGGAAGCTACGTGCGGTTCGACTCCAACGCCTGCGTGATCATCGACAACGACAAAAATCCCAAGGGCACACGAATCTTCGGCGCCGTCGCTCGCGAGCTACGAGACCGCAACTTCATGAAGATCGTCAGCCTGGCGAGCGAGGTGGTGTGATGCTGATCAAGTTGGGCGATATGGTCGAAGTGAAAACCGGCAATGATCGGGGGACGCGCGCGAAGGTGCTGTCCGTGAAGCCGGCGGCCTCGGCTGACGGGGCCACTCGGCTCGTCGTGGAGGGAGTCAATCGTGTCTACCGCCACGTCCGAAAGAGCCAGAAGAATCAACAGGGCGGTCGGTTGAGCAAGGAAATGCCGATCGATGCCTCGAATGTGTTGTTTGTGTGTTCCGCATGCGGCAAGGCCACGCGGCTCGGTGCCAAGGTCAAGACTGATGGCACGAAGGTGCGAGTCTGCCGAAGCTGCGGCGCTGAGCATGGTGTGCTCCGGCGGCCGCGGGCTGTCTCGAAGTCAGCCGTTTGAGCACCACGCACCACGACAAAGACATCAGAAAGCAAGGATCGATACCCATGGCGAAGAAAACAAAAGCGGCAGTGACGGTGGAGCCGGCGGAAACGCCTCGACTCCTCGAGCACTATCAAAACACCGTCCGGCCGCACCTCACGCAGGTGCTCGGCCGTACGAACCCGCATGCCATTCCACAACTCGAAAAGGTTGTCATCAGCATGGGCGTCGGGGCGGCAACAACAGAGAAAAAGTACCTCGACGAGGCGCTTGGCGCCTTGGCCCAGATCGCCGGGCAGAAGCCGATCGCCACCATTTCCAAGGCGGCCGTTGCTGGCTTCAAACTTCGGGAAAACCAGCCGATCGGCTGCAAGGTCACACTCCGTGGCCGCCGAATGTACGAGTTCCTCGACCGACTCGTGTCGGTGGCACTGCCCCGGGTTCGCGACTTCCGCGGCCTCTCGGCCACTGCCTTCGACGGGCATGGCAACTACAGTCTCGGCCTGTCCGAGCAGATGGTGTTTCCGGAGATCAATCCGGATCGTTACACGCGTCCGCAGGGAATGAACATCACGTTCGTGACCTCGGCACGGACAGATGATGAGGCACGGGAGTTTTTGGTGGCCATGGGGCTGCCACTCAAGAAGCAGGGCGAAGGGGACGCCGCGGCGTAGCGGTGCGGACCAGAGACCGAGCAGGTATTCGACCGAATCATGGCAAGTAAATCAAAAATCGCGGCCGCCAAGCGACCGCCAAAGTTCACCACACGGATTGTCCGTCGGTGCATGCTCTGTGGCAGGCCGCGAGCTGTGTACCGCAAGTTCGGTATCTGCCGCATCTGCTTCCGCAAGCTTGCGGACCAGGGCTGCATCCCTGGCGTGAAAAAGGCGAGCTGGTAAACATGGAATCGAGAAGAGGGCTCAGCTGACATGATGACCGATCCAATCGCCGACATGCTTACCAGGATCCGCAATGCGGTCCGTGTTGAACGGGCTACCGTGGATGTACCTTCGTCGAAGGTAAAGCGAGGCCTGGCGGAGGTGCTCAAGCGAGAAGGTTTTATTTGGGATTGGCGGGAGGTTGAAGCATCACCGGTGCCCCACCTTCAGTTGGAGCTCAAATACGGACCCAATGGCGAAAGACTCATCCGGAACATCCGGCGGGTCAGCACTCCTGGTAGACGGGTCTACAGCCGTTCGACGCGGCTGAAGCCTGTCCTTGGTGGACTCGGTATCTCAATTTTGTCGACGTCGAGCGGTGTCGTGAGCGATCGCGAGGCCAGGCAGAAGAAGCTCGGCGGCGAAGTCCTCTGCGAACTCTGGTAGTTAAAAAGGTCACGAGCCATGTCCAGAATCGGCAAAAATCCCGTTCCCCTGCCCAAGGGCGTCAAGGCTTCCGTGGCAAACGGCACGCTCGTCGTGGAAGGTCCGCTCGGCAGGCTTGAGCAGCCGATTCACCCCGCGGTGGTGGTTTCGATTGACGAAGCTGCCGCTCAGGTCGTTGTGACACGATCCGATGACGGGCGAATTGCCCGCTCGGTCCATGGCCTGACCCGTGCCCTTGCGGCCAACATGGTCGAGGGTGTTTCGAAGGGGTACGAAAAAAAGCTCGAGATCGTCGGTGTCGGCTACTTGGCGGCGCTTCAAAAGGATACTCTTCAGCTTCGCGTCGGCTTTGCCAACGAGCTCCAGGTGGCGATCCCGAAGGGGCTCACTGTCACGTGTCCAGATCAGACCCACGTCACAATCAAGGGGATCGACAAGCAGGCGGTCGGGCAGTTTGCCGCCGAGGTCCGTGCCCTCAGAAAGCCTGAGCCGTACAAGGGCAAGGGAATTCGATACGAGAACGAACAGGTCCGGCGGAAGGCCGGTAAGGCAGTCACCAAGTAGTTACGAGAAACGCCTGGCATTACCGGGCTTCATCATCCTCCAGCACGTACGACCATGGACCATTCCCGCACCATTTTTCGCCAACGGCTCCGCCGCCGCCAGCGTGTCCGCAAGCCACTTCTCGGCACGGCCGAGCGTCCGCGACTGGCTGTGTTTCGCACAGCAAAGCACATTTACGCCCAGGTGATCGACGACTCGGTTGGCCGAACGGTGGCGGCTGCCAGCTCGGTCGATCGTGAGATCCGCGGTTCGGTCGCATTCGGTGGCAATAAACAGGCTGCTGAGGTAATCGGAAAAGCCGTCGCCGAGCGAGCTCGGGCCGCAGGGATCACGCAGGTCTGCTTCGATCGAGGCAGCTACAAGTATCACGGTCGCGTCGCGGCCCTGGCCGAAGCGGCCCGGGCTGCGGGCCTCGAGTTCTGAGTTTTCACGCCCTCCAGCCACGTCTATCAGGAGAACCCCAACCCGTGTCCACCGGCAAAGATTCCAGATCCGGCGAATTTGCCGAAAAGGTCGTCAAGGTGAGGCGTTGCGCCACGGTGGTCAAGGGTGGCCGTCGGTTCAGCTTCGCTGGCTTGGTGGTCGTCGGGAATGGCAAGGGGAAGGTGGGGTGTGGTTATGGAAAGGCCAATGAAGTACCACCGGCTGTCGAGAAGGCGATCAAGGACGGCATGAAAAATCTCATCGAGGTGCCGGTCGAGGCCGGTACGATTCCCCATCGAGTCGAGGGTGTGTACGAGACCGCCCGAGTCATCCTTCTGCCAGCCAGTCCCGGTACGGGCATCATTGCTGGGGCCGCGGTGCGAGCCGTTTGCGAATCGGCAGGTATCCATGACGTTCTCTCGAAAGCACACGGTTCGACCAATCCGGTCAACCTCGTCAAGGCAACCCTCGAGGGGCTCAAGCAGCTTCGGACCAAAGACGAAACGGAACGGCTTCGGGGCGTGACCCTCTAATCTGATCCGCGTGCCTTTCCAATTTTCACGGACAAATGACGGACTTCTGAACATGAAACTCAGCGATGTCAACAAGGGCATTCACAAGAACCGCAAGCGGCTCCGTGTGGGCCGTGGCCCCGGCTCGGGCCGGGGCTGCACCGCCGGCCGCGGCGACAAG
>JBGTKO010000496.1:0-66104 GCA_041744595.1 Pirellulales bacterium
CGCCAAAAAGCCCTGACAGAAAACCGACGGCAAGGCCGACGATCGCGAGGACCGTCCCGCAGCGACTCGTGATCCGCAGCCGTCCCTCAGGATCGCGGCGGCACGCAGGGCCCGAGCCCGCCGCGACGACGGCTGGCGGTAACCGTTCCGTCGCGTCATGTGCCTTGCGCCACATTCGTACCGCGATCACCAGCATGAGGATGGCGAATGCCACGAGTAAGGGCTTTGATGGCAGCCGGTCGCCGAGCCAACTTCCAACCGGCGCCGTCAACATGCCGGCAATGGCGAAGACGAGGCCGGCGGAAAACTCGACTTGGCCGTAACGCCATCGCTCGATTGTGCCAACGGCGGCGGTTGCCACGACCGTGACGAGCGAGATGGCAACAGCCGTCGGTGGATCGACGCCGATCCAGTAGACGAGGAGGGGCACGGCAAAGATCGCCCCGCCGCCACCGGTTAGCCCAAGCGAAAGACCAACGATGATGCCAGCGGCCACCGCCGCAATCGGAAGCCATGGGGGAGGGGAAGCTAGGACGGTTGCGGCCGTCAATACGGCGTCGAAGTTCATGGTTGCAAGACTGCTACCGCTGGAGTGAACATGACGCGGCTGTGGTCGGTTCCTTCATGGCGGCCCAGGCCTTGAAGCCGCCGACGAGGTCATGCGCGCCAGCATGACCGTGCTTCTGGAGCACACTCGCCCCGATGGCCGAGCGGTAGCCTCCCTCGCAGTGCACAACGACAGCCCGATCGGCTGGGAGTTCGCCGATGCGTTCTTCGAGCCGGGGGAGCGGAATATTGATGCTTCCTGCGATTTTGCCGCCCGCGTGCTCCGATTCGCTGCGAATATCCAAGACGATCGGTGCCAGGCCGGCCTCAGGTCGAGAGCCCGCCAGCCACTCGGCCAGGGCCGAGGCCGTGATCCGCTCCGTTCGCTCGGCTAGGTCGGGCCGTGCTTCGAGCGCACGCATGCCCCCTTTCAAATAACCGGCCACGTTGTCGAAACCAATCCGCCCGAGCCGCATGACGGCTTCCTCCTCGCCCCCTTCTTCGGCGATCACGACGATCGGTACATCGTGGGAGAGTATCGAGCCGGCCCATGTGGCGTATTTTCCAGAGAGGCCGATGTTGAGAGCGGCCCGCAGATGTTCTCCTTGGAAATTGATGCCGTCGCGGACGTCCAGAATCTGCGCCCCGGACTTCTGCATGGCCAGCACCTCGTCGAGTGAGAGCGGCCTGAGCTGCTTTTCCATCGCGTCATGGAGGGCTGTCCGCTCCTTGCGGTTCAGGATCGCGTCGTGCACGAAGTAATCCGGCGCTTCGGGCTGGTCGGCTGTCACGATCTTCTTAAAGGCTTCGAGACTCATTGGCTTCATGGCGTAGTTGAACTTCTTCTGCTCACCGATTGTCGAAACCTTCTCGTTCGAGAGCGCCTTGCCACAGAGGCTGCCGGCACCGTGGGCTGGATAGACAAGCGTGGCATCGGGGAGCTTGGAAAGCTTGCCAATACTCTCGTAGAGCATGTCGGCGAGCTCGTCGGCCGTGACGCCGATGCTGGCCAGCAGGTCGGGGCGGCCCACATCGCCGATAAAGAGCGTGTCGCCGGTGAGAACAGCTTTCGGCTCGGTTTTCGATGCGGCCAGGTCGTACACGAGGATCGAAATGCCTTCGGGCGTGTGGCCCGGGGTCTCCATGATCTCGAGCTTCACGTCACCGAACTCGATGGCGTCGCCATCCTTCATCGCGACATGCTCGAACTCGGCGGCGGCGCGGCTGCCAAGATGGATCGTGGCCCCAGCCTTATCCCGAAGCTCGATGTGGCCGGCGATGAAGTCGGCATGGAAGTGGGTGAGGAAGACATGCTTGATCGTGTAGCCGCCGGCGGCTGCGTCGGCGAGGTACTGATCGATGTCTCGCTGCGGATCGACGACGGCTGCTGTTTTCGTTTTCTCGTCGGTGATCATGTACGAGGCGTGGGAGAGGCAGGCGAGGTAGTACTGCTGGAGGTGCATGGGGTTGGCTCCGGAGGTGCATCTTGGTCTACATGTCAATATATCGGAACGTCACGATATTTCAATCCAGTTTTTCTGCGTCCTGCGATAGCTCGGGGTGGCCCATGCAACGTCCCCGGACGTTTGCTACGGCCACCGCTCGGCCGCAAGCGGCCTCGCTTCCGTGGCCTCCGCTCACTCGGAGGAAACTGCGCTTCGCCCTCCAGGCTGCGCTTGTTTCCTACGCCGGGGACGTTGCTCGGGCCACCCCGAGCCGGATGCCGTATTGGCAAGCGGAATCCGTCCCCGTCGTCCTGTAACGTCTATTCGCAGCCCGATTGCTCTATTCGTAGCCCGGTTGCTCCGACACCGGGTCAATGCGGGCGGCACTCGCGCGGGCAATGCCTTTCGGCTGACGCGTTGCAACCGCCGTGACCGCGGTTTCCCGGCACCAGAGAATCAGCTTGCGGATGATATGGCAACGGCTTCAGCCACGGTCTTTTGGCCCGACGGCTGGTTGTCGGGGAAGGGGCCGTCAACGCCACCCTTTGGCCAGGTCTTAGGGTCAGCGTATTGCCCATCATCGCCGAATTCTTTCTGGAGTCGGGCGATCTCCGCCTTCAGTTCCTCAAAGACCTTGGCGACCTCGGGCTTTGCTGCTTCCGTGGGGTCAAAAAGAAGGTTGTGCTGTTCGGTGGGATCACTTCGCAGATCGAAGAGCTCCCAGGCGTCCTTCTTCCAGTAGTGGATCAGCTTGTGGGTCGCCGTGCGGACACCGAGATGTGCCCGCGTGTTGTGGTGACCAGGATCGTGGTAGTAGCGGTAATAGACAGTCTCCCGCCAGTCGGCAGGCTGCTCACCCCGCAGAAGCGGCACAAGGCTTCGGCCCTGCATGAAGTCCGGGATCGGGAGGCCGGCCAGGTCGAGGAAGGTCGGGGCGAGATCGATGTTGGCGGCGAATTGGTCGGGCGTGCTGGCAGGCTTGATTCCGGGCCCACGGGCGATGAGCGGCACCCGCAGACCGGGCTCGTACATGAATCGTTTGTCGTAAAGACCGAGGTCGCCGAGATACCAGCCGTTGTCGGCCGAGTACATCACGATCGTATTCTCAGCCAACTTCTTGTCGTCAAGGTAGTCGAGGACCTTGCCGACGTTGTCATCGACACCCTGCACACACGCCAGGTAATCCTGCATGTACCGCTGGTACTTCCACTTCACGAGCTCCGTGCCGGAGAGGCCTTCGGGTGGATCCATCTTGAGGTCTTGGGGATCGAGATCGCGGGCAATCGTCTGCCGGTTCTCGGGCAGGGCCGCCGGTCGGGTCGCATAGTCGTCCCAGAGCGTGTCGGGCTCGGGGATCACGGCGTCCTTGAACTTTGCCTTGTTCCGCTCATCAGGATGCCAACGACGATGCGGTGCCTTCTGGTGAACCATGAGGAAGAACGGTTTCTCCGCAGGCCGAGTCTCCAAGAACTCGATCGCAAGGTCGCCGGTGATGTCGGTGCAGTGACCTTCGATCGTGAAGGCCTTTCCGGGCGTGAGGAATTTCGGGTTCCAATAGTCTCCTTGGCCTGGGAGGATTACCCAGCGGTCAAACCCGGTCGGGTCGCTGCCGAGATGCCACTTGCCAACGATGCCAGTGTGGTAGCCGGCGGCTTGCAAATGCTTCACGGCATGGTCGCGGCCGCCATCAAAACGATTGAAGACCGGCACGCCATTCTTGTGGGAGTACTGGCCGGTGAGGAGCGTCGCACGGCTGGGCGTGCAGACGGAGTTGGTGACGAAGGAGTTGGTGAAGCGAGCGCCGCCTGCAGCAAGCCGGTCGAGGTGGGGCGTCTCGTTCACCTTCGAGCCGTAGGCCGAGATGGCATGCTCTGCGTGGTCGTCCGAGAAAATGAAGATGATGTTGGGGCGGGAGGGTTCGGCGGCCCGGGCAATCGATGGGAGGAGGCACGCCGCGAGGACGAGAAGGAGAACACGACGCATCAGAAAGACCTCCGGAGCCACGAATGAAGTTGCTCGATTCTTTCCGCTGTCGACTCACGTGTCAAAGACATCCCTCGGAGTTCTACCATCGACAAATTATCGAGACGCGTTCCGGCGAACATTCGCCAAGGGTGGCAGCGGGGGTTCGAGTACGCCCCGCACGCGTGGCCAGAGGAGAACGGCCTCCACGATCATCCAGGCTTCGAGCGTGAGCATGATTGCCGCGACGGCGACGAGGAGCCAGCTTCCACCGGCCCACCATCGCTGCACGTCGATCGTGAGCGCCCACGCCGGCATCACGAGCATGAAGACCATCGGCACCGCGGCGACCCAGGTTGGCAGTCCCCGTCGCAACAAATAAAAACTCACGACGATGAGTGAGAGGCCGGCGAGCAACTGGTTCGTCGCGCCAAAAAGGGGCCAAAGGATGAGGCCTCCTGAGCCGAGATTCGCGATCGTCCACTCCTTGCCGGGAGCCGGAAGGATTGCGAGAAGAAAGGCGGTGACAACAGCAAAGAGGGTGGCGCCATGTGGTGTCGTAAGGAGCCACGCGGGCCATGCGAAAGGTGAGAGGCCGACAGGCCGACGCTGCTGCCGGCTCCATGCCTTGCCGCTCGGCAGCAGCGTGGCCGCAAGCTCCTGCACGACATACCGCTGGAGACGGGTCGCCGTGTCGAGTGTGGTGCCCGCGAAGCTCGCGACGAGCACGCCCATGAGCGCCCGGCCAAACGTGGCGTCGATTCCGAGTGCCCCGAGGAGGTTGCCCGAGCCGACGACGAAAGCCTGGATCGCACTCCCGCCGGTGACCTTGTTCCAGTCGGCGTAGATCGTTTGCCAGAGGGCCGTGCCAGTGACCCCAGGATACTCCTGCGGCCAGCCGAGGCCGATACCGGCGGCCACCGCGACGATCACGAGCACCGCAAGAAATGATTCCAAGAGCATCGAGCCGTAGCCGACGGCGTGGGCATCGGTCTCGCACCGAAGCTGCTTGCTCGACGTGCCCGAGCTCACGAGGCAATGAAAGCCGCTGACGGCGCCGCAGGCGATCGTGACGAAGAGAAAGGGAATGATCGGCGGGGCGTGTTCGGGATGAAGGTCGAGGACCGGCGCAACGAGCTTCAGTGGTTGGCTCTCCATGTCGGCCATTGCTGCGCCGCCGAAGAGTGCCGCGGCTGCGAGACCCGCCACCACGAGGCCGAGGCTGGCAATGAGCTGGAGGCTGTTGATGTAGTCGCGTGGCTGGAGAAGTACCCAGACCGGGAGCACACTTGCGACGTAGCAGTACGCCAAGAGAATGCCGACCCAGACCCAGATCGGCCACTCGGTGACCGTCGTGTTGATCCATTGGATCGCCGCGCCAATCTCGCCACCGGTCCACTCGAGCCCGGGGCATCCGGCACCGAGCCAAACCGTCCCGAACATGATTGCCAGTGCCGCGATGCTCGGCCAAAAGATGTTCTTGCCGGCGCGGTGAACCATCAGTCCAATCCAGACGGCAACTGGAATCTGAAGAAACACCGGCAGCGTCGATTCGGGAAACTGCCTGAAGACCGTCGCGATCACCCACCCAAAAATTGCGAGCACCACCCAAAGCGCGAAGAGCAAGAGCACCAGAAAAAGGAGCCGGACACGGCGATTGAGAAGTCGCCCAGCCACTTCACCGACCGTCATGCCACGGTTGCGGACACTCACGACAAGCGCGGCGAGATCGTGCATCGCCCCCATGAAGATGGCCCCGATCAGCACCCATGCGAGCGCCGGCCCCCAGCCCCACATGATCGCCAGCGCAGGCCCCACGATCGGCCCGGTGCCCGCGATGCTCGTGAAGTGGTGGCCGAACACGATCGCTGGTGGCGTGGGGACGTAGTCAACGTCGTCACGAAGTTCGACCGAGGGCACGGTCGCGGTCGGTGAAAGCTGAAAAACGGATCGGGAGAGCCAGCGGCCGTACGTGAAGTACGCGACGACGAGCAGGGCCGCGGCCGCAAGGACAATCGCGAGAACAGTCATGCGTGAAGAATGCCTGAGACATCCGGACCGGTCCATGAGCGTACTCCGTCCCGGTACATTGTGCCGAGGGCTGCGCATTGAAGACGAACGACCAGGAGGACCGTCGGATGGCTGGCAAAGGGAGGAAGAAGGCCGCGAATAGAAAGGCCCGACCAAAGGGGCTGGATATCGAGACCGCGGATGGCGGATCCATCGGCTTTTTTGAGGTCATGCAAAACCTCTTTGGGAAGACGCTCGGTATGCCTGAACCGATCAATATCCGTGGTCGAGGCACGCGATCCCGAGCCTGGCGGGACTTCGATAAGGCAATCAAGCTTGTCGAAAAAGCCAGCTCCCTCGAGGACGAAGAAGTCCAGAAGCGGTTGGCCCGTGAGGCCATCGCGATATCGGCCGATTGCTCCGCGGCGCACCAGATGCTCGGGCACCTTGCCATGGAGAGCGGTGACGCCTCTGCCGAGCAGCACTTTCGCGAGGGGATTGCCGGCGGTGAGCGACTCCTCGGGCCGGGCGTTCTCGAAGATCACGCGGGGCAGCTCGGGCACATTCCCGAAGCAGGAGGATACCTTTCGTGCCGGCGGGGGCTCGTCCAGTGTCTTGTCCTCGCGGGAAGGACGGAGGAGGCGGCGGACGAGTGCTACGAGCTCGTCGATCTCGATGACGACGACGAGATGGCTTCCCGGTGCATTCTCCTCGACCTTCTGATTTCGCTGGGACGGTTTGACGACGCCAGGGAACTCTGTATCGAGCACTGCTGTGAACAAGAGACAGAGTGGGCGTACTCCCGTGCCCTCGTGGAGTTTGCTGCCGCCGGTGACTCGTCTCGCGCACGAGCGCATCTTGCTGGCGCGATTCGGCTGAATCCATTTGTGCCAGGGATGGTGTTGTCGGGAGAGCAGTTTGAGTCTGTTCCGTTTTTCGGCGAGCGAGGGGGGGAAGACGAAGCCATGGCCTACGTGGAAGCTTCACGGCGATCCTGGCTTGATGTACCGGGTGCCCTTTCATGGCTTCGAGAAGCGACGAACATGCCTCTCCGAGGGGCTGCCGAACCCCGCAGGAAGGCTCCAACTGCGAAGGCGCTGAAAGTGATCGCCGCGTTGCCCCAGCATGACGATGAAACCTGGCAGGTAGACCTCCGGAGGAATCGCGGGCAAGGGTGGACTTTTTATGTCGCGACCGACGATTGCCGACTGCTGGAAGGGGAAGTGAGCGACACGCGTCCCGGCGCGACGCGGCTCTGGGGGCTGCTCGAAGATGTGATGCGGCGGCCGTCTGATGGCGACCCGAGGAGGCCGGGCACGATTGCGGCTCGCCTCGGAGCCCTTCCGAAATCATGGAACGCGAGTTTTGCCCGTCTCGGCATCAAGCAGGAATGGCGAGACTCGCTTTCCGTGATCGACGCCGCCGTGGCCCATGTCAATGCTCAGGTGGAAGCGGCTGACGACGCGGCTCGCGCGGAAGCAGATCCTGACTCTGACCCACGAGCCGATTCCGTCGAGCTTGCATCGCTTCCACAACTGGATGACGAAGTGTGGGAAGCGGCGGTTCGCCTGGCTCCCAGTTGGATCACCGGCGAGGGAGAGCCGTATCGTCCGTGGTTCGGTCTCGTGGCCAGCCAAACGCGGGACGTTGCGATCGTCCCCGACGTTCGATCGGAGCCGCCAGGTCCACAGACGCTCCTTCGGCTGATCCAGCGGGCGATCCGCAAGGCAGGGGTGCGGCCGGGCTGCATCGAGGTCGCGGACGAGGCGACGGTCGCCGGCCTCCGCAATGGCCTCGAGCCGGCGGGAATCGAGATTCGTCATTCAGGGGAAGGGATGCCGACCACGACTCGGCTGACATCGTTTCTTGCCGAGTCGATGGACGGGCCTGTCTCGATTCCACCACTGGTCAAGGTGCCGGGCATGACGGAGTCGATCCAGCGGAATCTCTACGCAGCGGCCGCGACGTTCTACCGGGAGCGGCCGTGGCGAAAGGCCCCGAGCGACTCTGTTGTCGATGTCCGTGAGCCGGGTGAGAACGGGCGGCTTTTTCATCTCGTGGTGATGGGGCAATCGGGCGTGCAGCAGGGGCTCGCCATCTATGAAGATGCAGCGAGCCTCGAGGGAGCCCTTTCCGGAGACGAAGATGCCGCAGCACGAGGCACGTCGATGGCGCTGATGTACGGCGAACCCTTTGAGATTCATGCGTCCGATCTCGACATGATCGAACAGCGAGGTTTTGAAGTGGCTGGACCAGAGGCGTGGCCGCTCGTGGTGAGAATGAACCCGGGCAGGTCGCTCCGACCACTATTGGCATGGGAGGCAGAGGTTTTCGCTGCTTGCCTCCCGCTCGTCCCGGGGTTTCTTGCGGCCGTCCCTTTTCAGCGCCGTGGAGGTCGCAGTGGCGGCAAGGCAGCCGGAGTCTGGAAGTCCCCATCGGGGCACGAGCTGTCGTGGCGTTGAAGTGATCCATCCGCTTGTTCTGGCAGCGGCCTGCTCGCAGCACGAGCCGGGATGGTGCTGCTTGCGATCTCGTGTGGCCTCGGTATTTGGGCGAGCGGCTACGGTGACACACAGGTCGCTTCAGGGCTCGAGCCAGGACGTTACGGCGAAGCGGGCGTCCCAAAATTTCCGCACGGCGTGGTGCTGCACGTTCATGCGATAGACTCTTTGTCACGTCCGTACGTTCTTGTCTTCGGGGAGCCTTGCCATGCCAATCGATTTTGCCACTGCCGAATATGACTTTCGGGTGAGGCCCGGCAAAAAGTTTCGGCTGGCCGATCACGACCCCGGCTGGGCTGGCGACGAAGACAAGTCCGAAAAGCTCCGCAAGGCCAGGGCGAAGGAGATATTGAAGGAAAGCCGTGACGAACTGGCCGACACGCAGGAGTTGCTCTACGCCGCCGACACCTGGAGCATGCTTGTCATCTTCCAGGCGATGGACGCAGCCGGGAAAGACGGGGCGATCAAGCACGTCATGAGTGGCGTGAACCCGCAGGGCGTGGAGGTCACGAGCTTCAAGCATCCTTCAGCCAAGGAGCTCGACCACACGTATCTCTGGCGGTGCATGGTGCAACTGCCGGAGCGTGGCCGAATCGGCATCTTCAACCGGTCGTATTACGAGGAGGTTCTCATTGTGCGGGTACATCCACGCCTGCTCGATGCCCAGCGAATCCCAGGGATCACTCCCTGCGAACAGACCTGGCGGGATCGTTTTGACGACATCAACGCCTTCGAGCGGCACCTCGCTCGCAATGGCACGGCGATCGTGAAGTTTTTTCTGAACATCTCACGCGACGAACAGCGGAAGCGGTTTCTCTCTCGCATCGACGAGCCCGAGAAACACTGGAAGTTTTCTTCGTCTGACATTTCCGAGCGTGGGCATTGGGATGCCTACATGGCCGCCTACGAGGAGGCGATCCGCGAGACGAGTACCGACGAGGCGCCGTGGTATGTCGTGCCGGCGGATAAAAAATGGGTGAGCCGAGCCGTGGTCGGGGCGGTGCTCGCAGGAACAATCCGCAAGCTTGGGCTCCAGTGGCCGGAAGTGGATGATGCCAAGCGAAAGCAGATCAAAGAGGCCCGCAAGCAGCTCGAGAAGGAGTAGGCGACTGGCCTTCGTAGAACGTGCCTGTCCTGACGCGGGGCATGTGAGTTGTTGTTCCCAGCAGATGTCCTTCTTAAAATGATTCGAACGTCACCATGCTCACCTCAAACATCGACATTCAGGCGCACGTCTACTCATCGCCTGAGCGGTTGGGCGGGGTGCCGGTGTTCCGTGGAACACGCGTACCCGTCAGCGCCTTGTTCGATTATCTGTGCGCCGGCGATAGCATCGACCGATTCATGGATCACTTTCCCGGGGTCACGCGGGAGCAGGTCGATGCTGTGCTTCGATATGCGGAAAGGGACCTCCGCTCGGCGGTAAAGCCTGAGTGAACATCCTGCTTGACCATTGCGTTCCACGACCGTTGCGCCGTTTGTTTGCTGAGCATTGGGTTCGTACCACGAACGACATGGGCTGGTCGACCCTGAAGAACGGGGAACTCCTGCGTGCCGCCGCGAGCGAATTCGACCTGGTGCTGACAGTGGATCAGAATCTTGAACGCGAACACAACCTGTTCGCACTGCCGATCACTGTCGTCGTCATGGTGGCGCACAGCAACCGACTCGAATCGCTCGAATCGATCGTCCCAACAGTCTTGCGTGCCATAGGGCAGATCACCGGCAAGCATCTGATCCGCGTCGATGACCAGGGAACTATCGAGTTCATCACCGAACGCGGGGCGACCCCGCCTTAGGTATGGCACGCAGTTCGCCGCAGAGCGGCGGCGTTGTTGTCGGCAGCGCAGGGGGAAACTAGACTGTTGCGAGTCAGGAGAGAGCTCTCCCGAGGAGCCGCCGAAGGCTGAACGCTCAGGCAAAAGAACTGACGACACATTCTGTTGGAGAGTGACGCGGTAGCCCAGCGGTACCGCGTCCACCGAAGGGGCAAACCGTGGGCTGGGGCTCACGGCGAATCTCTCAGGTCCCAGGACAACAGGGTTCCAGGGGGCGGCGTGAGCCGCAACCATCGATGCAGGAGCCCTCGCATGTCGAACGTCCTCTCCGCGACCACGGCCGTTGCCACTCGCACGAGCCTTCACTCTCAGCGTGAGCCTGCCGCAGCCTCGCTTCGCCCCGGATCGTTCCTCGCCGATCCGGCCGAGTTCGTGACTCGGCATGTCGGCATCACGCCCGCCGATGAAGTCACGATGCTCGTGGCGATCGATGCCGATTCGCTTGCCTCGCTCATCGACGAGGTCGTGCCGGCCGGAATTCGCCGGGCCGACACGATGCAGATTCCACCTGCCGTTTCCGAGGCGGCGGCCCTCGAAGAACTTCGCGGCATCGCCTCGCGAAATCGCATCCTGAAGAGTTTTATCGGTCAGGGGTACTACGACACGCGTACCCCTGCGGTGATCCTTCGCAACGTGCTCGAAAACCCTGCCTGGTACACGGCGTACACGCCGTATCAGGCCGAGATCTCACAGGGCCGCATGGAGGCGCTTGTCAATTTTCAGACAATGGTCTGCGATCTCACCGGGATGCCGATCGCCAACGCGTCGATGCTGGATGAGGCGACGGCGGCCGCTGAGGCCATGACGCTCGCCCGTCGCATGGCGTCGAGTACGAGCCAGCGGTTCCTCGTCGATCACCGCGTGCATCCGCAGACGATCGAGCTCTTGGCCACGCGAGCCGAGCCACTCGGCATTGAATTGGTCGTGGGCGATGTTCGCACGCTTCTCGGCAGCGGTTTTTTCGGTGTGCTCGTGCAGTACCCGACAACCGACGGCGATATTCCCGACTGGCGTGAGCTGGCGGAGCAGGTGCATGCGGCCAAAGGATTGCTCTGCGTCGCCACCGACCTGCTCGCGGTCACGCTGCTGGTGCCACCCGGAGAGTGGGGGGCGGATGTCGTCGTCGGTTCGTCGCAGCGTTTCGGCATGCCAATGGGCTGCGGCGGACCGCATGCCGCATTTTTCGCCTGCCGCGACGAGTTGAAGCGATCACTCCCTGGGCGGATCGTCGGGGTGAGTGTCGATGCTGCCGGCGCTCCGGCGTATCGCCTCGCGCTCCAGACTCGCGAGCAGCACATCCGCCGTGAGAAGGCGACATCCAATATTTGCACGGCCCAGGTGCTGCCGGCGGTCGTGGCCTCGATGTATGCGGTTTACCACGGGCCAGAGGGGCTTACGCGGATCGCACGGCGAGTCGCGGGGCTCACAGCGGTCCTGGCCGCGGGTCTCGAATCGCTCGGCGCCGTCATCAAGAATGAGCATTTTTTCGACACGCTCGCCTTGACGACGGGCTGTCGCACCGACGCCATCATTGCTCTGGCCTGCGAGCTTGGCATGAATCTCCGACGGCTTGACGGCGACACGATCGGCGTCGCCCTCGACGAGACCACGCAACCGGCCGATGTCGTGCGGCTCTGGGAAGTGTTCGCGAAGCCGGGGCAGTCGGTTCCAGAGTTTGCGATGCACGAAGCTGCTTCCGCCCCGCGCATTCCGACAGCCCTGCACCGCACGACCCCGTTCCTCCAGCATCCGGTCTTCCACTCGTATCGCAGCGAAACGGCCATGCTCCGCTATCTCCGGGAGCTGGCCGACCGTGATCTCGCCCTCGACCGCTCGATGATCCCGCTTGGCAGTTGCACGATGAAGCTCAATGGCACAAGCGAGATGATCCCGATCACATGGCCCGAGTTTGCCGCCATCCATCCCTATGCGCCGGCGGACCAGCGGGAGGGCTACACGATCCTCGTGAAGCAGCTTGTCGCATGGCTCGCGTCGGCCACGGGCTACGCTGGCATCAGCCTCCAGCCCAATGCTGGCAGCCAGGGGGAGTACGCTGGCCTGCTTGCGATTCGAGCCTGGCAGCGGTCCCGCGGCCAGGGGAACCGTGACATCTGCTTGATACCGTCCTCCGCGCACGGTACGAATCCGGCCAGCGCCCAAATGGTGGGCATGGAAGTCGTCGTGGTCGCCTGCGACACGAATGGCAATGTCGATCTCTCCGATCTCGAAGCCAAGTGCCAAGCCCATGCCGACCGACTCGCGGCTGTGATGATCACGTACCCGAGCACCCACGGCGTCTTTGAGACTGGGGTGCGGCGGCTCTGCGAGATCGTCCATGCCCACGGTGGTCGCGTGTACGTCGATGGTGCGAACATGAACGCCCTCGTGGGGCTTGCCGCGCCGGGTGCCTTCGGCGGCGACGTGAGTCACTTGAATCTCCACAAGACATTCTGTATTCCCCACGGCGGCGGTGGGCCTGGTGTCGGGCCCGTCTGCGTCGTCGAAGATCTGGCCGCGTTCCTTCCGGGACATAGGACCGGTGGCCTCCCCGACCACCCGGTGGGCGCGGTATCTGCCGCGCCACTCGGCAACGCGCTGGTGCTGCCGATCTCGTGGATGTACTGCCGGATGATGGGGCCAGACGGTCTCACACGCGCGACTGCCGCAGCAATTCTCTCGGCCAACTACGTGAGCGCCCGGCTTCGCGACCACTACCCTACGCTCTACTGTGGCCCCGGTGGTCGCGTGGCCCACGAGTGCATCCTCGATCTGCGGCCGCTCAAGGATTCCGCCGGTGTCACGGCCGAAGACGTTGCAAAGCGGCTCATCGACTACGGTTTTCATGCGCCGACCCTGAGTTTTCCAGTCCCGGGCACGCTCATGGTTGAGCCGACCGAGAGCGAGGACCTGGCCGAGCTCGACCGTTTCGTCGATGCGATGATCGCGATTCGCGACGAGATTCGCCGAATCGAGGCGGGCGAATGGCCGCGGGATGACAACCCGCTGGTCAACGCCCCGCACACTGCCATGAGCCTGACGGCAGCCGACTGGAAGCGACCCTATTCACGCGAGATCGCGGCTTTCCCGGTGCCGGAGCTCAGGCGGCGAAAGTACTGGCCACCAGTCGCTCGCGTCGATAACGTCCACGGCGACCGCAACCTTTTTTGTAGCTGTGTACCGATGACCGCCTGGGCTGAATACACCGCGGCCGATTGACGCCGGCGGGTCGCGTTTGGCCCCGGCTCCGCACGTGCGGTACGCTCTGCCCCCATGGCCACGAGTGCACGGGATTCCTGGGGTTCGCGGATTGGCGTCATCCTTGCGGTGGCTGGGAGCGCCGTGGGCCTCGGCAACTTCATCCGCTTCCCTGGTCAGGCCGCCCAGTTTGGCGGTGGGGCCTTCATGATCGCCTATGCGATCTCATTCCTCATCATCGGCCTGCCCATCTGCTGGGCCGAGTGGACGATGGGCCGCTACGCCGGCCAGCGGGGCTACAACTCTGCCGCCGGCGTTTTTCACTGCCTCGTGCCGTGGCGAGGAAGCAAATACATGGGCGTGCTCGGCGCGATTATTCCGCTCGTGATCTTCATGTACTACGTGGTGATTGAGGCGTGGGCACTCGGCTACACGGTTCGCTTTTTCAGGGCGATCATCGACCCCGGCCTTCGTTTTGGTCGCGTCGAGGACTCGCAGGCTTTCTTCGATTCGTTTGTGGGGAAAGTGGGTGATGGAGCAGCGCTCGCGTGGAGTCTCGACTCACTTCTCCCGTGGCTCGTCATCGTGTTCGCGGTGAACCTCGTTCTCATCTACCGAGGCATCTCGGCGGGTATCGAGCAGGTCTGCCGGATTGGTATGCCGATCCTCATGGTGCTCGCCGTGGTCGTTCTCGTGCGGGTGCTCACGCTCGGGACCCCCGATCCCGCCAAGCCTGACTGGAACGTCTCGACTGGCCTCGGCTACATGTGGAATCCTGGCAAGACGTTGGTCGTCGATGCCAACGGAAAGACGGTGGCTGAGATCGTCGATCGAGATCGGGACCGTCAGCAGGAACGGGCCCAGGAGATCGCTGCCATGACTCTCGGCGCAAGGGTTGAGCAACGGGGCGTCCTCGCACAGCTTACCGACCCCAATCTCTGGTTGACCGCTGCGGGCCAGATATTCTTCTCGCTTTCCGTTGGTTTCGGGGTGATCCTTGTCTACGCGAGCTACATGGGGCCCAAGGATGACCTCGTCCTCAGCGGGCTGACAGCGAGCGCCACAAACGAGTTTTGTGAAGTCGCACTGGGTGGCCTCATCACGCTCCCGGCTGGCGTGGCGTTTCTTGGCGTGGCTGGCGTGGCGGGCCAAGGAACCTTTGGCTTGGGGTTCAATGTTCTCCCGATGGTGTTTAGCGCGATGCCGGCGGGCAGCATCTTCGGAGCCCTCTTCTTCCTTGTCCTGTTCATCGCGGCGGTGACGAGTTCGCTTTCGATGCTCCAGCCGGGGATCGCGCTCTTGGAGGAATCCCTTGGCATTGGTCGGAAGGGGTCGGTGGGCCTGCTCGGCACGCTAACTGCTCTCGGCGTCGGTTTCGTCTCATGGTTCACAAAAGACCTCAAAGCCCTCGACACACTCGATTTTTGGGTCGGCACGTTTCTCATCTTTGTGCTGGCCACCATTCAAATCGTCCTTTTTGGCTGGGCCTTCGGAATCGACCGGGGATGGGAGGAGCTCCACCGCGGGGCTGCCATCCGCGTGCCACGGGTCTTTCGGATCGTGTTCCAATACGTCTGCCCGGCGTTCCTGCTTTCGATTTTTGGGCTCTGGCTGGTGAAAAACGTCATCGGCTGGGATCCGGCTTCTGGCAAGGCGACGGTGAGCCCTTACATTGCAGACCTCGTTGAGCACCGCAATCCAGTCGCCTGGATGAGTGTCGTGCTCGTGGTGACGGTCGCCGTTGGGCTGGCGGTCACGATAGCCAATTCCAAGCGGTATCCTGACAATCCTTCCACCTGATGTGAGGTGAGCCCATGCAGCCGGAAGGTCTTGTCGTGATGCTTGTTTCGGTTGGCCTGGTGACCCTGCTTTTTGCGTGGTGCCTCTGGCAGGTGCTCACACAGCCAGCCTCCGAGTTCGAGCACCTCCACGGTACCGAGCTTCACACGCCAGATGTTGACGAGCCGTGACGCGGCTAGCCGAGTGACACGAGGCCAGCCTCGACCACGTCCAATCCTTCGTGGAGCTGATCGACCGTCGTCGTCAGTGGCGGCAGGAAGCGGATGGCATTGCCGTGGGTTCCGCATGAAAGCAGAATTACGCCGTGCTCGTAGCAGTATTTCAAGAGAGCCTGCGCGGCCGGTTTGTCGGGCTCCTTCGTGCGACGGTCGGCGACCAGCTCGACCGCTCGCATCGGCCCCAGGCCACGGACCTGTCCGATTCTGGGGAAGCGGCCGTACCAGGCGTCGAGCCGGCCACGGAGCTCGTCGCCAAGGTGACGGGCGTGGGTGAGAATAGCCGGGTCATCGAACCGGTCCATGACGGCAAGCGCCGAAGCGCAGGCCAGCGGGTTGCCCGAGTAGGTGCCCCCAACGCCGCCGGTCCCGACCGCATCAAGAATCTCAGCTCGGCCAGTGACCGCAGAGATGGGCAGGCCGTTCGCGAGTCCCTTGGCAAGGCACATCAGGTCGGGCGCGACGCCTGCCTGCTCACAGGCGAAGAGTGTGCCCGTGCGGCCGAAGCCGGTCTGGATCTCGTCGAAAATAAGCACGGCTCCGTGCTCATCGCACCACGCTCGAAGCATCGCGAGAAACGGAGCCGGCGCGGGAATGAAGCCACCCTCACCCGTCACCGGCTCGATGATGACGGCCGCGACGTTCTTCTCGCCGACGGCGACCTTTGCCGTCTCGACGAAGGCGGCAAAGGCCTCGCGGCAGAGGCAGCGGTCCAGGCCACAGGCGGCGGCGGTGCCGGGGCAACTCGGGGCAACCTCGCCGACTCCCGGCCAGCGGTAGAAGTCAGGGAACTCCGCTCGGTAGACCTCGGCCGGGAACGGAGCGAAGCCACTCTTATATGGATGCGCTTTGGCCGTGAGGGCCAATGCCATGTAGGTGCGGCCGTGGTAGCCATGCGTAAAGGCGATCACCGCCTGCCTGCCCGTGTAGGCACGGGCAAACTTCACGGCGTTTTCGACCGCCTCGGAGCCCGAGTTGGCAAGGAATGTCTTGTGTGGCCCGGGGCCTGGCATCCGGGCATTGAGCCGTTCGGCCACGCGAACATAGCCCTCGTAGGCCACGCAGTTGAAGCTCGTGTGCATGAACCGATCAAGCTGCGTACGGATTGCCTCGATCACCGATGGCTCGCGATGCCCGAGGTTCGCGACGCCGATGCCCGCGGCAAAGTCGAGGAGTCGGTTCCCATCGACATCGGTGATCACCGAGCCTTCAGCGCAGGACGCGACGACGGGCGTGATATGGAACGGCCCGTTTGAAACATGCTTTGCCCGCGCCGCAAAGATCTCGCGACTCTTCGGCCCCGGCACGGTGGTCTTTAGATGAATGGATGCCATGGTGGCATCATACCCCGCGGGGCATGGCGGGCTTTTTCCACTAAATCTAGAAAGCAATGCCGCGGACCGGCGGGAGCCGTGGTGGAAGTGGTTTCTCCCCGAGCACTTCGAGAAGGTTGATCTCGATCGTGCGGCACATCGTGCTCAACGGCACATCATCAAAGCGGTTCTCGAAGGGGTCCTCGGTGCGGCTGCTGATGAAATCAATGCTGACGAACACGTAGTTGAGAATGAAGGCGACCGGCAGCATGGCCCAGCCCATGGCGTTGACGTAGGCGAAGGGCACAAGGACTCCGTGCATTCTCACGAACACCCGCTGAAACCAACTGTAGGTTCGCAGGAAGGCCGTGGTCTTGATTCGCTCCGATCGCCCCTGCACGTCGTTGAGGGCGACGAGAGTGTCGTCGAGATGCATGTGGCGATAGTCCGACAACACCCCTTCGGTCGCCAATTCGGCGAGCCGAACGCCCTGGTGTTGGAGCAGCATGTTCGGTGGGTTGGCACAGGCGACTACCCGCTCGTACTCGTCGGCCGAAAGGAAGGGCCGCATGTCCTCGTATGTGTTCGTGGTCTGGAAGAGTTCCAGCGTGATGTCATGGGCCACGCTCGGGCTGCCACGGAGGAACACTCGCAGGGCGTGGACAAAGGCTATCTGGCGGTGGACGAGCTCCCGCTGGACACCCTCAAGTGCCTTGCCGGAGCAGGCCTCGGTGGCCTCGAGCATCGTTGTCACCTGACGTGCCCAAGCGCGGCTGGAGTTGATGAGGCTGCCCCAGATGCTCCTCGCCTCCCACCAGCGGTCGTAGGCGTTGTTGGAGCGGAAGCCGAGGTAGATCGAGAGGGCGGCAGAGAAGACCGTGACTGCCGATACCGGCATGTCGATGCCAATGTCGTACCACTCCTTGAGCATCGCGGCCACGATGGCGACCAGATTGATCATCACCAGCGTGGGCCAGTTGTAGAACAACAGCCACGAAAGCGGGATCGTCCTGCGGATGAGCATGGCGGAGCCCGGAGTAGAGGGGGTAAGAAAACTCTTCCCTACCATACCCTGCGCGTGCCTGTTTAGGCGGCCCGTCGAAGCGGCATGGTGGTAGCAGGAGCCGCCACTTCTTCCGCTGAACGGAATGCAGCGATGTCGGCCCGGCGCACGGCCGCCAGGTACGAGGCCGATGTGCCTGGCCAGAGAACGTGATTCCGTCCGGAGGCGTGGCGGTACCAGCTCCCGCAAGGGGGCACGATCTTGCCTCTGTTGCCAACCACCGTGCCGCTTCGCCACACGCTTCGTTCAAATCGCTCATGGAGCGACGCGTTGAAGGCCGTTTGGGCCTCGGGCTTCACTTCGACAGAGGGCAGCTCGCCGCGGTCGAGCCATCCGAGGCATTGCATGATGTAGTTCACCTGGGCCTCGATCATGACGAGGATCGAGGTGTGTCCGAGCCCCGTGTTGGGGCCCATCAGAAGGAAAAGATTCGGAAAGCCCGACACGGCCACACCGTGATACCCCTGGGGACCTTCCTTCCACGTGTCGCCTAGTGATTGCCCACCGCGGCCAATCACGGTCACCGCATCGGAGAGGTTGAAGGGCTTGAAGCCAGTCGCGAGGACGATCGCGTCGATGGGCCGCACGATACCGTCGCCGGTCGTGATGTCCCAGCGTCCGATCTTCTCGATCGGTTCGGCGACGACCTCGACGTTGTCACGTACCAGTGTGGCGTAGTAGTCGTCCGACCTGAGGACTCGCTTGCAGCCAAGGGCATACGAGGGTTCGAGCTTGAGTCGATGTCGATAACTCTTGATGCACCGCTTCATGAAGCCCTTCACCCTCCGCTGCGGGTGCGTGACGAGCCGCGGAAAGCGTGCCAGGAGAATCGCCACGGCCTCGGCGGTCCAGTAGAGCCAGTGGCGGCGAAACGCTCGGACGCCCGGCACGTGGTCGTCAAACCAACGGGCAAGTCGCGAGGTGGGACGGTCGCCTCGGGGAAGTACCCACGGAGCTGTTCGCTGAAAGACGGAGAGGCGGTCCACGTGGCCCGCGATCTCCGGCACGACTTGGATCGCGCTGGCGCCCGTGCCAATGACAGCAACCCGTCGGCCGGTGAGGTCTACGTCATGATCCCAACGGGCGGTGTGAAACGCGGGACCAGCAAATTGATCGAGGCCCGGAAGGTCGGGGACATGCGGAAGATGGATGCCGCCAACGGCCGAAATGACGGCGCGGGCCGTGAACCGCCGGCCGTCGGAGGCGGTAAGAAGCCAGCGACTGGCAGCCTCATCCCACTCGAGACGGTCGATCGCGGTACCGAACCGTGTGTACTGTTGAATGGCGTGCCGGCTCGCCACGGTTTCGATGTACTCGAGAATCTCGGCCTGCGGCGCGAAAGTCCGCGACCACGTGCCGTCGGGGGCGAAGGAGTAGGAGTAGAGCCGCGACGGCACGTCACAGGCACAGCCAGGGTAGGTGTTGTCTCGCCAGGTGCCACCGAGGGACGAGGCCTTTTCGAGAATGGCAATGTCCTTGCAGCCAGCCTCGATCAGCCGGATCGCCATCGCGATTCCTGCAAACCCCCCGCCAATGATGGCGACGCCAAGTGGCTCGGGCTCGATGTGAGCCGCGACAAACCGCACGGGTTTGGCATCTGTTTCAGAGGGGCCGCCACACGTCCCGGGAAGGCGTTCGCGATCTGATGGTGCAAGGAATGCAGCCGCCTCGGGATCGACCACGTGGAGGCCAGCGAGTGAAAGCCCACCTTCATGACGACCGAGAACTTTTGCCACGGGCTGCGGTAGGTCGCGAAGACCGTCCAGCCAGAGCCTGCCTTTGTGTGCGGCGAGCGCTTCGGCCTGCGGGATGTCGAGAGACGCGAGGCCACCGAGCGAAAGCCCTCCCGTGTGGCACGCAAGTGCGGCGAGGGTCTTGGGGCTTGCAGCCTCGAGTCCATCGAGGGAGAGCATGCCCCGCAGGCCCGCGAGCACGGCGGCAACTTTCGGGTCGAGCTCACGAATGCCGTCGAGTCGCAGGTCGCTTTTTGTGGCGGCGAGCTGCTTGGCCACCGCCCGAGGCAACGTGGTAAGCCCGCGGAGGGAGAGACCGCCACGATGACGTTTGAGCTTTCGGGCGGTGATGACATCAAGCGACTCGACCCCATCCAGCAGGAGCCAGTCCTGGTGAGATCCGAGAAGTTGAGCGACGTGGGACTCGAGAGTACGCATTCCGCTCAGCGAGAGCGTGCCGGGATGGAATGAAAGCTCGAAGGCCGCCCCCTCGTCGAGCTCGGTGACATCCGGCAGTGACAGGAGGCCTACGCTCGCTGCCGCCTCTTTTGCTGCACCGGGGGAAAGGTATCCGACGTGTGCGTGACGTTGATCGGGAAATGAGGGGGCGTTTGTCATGGGCGGCGACAATAACGTTGCGGCCGGCAACGAACCAGACAATTTGCCGTCGGTTATCGAGCTTCACGCCTCCGGTGCTTTTTTGCCTGGTTTGCCAAGAGTCCGTCAGTTCCGACTGGCGGGACCATGACGATTTTGCCGATAAGCGGGGGGGTGCCATGTGTAGCGAGCTTGTTGCGGCGGGGACGGCGCGTCCGTCCAGTGCTTCGCGATGGTACGGGAGTCACTATGATGCTGGAGTCAACGGTCGAAGTCCCCGAAAGGGATTCGGTCCGGGCTGACGTGGGTTACTGCTCCCCCGTCCATATCGTCGCGGCCGTTCTGACGTTCCAGCGGCCCGACACGCTGGCGACGCTGCTGGCGGCGTTTGCGGAAATGGATCGCCCGGAAGAGGCATCCGTCTCGCTCCTCGTCGTCGATAACGACGCCGCAGGCTCGGCTCGCGAAACGGTCGAGGCCTGGCAAGACCGAATTCCGGGGCTCACGTACGTGGTCGAGCCGAGGCCCGGTATTCCAGTGGCTCGCAACCGTGCTCTTGACGAGGCCCGCGCCTGCAACGCCGACGCCCTTTCCTTCCTCGACGACGACGAGTATCCCGATCGCCGTTGGCTCGTCGAGCTGGTCAGGACATGGCAGAAAACAGGTGCCCACCTCGTTGGCGGTCCGGTCCGTGTGGCGGCACCGCCAACGCTCGCCACCGCCTGGCAGCGGCTGGTGAACACGAGCCTTGCCGCTCGCGCGCGGCGGAAAGAACAGGATTCTGCTCGCGTAGCCGCCGCCGGCCAGTGCCGCACGATCCTCACCAACAATTTTTTGTGCGACCTCCGCTGGGCCGATCAGTACGGCATGCGGTTTGACGAGTCGCTGCTCGTCAGCGGCGGCTCCGATACCGACTTCTTTCGCCGGGCCGTCGCGGCGGACTGCCACGCAGTCTGGTGCCCGACGGCGATCGTCAACGAGATCATCGACATCGATCGGCTGTCGCTCCGCTACCAGTTTCGAAGAGGGGCGTTCCAATCGCTCAATCACTTCCGCATGAAGAATCGGCGGCCCACGCCTGCGGTTGTGGCCGTGACACTCGGCCTGGCAACAGGGCGAGCCGTCCTTGGGTGCCTTCTCTTGATCGTCCCGGTCTATGGCGTCGGGTCGCTCGTGATGGCCGTTCGGTCCCTCGGCTGGGCGGTCGGACGTGTCGGCGGCCTGTGGGGCGCACAATCGACCCTCTATGCCCACAGCAACCATGACCAGATAGCGAGCGAAGTGCCAACAGCGACACCGCACGATGACGAGGCCAGTGGCGAGGAGCGTGGGCAAGCCAGCGGCCGAGCGTTTTCTGTCATTCTGCGGCTCTTTCGCGAAACGGTTGGCTCCTGCCGCGCTGAGTATGGCTCGGCTGTGATCGCGATGGCATTTGTCGCAGGTTCGACGGCGGGCCTGGCGGGGCTCATGCGAGCGGCCATCAACGATGTTTTCGTTCACCGTGATCTGCGGGCGATGTGGTTTGTGGCAGGCGGCATCGTCCTGCTCTCGATCCTCAAGGGTGCTGCCGACTACGCCCAGGGCGTAGTGATGACCCGCATTGGAAATCGGGTCACGGCAACCTTTCAGCGAAGGCTCTTCGATCATCTCCTTGACTCGAGGCTGGCGACGTTCACCAGAGTGCACTCGAGCAAGCTGATCACGCGGATCAACGTAAAAGCGCAGTCGGCAAGTAGTCTTCTGAGTCTCGTGACCACGAGCGTGGCCCGCGATTTCTTGATGCTCGCTGGTCTCGCGGCGGTGATGGTGTATCAGGATCCGCTGTTGAGCCTGCTCGCGGTACTCGTCGGCCCGATCGTCATTCTGGCCACACAGCAGATTGTCCGCCGCATGCGATCGCTTGCTGACGCCGAGATGCAAGGCGTGGCTGAGGTGATTGCCGCCGTCCAGGAGACATGCCAGGGAATCCGTACGGTCAAGGCATTCAACCTTGAGCCGGAGATGCGGGCGCGTCTCGGCCGGGCTGTGACCGACGTCGAAACCCGTAGCAACGCCATCGCCCGCGTGGGCAGGCTGACGAGCCCCCTCATGGAATCGCTCGGCGGCGTCGTGATCGCCGCAATGGTCGTCTATTCTGGTTGGCAAACGGTCAACCACGGCAAGACGCCGGGTGAGTTCATGGCATTCGTGACCGCGTTTCTTTTGGCCTACGAGCCGGCCAAGCGGCTGGCGAATGTGCAGATTCCACTCACGCGAAGCCTCGACCGCGTTGACGGGATGTATGCGATGCTCGACGCGGCGCCGGGCGAACCGGCCAGCCTGCCACCCCTGCCAAGCGACGGGATACGCGGGCATGTCGTCGTGTCTGACGTGTCGTTTGGATACGGACGAACAAACGTGCTTCATCGAGTGTCACTCGACATCCGACCCGGTGAGATTACGGCGCTGGTGGGTCCATCGGGGGCCGGCAAGTCGACACTCTTTGGCTTGCTCCAGCGGTTCTACGACGCAAAGCGGGGAACCATCACGATCGACGGCCACGACATCTCGGCCTTTGATCCCCGCAGTGTCCGCGGGCTCATGGCCGTCGTGAGCCAAGACACGACACTCTTTCGTGGCTCAATCGCCGAGAACATTCGGCTCGGTGCAGCCGGTGCCAGCGATGCCGCGATCGAAGACGCTGCACGGGCAGCGTCGGCGGCCGATTTCATCCTCACCATGCCGGATGGATTTTCCACGCTCGTCGGCGAGCGTCAGGCGACGCTTTCGGGCGGACAGGCCCAGCGGCTGGCAATCGCACGGGCTGTACTCAAGAACGCGCCGATCCTCCTGCTCGACGAGGCGACATCAGCACTCGACGGTGAGACGGAGCGAGCGGTGAGAGATGCCCTCGGGGCGCTCATGGAGGGGCGGACGACCGTTGTCATTGCCCATCGCCCCTCGACGATCGAACGGGCAGACCGCATCTATGTGCTCGACCACGGCCGTGTCGTTGGATGCGGCCGCCACGAGGAACTCCTCGTCTCGAGCCCGCTCTACCGCAAGCTTTTCGGTGCGACGCAGTCTTCCACGACCGACCTGCGGGCGGCGTAGCTCTCTTTCCCTCATTGAGAAGCGTTTCATGGACACCGACCGCCCGGCGACCGTACCGATGGTCCCCCGCCGCTTCCAGCACGTGTTCGTACTCTGTACAGGCCGGTGTGGATCGGTGACGTTTGCCAAGGCCTGTACTCAATTCACCAACTACACGGTTGGCCACGAAACCAACCGTGCGACAGGCGAGGCAAGGCTCGCGTACCCAAAGGGCCACATCGAAGTCGATAACCGGCTCGCCTGGTTTCTCGGTGGGCTCGAGGATCGATACGGCGACGAGGCGTTCTATGTGCATCTCGTTCGCGACGACGCCCGCGTGGCGGCAAGTTATGACCGCCGTTGGCACCACCACGGCTCGCTCATCCGCGGCTTCGATGATGGTATCTGCGGGCACCGACTTCCAAGTCCAGAAACCGCCGCACACCTTGTGGCGACAGTCAACGCGAACATCCGTGCATTTCTTCAAAACAAGACGAACGTGATCGTTGGCGATATCGACACAGTGCAGGAGTGGTTTCCATCCTTCGCTGCCGCGATCGGAGCCGGGGGTGACCTGGAAGGGGCCATTGCGGAGTTTGCCAACCGTCACAACGCAACCGAACCGGAAGCGGGTGACGATGCAGCCGACGCCGCGGCCCGTCGGTCTCGAGAATCGCTTTCAGTCGTGCGGTTGGCTAAGCAGAACGAGGCACTCGCGGGCGACGCGACGCGGCTGCGGGATGAATCGGCTCGATTCCACACAAAGGCCACCCGCCTGAAGGCGGAAGTATCCCGCCTGCGAGCCGAGAAGGCACGACTTCAGCGCAAGCTCAAGCGTTTTCGTCGGCTCGTGTGGGCTCTCGCGGCGCCTTGGCTGGTGATGGCCGCTCCCGTAGCCCTTCCGCTTGCGTGGCTTGCCACCCGGAGGCGTCGCCAGAAGGGACTATCCGCACGAAGTCGCGGTCGTCGGTGGCCAGGATTGCTCCTGTCGGCACAAGCCGGTCAGCGAACACTCGTCTACGACGCGTTCCTGGCCTATCGCACCGACGGTTCAGAGCGAGCCGCGGCTATCCTCGAGAAAGCCGGCAGCGCCTGTCCGCAGGGCGCCAAGGACTTGTTTCGAGCCATGGCTGCCACAACGGATGAGGAGTGGCTCACTGCGACCAACGCTTGGGCAGCGAACGCTGCCGTTTCCGAGGTCGCGCTTCGGCCGGGAGATGGGCCTCGGTTTCACAGGATCACATTCGCAGCGGCCGACCCTGTCCTGTCGCCCGACAAAGTGTCCGTAATCATGCCGGCCCACAATGCCCGCGAGACCATTGAATTGGCGGCACGGTCGATCCTCGACCAGAGCTGGAGGAATCTCGAGCTCATCATCGTTGACGATGCAAGCAATGATGGCACAGCCGAGATGGCCGGGCGATTGGCTGCGACGGACCCACGCGTTCGTGTCCTTCGCAATGCGATGAACGTGGGCCCATACGTGTCGAAGAACCGGGGCCTCCTTGCCGCGACGGGACGGTATGTCACCGGTCACGATGCCGACGATATCGCCATCCCGACGCGGATTGCCGACCAGATGCAACCGATCCGCGACGACGCTGGCTGCGCGGCCACGATCGGTTTCATGGTCCGACTCGACCGCGACGGATGCTTCTCTTATCCAGGAAAGATCGGCACCTACAGCTACGACGGTATCGCACGCCGGGCCATGATCTCACTGTTGGTTGAACGCGATGTGTTGCTCTCGCAGGTCGGCTTTTGGGACTGCGTTCGATTTGGGGGTGACAGTGAGATTCTCGCCCGCGCGACCGCGGTGCTTGGGCCACGGCTACGAGATGTTCGCAAGGTGGTGATGCTCTGCCTCAACGCCGAGGGAAGCCTCACCAACCATGCCGAACATGGCGTCTCTCTCTACGAAGGGGTCTCGCCAATCCGCAAGGAGTATTGCGAGGCCTGGACCGCTTGGCACGCTGCGACACCAGTGGAGGCGAGGCGGCTTCCATTTCCTCACACGCAGCGGCTGTTTCCAGCGCCGGAAGGCATGCTCGTGTCGGCCGAGTCGTTGCGAGCGGTCACGGCGGCGAACGAAAACCAATTGCTCCGCGTGGCATAAGACGCCCCTGTACCATGCGCATCGGCATCGTCAGCTACTGGTTCAATCGCGGGCAGGCTGTTGTCTCCCGTCGTATCCGGGCTGCGCTCGATTCGGCTGGTTTTGAAACGTTTATCTTGGCTCGCCCCACGAAGGATCGCTTCGTGCGATCCCGTTTCATCGACTCTACAGGTGTGTGGGCCCAACAGGGCGTGACCGCAGCGAGCGGGTATGACATTCCCGAACACGAGTACGTCACTTGGGCGGTTCGCCATCGGCTCGACGTCGTTCTCTGCGATCAGAATCTTCAGTTCCGCGAGATCGCTGCGCTCCGACGACGGGGCGTTCGCACGATTGGTCGCTTCGTCTGGGAGGCGTTTGAGCCTGAGGACGTCATTGGAGCGACCGCTGCCTTTAATGTCATCTACTCGGTGACGGGGTGTGAGCGACAGCGGTATGCAGACTTCGGAATCGAAAGCCCGCTTGTGCGATGGGCGCCGCCACCGGAGCTCGTCTCGATGCCGCGGCCGACCCGCCGCGAAAACGAGGTCCGGTTCTTCTATCCCGGCGGCTACCTTTCCGAAAGAAAACCCACGGCCGAAATGGTCGCGGCGTTCTGTCGCGTCCGCGACCCGCGTGCGCGGCTCATTCTCAAGGTGCAGGATCCCATTCGCGGACCGCGGCTGGCCACGGAAGCCCAGCAAGCCGATCCGCGGATTCGCGTGATCACGGAAGACCTACCCGACGACGAGCACTACCGGCTCATGGCCGCCTGCGATGTCATTGTCGCGCCGACCCGTTGGGAAGGTCTCGGCCTCCACCACGGCGAAGCGATCGCCCTGGGCCTGCCCGCGATCACCAACGACTTTCCGCCGATGAACGAGAACGTCACCCACGATCGTGATGGCTGGCTCATCCCACCGGTGTGGTATGTCGAGCGGGTGTCCGGAGTGCCACGGCTCGAGACGCCAATTCAGCCGCTCTCGGAAGCCATCGAGGCACTCTGCGACGATGAACGCCGCGCACGTCTCTCTGCGGGCGTAATCCGTCGGCGGGCAGCGGTCACATGGGCCGACACTGAGCGGGACTTGGTCGCGCTCGTCACGGGCTCGCTTGGTGGCAGGGCAGCCGCATGACACTCATCCTCCAGGGCATGCGGCGGTCGGGCACGACGATCGTCTATGACGCCCTCGACCATGATCCGTCGCTCACGCTCTGGTACGAGCCGTTGGCCGCGGCGGTGGCGCCGGCCATTGGAGGCGGAAGCGGCGTCCAGCAAGTCGATCTCTTCGACCGGCTTCGCGCGGCTCGCGCGGCGTTTCTCTCGCCCCGCGGCCTCGAAGATCCCACGCCGCTGAACCTGGGTGGCCCACGGGACGCGTCGCTCGAGTTCGACCGTGAGTTTCCGCCGCTCGTGGAGGACTACCTCCGTTTTTTGCTCGATCGGCCAGGGCCCGTGGCGGCGAAGTTCACCCGCCTGGCGGCAAAAGTTCCTGCCATCCACTCACTCTTTCCGCACGCAGGGTTCGTCCACCTCCTCCGCGACCCGCGGGCGGTGGTGGCCTCGTATCTCTTTGGGAAGCATCGCAAAAACGAGGCGAGGTTTGGACGGCCTGATGTGTTCTTCGGCCGGAGGTCTGACCGCACCGCATGGTCGAGCTTTCCGATCTCCGAGTGTGTTCGCCGTGAGTATGCGAATGAGTCACTGCCAGAGCCGACCGATCTCGAACGCATCCTGCTGGTTTGGCGGTTCACGTTTGAACGGGTGAAACTCGATGCAGCCCGCTGCTACGGCGAGCGAGCAATTCGCCTTCGTCACGAGGACTTTTGCGCCGATCCCCATCGGGAGCTGACGCGGCTCTACGGGCTTGTCGATCGTAAGCCACCACCCGGCGTGATAGCCTGGGCGAAGGCGAGCATTCGACCGCCGGGCCCGATCCACGCCGCCGGCGATCCGCGATGGCGTGAGGCCTTCGAGCGAATAAATATGGTCGCACTCGTCGAAGAGGCGGGCTACGAGGCCGCGTGAGCGGCGAAAAGTCACGCGGCAGCGCGGGCGGTTTGCGTGCCGACTTCCAGCAGTTCATGAAGAAGCTCCGCGAGCCGGCCTGCGGTGAGTTCTGGGCGAAGAATGTTGTGGCCCCCCGAGCCATTCCTGAGCATGGTCCTGGCATTTGGGACGAGTGCGGCAATCGCCTCGCCGCCAATGCGGTCTCGGGTGTTGGATGGGTCGTATGCCAGCACGACGGTGGGAGCGTCACTGACACGTGTTGCCGCGACCCGTTGCCGAAGGAATGTCTCGAGGGTCGGATGCGCTGCCGGCACATCGGCACCGATGGCCACGCCCTGCGGGCAGTTGAGAGCGAACGCGGCACAGACCGACGCGAGGCCTCCCGCGCTTGTGCCAAAAGTGACGGCCGATAAGTGTCCCTCCTCGTCGCTTCGTCGTGCGAGCCAGTCGCAGAGATCGGGGAACGTCGCGGCGATCCCACAGACCCCGTTCGCAAAGTGGTTGCGGTCCGGATCAGAGAGGAGCAGGAGGTCATCGCCCGGTGGGAGGTGCTCGAGGATCTCGTGAATGGGCAGCATGAGACGCTGGTGATTGCCCGCGAAGCCGATGACGAGTCGACGGGATGCTGCGACGTCGGTCTCACGGCGATACAGGAATGCCGTGGGCCCGAGCTTCCGTCGCGTCCAGTGTGTTCGTGACGGCTGGGCGGTGAGGGCCGAGCGAATCTCGTCGCGCCAGGCAGCGAGGCGGAGGGGGACTTCAAGGCGACCGTGGACGCGCAGCGTGTGTTGCACAAGACGAGCCAGCCCCTGGGGTATTTCATCAGGTGTGGGGCCGTCAAATTTCGTCAGAGAGGGGGCAGTACGGGCCATCCAGATCATGAGTGTGGACGCGAAAGGTTTTTCCGCGATGGCTGCGAGCTCGTCAAGCGTGAGTGTCGAGAGAAGGGTTTCCACCGTCGCCTCGACGTCCTGCGCCGAGCGGCTTTCGACGAGATGGCGTCGGATGGTCGAAGCCGGGTCGTCGATGATGCCCGCGGTCCGATCCCCCCAGATGTCCACAGGTTCTGATGCTGTCGTTGTGGTTGCCGGTGGAGGGTGGCCACCGAGGTTGCGAATCGTGGTGGCCATGGTGCGAACCGTCGTGATGGTCGCTGTCGTAGTCTCGGGAAGGGTTACGCCGCAGAGTGATTCGACGGCGAGTGCAAGGCGTAGCCTCGAAAGAGAATCGCCCCCGAGTAAGGAAAAATCCTCGTCTGGGCCGACTACAGGAATGTCGAGATGAATGGCCCAGAGCGAAGCCAGGGCTGTCGTCAAAGGGTCTTCGATGGAAGATGCTGCGTCGGTCACGAGCGCTGCCGACGTCGATCGCTGGCTCGCGGCCAGTTCAGCAAGGTCGCGGCGGCGAAGCTTGCCGATTGGACACCGCGGCAACTCATCAAGGACCAAGACGATCGCGGGCACCTTGAAGCGACTGAGCTGGGCCGCCACGTGACGACGAATCACGTCGGGGTCGATCACGGCATCGTCGCGGGGCACGATGGCAAGTCCGACATCCTCGCCGAGTGTCGCGTGAGGGATGGCAAACGCAGCAGCCTGTGCGACCGACGGATGGCGGGCGGCCACCTCCTCGACTTCGGCGGGAGCAATCTTCTCGCCGCCACGGTTGATCATCTCTTTCACACGACCGGTGAGGGACAAATGCCCGCTCGCATCAAGACGCCCGATGTCACCAGTGAGAAACCAGCCGCGTCGGAAAACGCGGGCATTCGTTTCGGGATCGTCCTCGTACCCTTCAAAGACGTTGGGACCACGGGCGGCAACCTCGCCCGTGGTCCCCTGCGGCAGTGGATTGCCCGCGGTGTCGAGGATCGCTACGTCGCAGCCGGCGGGCGTGCCGCATGAGCCCGGCTTGCGGATGCCTGGCGGCAGGCGGTTGGTTGTGATGAGGGGCGCAGCCTCGGTCATCCCGAAGGTCTGGATCACGGGGACGCCGAACGCGGCTTCGAGGTCGTGCATGAGCGAAGGCGGCAGCGGCGCAGCGACCGACCGCATGAAGCGGAGCGGTGTCCGCATCGGAAACTGGCCCGTCAGCCGGCCGTGAACAAGAAGCTCGCGGAGGGTCGTGGGCACGCCCTGGAACCAGGTGGGGTTGGAGTGTGGTGCGATGGAAAAAAAGCGAACCGCATCAAAACTGCCCGCCACGATTGTCGTGCCACCGCTGACGAGCGGGGCGAGCAAGAGATCGACCAGACCGCCGACGTGGTACTGCTCCCACATCACGAGGACACGATCGGCCGGTGTGAGGTTGAGCGAGTCGGCCACGTTTCGTGCGCCGGCAAGAAGATTGCGATGCGTCAGGGGAACACGCTTCGGTGTCCCGGTCGAGCCCGACGTCATGAGGACAACGGCGACGTCATCGGCGACGGGCTGTTGGGGGGCAGATGGATGTGGACCGGATACGGTACTGCCTTGCAGATACCATCCCGTTGATTCCGACTCGAGCATGAGAACCGGGAGGCCCATCGCGGTGGCGACATTGCTCGCGGCAGGAGCAGTTGCCGTTGACGTGAGGAGGTGTGTGACACGTCCGGCCGTGAACCAGAGGCGATACTCGTCTGCCTGTGCCTGCGGCGCGAGCGGCAAGGCGGTTGCTACAGAGCAACTTGCCAGCATGCCGAGAGCGACGTCGATGCCGTTTGGCAGCACAACGGCAACGCGGGCGGCGTGGCTCATTCCGCGGCCCTGGAGCGACGCGACGAGCCGGTCAACGGTGTTTTCAAGACCCGTGTACGAAAGCGATCTGCCGTCGGCGACAGCCAGGGCTTCATGATTCCCGTGGGCTATCGCTTGGGCTGCGAGGAGCTCGCGGATTGTGGTCGGCATCATGGTGCGGCTTGCGTCTCAGGCAGCTCGCGAGAAACGGTGAGCCGGCATGGCCTTACGGACTTCAGCCGCGTCGCGGTCGAGGTGATCGACAATCCGTCCGCGATCGGCCGTGTCGAGTGGACGGCCTGCGCCGAGCTTGGCGAGAATCTCGAGGTCGTAGAACCGAAGGGCGTTTGAAAACACGAACAACTCGTGGACGAGGTCGGTCGTTCCCGCGGGCGAGGTGATGTCGTGGATGTTGTCGGAGCCCACTCGCACAGGGATGCCCGCGGCGAGCATGTCGAGAACGCGGGCGATCGAGTTATGCGTGGGGGCGGCGACCGGGCGAATCTGCCGCATGCTGATCGCCGCCGACGGGCAGCAGATCACGCCCATGTGTGATGACGCGATGCGATCGCTGAGATCGCGGAATCGGTGTTCGTCGTAGGCTGAGGGAGAGATCGCGTGGACGAGCCAAATGAGAGGCTCGCCAGATTCGGCCGGAAGGCGGAGCGTGGTGGCAGCCCGAATGGCCCGCTCGGTGCCATCCTCGCTGGCGAGGTTTTTTTGATCGACATGGAGATGGAGCGGCTTTCCAAGATCGTGGGCCAGTGTCATGAGGCGTCGGCAGGACTCATCAAAACCAATGTGGTCGGGATAGACCGTACGGTCGTCGCGTTCTGGGAGGCCGCCGATGAAGTCGGCAATTTCTGCACCGGCGACAAGCAGCTTCCAGCGGTCCGGCTCCCCGTCGGTGAATCCAAGCGGCGAGTACGCTCCCACACGGAGGTCGAGTCGGTTGCGAAAGGCGGCCTTGAGGTGGAGGAACGTTTCGAGCGCCGAGAGGCCCACGCGGTCAGTCGTGGTATCGACGACCGTATCGGCCCGCGTCGTGCCCGCGGCGACGAGCAACTCGAGATAGGAAGTCACACGCTCTGCGAGCCGCGGCAGGTCGTAGCAGGAGCTTGCGTGGATGAGTGGAATGATTGCGTGCTTGGCAGCGAGCGAAAGTGATGAACGGTCGGGAGTGTCGCACGCGGTTGCGAGCAGACGGAGCGTGTCATCGAGCGTGCCGGCACGGTCGAGGTGGAGGTGGGCGTTGAAAATGCCACCGAGCGACGCCATCCGGCTGCGGAGCGCGGTGAAGAATGGAGTGTCGCTCATACGGAGCCCTGAAAGCACGAGGAAACGCGCAGGATATCTACGGATTTCCCATCCCGCCCGCAATGCCATGCGCCAGCGGTTATTTCTCCAAAACGTTCAATGACGGGATGATTCGCGAGATATCGTGGCAGGCGATCCACTCTCGAACGCGGGCGTATTCTGCCGGTCTCGCGAGGTTGGAGTCCGTGATCTCGGCAATCTGGTCGGGGGTATCGGCAACGCTGATGTCGGCACCGGCCGAGGCGATGAGGCCCCGGATCTTGTGGGTATTGCCCTCCGACGCGACAAAGGGCACACCCGCGACACAGGCCGCGTAGACGGCGTGGTGGCGGCCGGTGATGAGATGGCTCGCGGTGCGCAGCGACGCCACGATGCGACCCCAGTTCCAAGTCAAGAAGGGCAGTGGGCGAGCCTCTGGGAACAGCTCATCACGTCGTTTGAACACATGGCGGCGGACGGCTTTGCCCGCCGGATCAATATAAAAATCGGTGACCGCGGGCGCGCCGCGAAAGTGAGTCCGCCAGGTGAACCACGGGAGGCGGTCAAAAAATGACGCGTCCGGAATGACCTCGGCTTTGGCGCGGTGCCGCTCGGCGAGCTGCTGTTGGCTCAGAACCTCCCGAACGAAGAGTCCTGTGAGCCGCGGGAGAAGGTCGTCGTAGTCGTGGGGGTTGTCCTGCCAGACCGAGTTGACGAGCGACGCGGGGCGGCCCGACGCTACGGCATCCTTGAGGAGCTGCATCTTGTGGTGGAACCGCTTCGACCCGTGGTGCATGTTGCCTTCGCCATTAACGAGCAAGGCGTCGTAGTCGGGTCCCTCGGGGACGACCTGCCAGCCCTTGGCGCGTGCCAGTCTCCAGAGCGTTCGCATCACCGCATCGCAGCCTGCGTGGTAGCCGGAGGTGTCGCCGGCGACGCAGAGACGGGGTCGGCGAGCATGATTCGAGAACGATGGCATTGCGTTGTCGGCTTGATCCTTGGACGGGGCCGTGACCATAACCTTCGCATGATGTCCCGCTCGAATGCCATCGCGGTTCGCGGCCAAAAAAACCCAGGCAGCGGTTCTCTCGTGGCTGCCCTGTGGCGGTGCGTCGTCTTCGGCAAAAGCGACCGATTCCACTGGTTTCTGGCGGAAAGGGCGTTTTTGGCGGGGAGACTCGATGTGGCCCAGTGGCGGTATCGCCGCGTCCGTCGCGATGCAATCCTCACCGGCAAAGCTCGGCTCATGGACGACTGGATCCGATTTCACAACGGTGACTACTCGACCGGATGGCCACGGTATCCGGGTGCGGCGTTCGTGCCACCGTTGGTGCCGGCGACGCCGCCCGTGACGATGCAACCATTTCTGGTGGCCGACCCGCGTCAGCCCGTCGAACTTGTCACGCACGCTGGTATGCGGCAATGGGAGGGCGCGGAGTCGCCTGTCGGACCGCTTGTCGTCTGGTTCAACTTCAAGGACAGCCTCGGCGGTGAAATCCTAGCCAGCCGCCTGGTGCAACTTCTTCAGAAGCGGCACCAAGGGCCACTCATCCTCGCCGTTGCGGCGAGGCTCGTGCCGCTCGTGCAAGCGACGTTTCCGGATTGCCGCGTAATCGACAAGGCTGGCGACCTTGCGCCGTTCGTGAATGAGTGCCATCAGTTTGTGCTCGCCCGGGATCTCCTCGGGCTGCTCGTCGCGAGTGATGCCGACTTTGCCGCACTCGCCGACGCGAGACTCCTTGTGCCGGCGAGTGCGACACAACCGAAGCGGTCGTCGTGTCGGCAACCCCGCATCGCCCTGTCATGGAAAACCACCAACGACCGCCAGGGGGTCTATCGCAACGTACCGGTGGATCAGCTCGCGGCTGTCATCGCGGGGCACGACGTCGAGTGGCACATTGCCCAGCATGGTGATGTGGCGAGCGACGTGGCGACGCTTCGGCGACTCGCCCCCCAGGCTTCGATATTCGACGACACGCTTCATCCCCTCGGTGACATGGCCACCTTCGCAGGCGAGTTGGCTGCGCTCGATGCCGTTGTCACGGTCGATAACACGCTCCTCCACCTTGCTGGTGGTCTCGGCCTGCCCACACTTGGTCTCCTTTCGGTGCCGGCGTACTGGGCATGGCCAGCGGCCGGGATGGGGAGCCGGTGGTACGCCTCGGTCCGGCTTCTGCGGCAGCCGCGTGCCGGCGACTGGCGAGGGCTCCTTTCGTCATTCGACCGCGAGCTCAAAACCTTTGTCAGCACGCCTGAATAATGCGATTGACGGTCGGCTCCGGGGCCTGCGACTCTCTCCGGCGATAGCGCCGTCAAAGCTGCCTGTCGCCCTCCGCCCCTTCGAGAATCACCATCGTGACACCTTCGAGCCCCTCGACCCTAGCGTGTGCTCCTGCCCAGTCGCCGACCGCCAACCCGCGGCTCCTCGATCGCGTGACGGCTGCCGAAGTGAAGACGGATCCATTCCCGTATGTCGTCGTCCGAAGCGCGCTCGACGCAGACTCCTACCGAACGCTCGCCGATGGCCTTCCTGGGCCTGATCGACTCCGCGAGGAGCATCGCGAGTGCAACAACCGTCGGGTCGATCTCGTCTCCAGTAGCGGCCGCGCGGAGTTGGCCCTCGATCACGTCTCGGAGGCCTGGCAGGATTTTCTCCAGCAGCATGCGTCGGATGAGTTTGTCTCGGACGTCATGTCGTTGTTCGCAAGCCACATCCCCCGGTGCGGCCCAAGGCTCTACCAGGAGATCATGGCGCCCGCGTGGAAGCGCCGGCTTTACCAGCCGCGGCAGCCGGGCGGAGGACGTCTTTACTCGAAGCTCTGGCCGCTCACGTGGTGTGGGCCGACCACATGGCTCAACGACTTTCGGCGGCCCCATGCCCTCGACGTCAAGGGTCGTTCGACACTCGCGCTCAACACGCCGGTCCGCGAGGTGACAAGTGTCCGCGGGCCGCATGTCGACTCGGCACACAAGTGCTACGTGGGCCTTTTCTACCTTCGTCATCCCGAGGATCGGAGTACGGGCGGGGCCCTCGAGCTCTTTCGGTGGAAGCCTGGCCGCGAACAACGGCCGTGGGCGTCAAAGATCAAACCGAGTGATGTGGAGATCGTCGAAACCGTGCCATACGAAGCCAACACCTACGTGGTGTTTCTGAATACTTCCGACTCGATTCATGGCGTCTCTGTGCGGTCGGAGTCGGACGTGCCGCGGTATCTCGTCGTCACCTCAGGCTGGTTTGCATCGGCGCCGGCGCGGGCGATCGGCGCTTCCTCCACGGGTGCAGGGCAGGGCGTGTATGCCGACTAAGGTGATCGGTGTTGGGTACTCAAAGACGGGCACCACCACGCTCCGGGAGTGTTTTGAGCTGCTTGGCATGAGGTATGTCGGCTTCGAGGTCGAGCTCACCCGCTCAGTCGTGGATGGGAATCCGCAGCCTGCTCTCGATGCACTCGCCGGCTACGACGCGGCCGCCAACTGGCCCTGGCCGCTGATCGTTCGCGAGATCGACGAGGCCTATCCCGACAGTCGTTTCATCCTCACCGTGCGGCGCGACCCGCAGACCTGGATCAAGAGCCTCGTGAGCCAGGCAAGGAAGAAGCCGCACTCCATCTACAGGGAGTGGGTCTACGGTCATCGGGATCCTGTCGGCCACGAGAACGAGCTGATCGCTCGGTACGAGGAGCATAACGAGGCTGTCCGTCGGTACTTTGCAGACCGCCCAGGAAAACTCCTTGAAGTTTGCTGGGACACGGGAACCGGGTGGCGGGAAATATGTCGCTTTCTAGGTGTGCCGATTCCAACGGTACCGTTTCCTCACGCCAATCCTTCAGCGACCTCGATCCCCAAGCCGCCCGACGGCCTGCTCTCGCGGCTCTGGTCACGGATCGGCCTGCGACGGTCGGCCTAATGGGCTCGGTTACGCGCCCGAGCGATGGATAGTGAACCTCGTCTCTACCACGGTCGTGCGGCAGGCTCCCGTCTCCGCCGGCGGCTTTGTTCGCATCACGGAGTGGCCATCGGGCCGACGGATCGCTGAACGCCCTGTCGTGCCTGACGATCCGCCCGTGCTTGATCCGAATCCACGGGGCAACTCCCGCGGCGGCCGTGGTGTCGTCGTCTTCGATACGGCAATCCTGGTCGCGAGCTACCACACCCTGGAAGTCTGCGATTCGCAATTGCGAAGGCTCACGACGATCAGCGCCGGCACGTTCGCCGGCATTCACGAGGTCACGCGTCGAGGCGAGCGACTTTTTGTGGCGTGTACCGCGATCAATGCGGCTGCGGAGCTCCCGATGCAGGCAGTGCGTGTCGCGGCCGTCGCCGATGGCATCGCAACGCCGCCGCGTATGTGGTGGCCGACCGAAGACACGAGCCTCTGCGAGACGCTGGGCGTCCCACTGACCTCATATCCCGACAAAGATGCCGACCATCGGCTACGGCACCTCGACCTTCACAATCGGGGGAAGCCGGGCCACCTCCATCTCAATGCCGTCGATACTGACGGTGAGCAAGTCTATGCGCTCCTGAACAAGTCGGGCGCTCTTGTTCGGCTTGCCGACATGCAGGTCGTGCTGCGCCATCCACTGCTCGAAGGGGCTCACAACCTCGTGTTCATCGCGCCAGGCCGGGCGTGGGTCGTGGGCACGAAGGCTGGACTGCTCGTGGAGTGCGACCTTGCGCGGGGCGATGTCCGGCCGCTCGTCGATTTGAATGCCACGCCCTTTGCGAGGGGCTTGGCATCGTCCTCGACCGATGCGTCGTCGCGTCCGCTCTTCTGGCGTGGCCTCGCCATCAGCGAGGACCAAGTCTTCATCGGCACATCCCCGGCGGCGATTCTCGCCTTCAATCGAAAGGCGCTCCGCTATCAGGGCGTCTCATGCCTGAGTGACAATGTCCGCGAGATTATCCACGGCCTCGCGATCCTTCCGTAGGTCACTTTCCACGGCAGCCTTTGCTCCGCGGAAACACCGATTTGTTGGCCGTGATACCGCTGCCGGCGCTCTTGCGGTGGTGGCACGAGGTGTGAACGGTTCCCTCGAAGCCGGCTACTTCCGAGCATCCAGAGTACGCACCGGACGGTACGCGAGGATACGCTCGTCGGCAGTCACGAGGGTCAGATCGTGAAGTCTGGCGGTTGCAACCAGAATTCGATCGGCTGGATCCTTGTGAAACCGTCCCGGTAGCTTGTAGGCCTCGATGGCGACCCGGTGATCGATGTCAATGCTGCGGGCCTCGATGGAATCGACGGCCGACCGTACCCAACGGTCGAGGCTGCCCTGAAGTTCCAGAAGGCGGCCGGTAACAAGTCGAGCAATCTCGAGCGACGACACCGCAGAGATGCAGAGATCCTCAGTCGTGGTTTCAAGCGTGGATCTCGAGGCGGGACCGATGGCGTCGGGCTCCTCCTGCGTCCATATCCAGACGTGCGTATCGAGCAGGAAACTCACGAGCCTGCTTCCCAATCAGCCGAGAAGTTCGCATGCACGATGTCGCCCTTGATTCGCATTCTCCCCCGCTGTTTGCCGAATCGCCGTGTCGGCGTCGGTTCGCGAACAGGCTCGATGCGGGCGAGCGGCCGCCCTCGCCTCGTCACGACGATTGGCTCCGCCGTCCGCTGGGCCTCGCGGAGGAGGGCAATGCAGTTGGCCTTGAACACGGAAAGCATGACAGTCTTCATGCCTCTAACGTACCAGGTCAACACACTAGGTCAAGTTACTGACCTTTCAAAAGTCCACTCATGTCGTCCCTTCGCTCCGCTCCGCTGCAACAGGCTGTCCAGGATTTGAACAGTGGCCAGGCAAGGGGCCAACCGACCCGAGCGTCAGTTGCGGTACGGATCGGCGTCGATGCCGAGTTTTCGCATTCTCGCGCGGAGAGTGTGGGGATTGATTTGGAGCAGGGCGGCGGCGCCGCGACGACCCTCGATCCGGCCCCGCGTGGCAGTCAGTGCCCGTTCGATGTGCTGCCGCATGGCGGTCGCCAGGGGAATGATTTCTGCCCGACTCACATCCGCAGGCGCGGTGGCTTTCGGGGGAAAAATTGTTTCCGGGACCACCTCGTACATCGTGACGTCTGTTGACGGGAGGGGCGGCATCGCTCGCCCCAAGCCCAGTGCCGTCGCGACGTCGAGGTGCCGGCCGCCACCGAGGATGACGGCCCGGTCGATGACGGCGTTGAGCTCCCGGATGGTGCCAGGCCAGTGGTACTCGGCTAGGAGTCGAAGGTCAGCATGGGTGGCCGTCACCGGTGGCAGTCCAAACCGGGTTGCTGCACGCTGGATGAAATGTTCGACAAGATCCGGGATGTCAGCGAGCCGTTCACGCAGTGTCGGCAGGAGAATCGGGAACACGTTGACCCGATACCACAGGTCTTCGCGAAATGAACGCTCTTTCACCATCGCTGCGAGGTCGCGGTGGGTCGCTGCCACGATGCGAACATCGACATGGATCGGCGTTCGACCGCCAACCCGTTCGATTTGATGGTCTTGAAGAACCCGAAGAAGGCGAACCTGCGCTGGGAGTGGAAGCTCGCCAATCTCGTCGAGAAACAAAGTGCCGCGATCGGCTCGCTCAAACCATCCCTGATGCTGATCCGACGCCCCAGTAAAACTTCCCTTCTCGTGCCCGAAGAGTTGCGAGTCCACAAGCTCTGGAGGAATTGCACCACAGTTGACGCGAATGAATGGCCCTTCCGCACGTTTCGATCGAGCGTGAATTGCCCGCGACACCACTTCCTTGCCCGTGCCTGTTTCGCCGAGGATGAGCACGGGAACATCTGAGGCCGCGACCATTTCCGCACGCTCCATCACTTGCCTCAATCCCGTCCGCGCGCCGACGACATCCTCGTTCACTGCCTGTCGGCCGAGGCGGCTCAGCAGCGTCCGACGGTCTGCCTCCGCGGCCTCTCGCAGGGCACGAAGTTCATGGAGTCGGCGATCGCTCTCGAGCGCTGCGGCAAAGGGTTCGAGGAGCTGCGAGATGAACTGATCGTCGGCCGGCGAGAATGACGTTCCGGGCCTCGACACAAGAATCAAAATGCCATCCGGCCCGAGTGGCCCGGCCACCATGTCGCTCCCACCACCGGTTGCAGCAAAGCCGCCGATCCACTCGGTCACGGCTGCATCAGCCTGACGAGCGATGCTCGTGCCCCGGAGCCACGTCGAGAGCTTCCGCCATGCGGTTAGCGAAAGCGTGATGGCATTCGACCGGGGAAGATACGCCAAGCCGGGGCTCCCGAGCGCCACGGTCTCGATCGTCCGTCGTTCCGCGTCAGCCTGAGTCACGAGGATCGCGCGGAGCGGCAGACGGTTCGCCAACGTGGTTGCGATGGCGGTCGTCGAGACGGTGATCTCGATGTGGCGGCAGGCCTCTTTCCAGATGGCCGACACCATGTCTGTATCGCTTGTGCGACGTCGAACTGTCATTCGGTAGCCTTCAAAAATCCGTGTCTAAACACAGATACCCATGATATGAGACGGCATCACTTCCGTGAAATATCACGGTTTTAATCAAAATAGGCAATATAGAAACATGCGATGGAATTCGACGTCGACTTTTCTGGTGTTTTCAATGCCAATTTCCGTGTGGCACGCGGGTTGCTTTCAGTCTTCCGTTACGAGGCTCGGGGTGTGGTCAGGGAAGGCCACCCGAGTTTCGGATCGCTGGAGGACGCGACCCATGGACCGTACGCCAATCGCCTTGAGCCTGATTACAGCGTGGGCGCTGTTTGCCACAGGATGTGGGGGCGGGGCAGGCGGGGCTGCGGACGGCGATGCTGCCGGGCCGATCACGCTCCTCAATGTTTCGTACGACCCGACCCGTGAGCTCTACCGCGACATCAACGCGGCGTTTGCCGCTCGCTACGCGTTGGATCATGGTCGGCGCGTTGACATCAAGCAGTCCCACGCTTCATCGGGCAGCCAGGCGCGAGCCGTGATCGATGGCCTCGATGCCGACGTCGTGACGCTCGCCGTGTGGCCAGATGTCGAGGCTGTCGCCAGGTCTGGACTTGTGAAGTCGGCGTGGCAGGCGAGGCTCGAGAATGATTCAGTACCGTATCACTCGCTCGTCGTATTCGTTGTCCGCAAGGGCAACCCAAAGGGCATCAAAGACTGGCCCGATCTCGTCCGTGACAACATCGAGATCATCACGCCCAACCCAAAAACATCTGGCAACGGCAAGTACAGTTTTCTCGCTGCCTGGGGTGCCGTGCTCGCCAACGGCGGGAGTGAAGAAGACGCCGAGCGGTTCGTGACGGAGCTCTACCGACGGACGCCCGTACTCGATACGGCGGCCCGTGCTGCGACCGCGACGTTCTCGCAAAAGGGCATCGGTGACGTTCACCTGACGTTCGAGAACGAGGCACACCTCGAAGTTGCCGAAGCTGGCGGCGATCTGGAAATTGTGTATCCACCACGGTCCATCCGTGTCGATCCGCCGGTCGCTGTCGTGGACGAGAACGTCGACCGCAAGGGAACGCGGCACGCAGCCGAGGCCTATCTCGCATTTCTCTATTCGCCCGAGGGCCGCGGGATTGTGGCAAAGCACCACTACCGCCCCTTTGGCGAAAACCCGCCGCCGCCCCCCGGTGCCACCACGTGGCCGGCCGTGGAGACTTTCACGATCGCCGACGTCGGCGGCTGGGATGTCGCGATGAAACGGTTCTTTGGTGAAGGGGGCGTCTTCGACGCGATCTATCTGTCCGGGGAGAAAGCCATCCATGGCCTTTCTCCCCTCGGCCGACCGACGGAAAAGCCAAGGTTTTCCATCGGTCGGGAGCAGCCGCTTCATGCGGCGGCCACGGCGGCCGCACGGTGACATCTCGTCCTGAAGGCCACACACGAATCGACCACACCATGATCGCATTTGCCACTCCAACATTCGTATCGAATTCGCTGCCTGAGCCATCGGCGGCTCGGACGACCCGCCGACGCCGTCGGTCGGTCCTGCCCGGTTTCGGGATGACCGCGGCCATCACATCGCTCGTCATTGGTGCCCTTGTCGTCGTGCCACTGACCGTGCTCATTGCCCGTGCGGCATCACTCGGTCCGGCAGGATTCCTTGCTGCGGCCTGGACACCCCGGGCACGAGCGGCCTATGGCGTGTCGCTCGGAGCTTCAGTCCTGGCAGCCATTGCAAGCACGATTGTGGGATTCATTGTCGCATGGGTGTTGGCCCGCGTGCCGTTCTACGGCCGCCGACTCCTTGACGCACTTGTCGATATACCGCTTGCCCTGCCGACGGCCGTCGCTGGCCTCGTGTACTCGGCCCTCTATGTGAAGCAGGGCTGGCTCGGGGCGTGGCTCGTGCCGTGGGGCATCCACGGAGCCTATTCCTATCTCGGAATTGTGCTCGTGCTCGTGTTCGTGAGCCTGCCGTTCACCGTGCGCATCGTGCAGCCGGTGATCGAAAACCTCGATCACGATGTCGAAGAGGCAGCCCTGATCCTGGGTGCCTCCCGCAGCCAGACATTCTGGCGGGTGATCCTTCCCGCGATCACGCCGGCGGTCATCACCGGGTTTGCCATGGCACTCGCTCGCTCTCTCGGCGAGTACGGCTCCGTCGTCTTCATCTCGGGCAACATGCCGTTCAAGACCGAAATTGCCCCGGTCCTGATCGTGTCGCGGCTCGAGGAGTTTGCCTACGCGGAGGCGACGGCCATTGCCGTCGTGCTGCTCGCGATGTCGCTCACCCTCCTGGTGGTCATCAACGTGCTCCAAAACAAAGTGTCTCGAAATTCGGTGGGAGCTGAGCAATGACCTCCACTGCAAAAACACCCACCGTCCGCCACGCCGCGAACCTCGAGGATCGTGTCGTGCAGTGGCTTCTGATCGTGGTGGCCATCGCCATCGTCGGGCTACTGATCGTGGTGCCGCTCGTGAGTGTGTTCCAGGCGGCGTTCGCCAACGGTGTATCAGGGTGGTGGGAAGCGATTGCCGGCGACCCAGACACCCGGCACGCGATCTGGCTTTCTCTCACCGTGGCCCCGGTCGCGGTCGCGATCAATGTGGTTTTCGGCGTGGCTGCGGCCTGGCTCGTTGCCCGCTTCCGGTTCCCGGGACGGGCGCTGCTCGTCTCGCTCTTCGATGTGCCATTCTCCGTATCGCCGGTCGTAGCGGGCCTCGCAATCGTGCTGATCTTCGGGCGGCAGGGATTGCTTGGGCCGACGCTGGCCTGGCTCGACTGGAAGATCATTTTCTCGTGGCCAGGGCTCGTCATTGCCACAACATTCGTGACGCTCCCGCTTGTCGTCCGCGAGCTCATCCCCGTGATGGAAGCGACGGGACCGGACGAGGAGCTGGCCGCCGTCACGCTCGGGGCAAACGGCTGGCAGGTCTTCACCCGCGTCACGCTTCCGAACATTCGCTGGGCGCTCTTGCACGGTATCGTGCTCGCGAACGCCCGAGCGCTCGGTGAGTTTGGTGCCGTGTATGTGGTGAGTGGCCATATCGCCGGCGTCACCGACACGATGCCGCTGCGAGTGGAAAAACTTTTCCAGGATTACCGCACACCGGCCTCGATGGCCGTGGCGAGCGTCCTGGCCAGCCTCGCGCTCGTGTCACTCGTCGCGAAGCTCCTCATCGAACGCAAGCTGGCATCGGAACACGAAGAGATCGAGGCGGCGCGGGTTGTCAGCGACGCCGCTTAACCAAAGAACCACACAACGAAAGGAAAATTTCATGAGCCTCTATCTGCGTGACATCTCGAAATCGTTTGGAGCCTTCAAGGCGCTCGACCGCGTCTTGCTGGAAGTTAAAACCGGGGGCCTGGTCGCGCTCCTCGGGCCTTCAGGCTCAGGGAAGACCACGCTCCTCCGCATCATCGCCGGCCTTGAGTTTCCAGACGACGGAATCATCGAGGAGGACGGGGAGAACATCACCGACACGCATGCCCGCCAGCGGGGCGTCGGCTTCGTGTTTCAGCACTACGCGCTCTTTCGTCACATGAGCGTCTTTGAAAACATCGCCTTTGGCCTACGCGTGCGAAAGGCGCCGCAGGCGGACGTGAAGGCCCGGGTCGAAGAACTGCTTCGGCTCGTCCGGCTCGAAGGTCTCGGTGGTCGAAAGCCGGCCCAGCTTTCAGGTGGCCAGCGGCAACGGGTGGCACTCGCGCGGGCGTTGGCTGTCCGCCCAAAAATGCTGCTCCTCGATGAGCCGTTTGGCGCCCTCGACGCCAAGGTGCGGGTGGAGCTGCGGCAGTGGCTGCGTCGGCTCCACGACGAGATCGGCATGACGAGCGTCTTTGTGACGCACGACCAGGAAGAAGCCTTTGAACTTGCCGACGAGGTCGTGGTCATGAACCACGGAACCGTGGAGCAGCGGGGCACTCCAGCCGAAGTATTTGATCGCCCTGCGACACCATTCGTCATGGATTTTCTAGGCGCCGTGAACGTATTCCACGGCCGCGTCGAGAATGGCCGAGCCTACTGGCACGGCATCCCGATCGACTATCCCGACTATCCGCATGCCCAGGCCCGCGAGGCGAGGGTGTACCTGCGGCCGCATGAGCTCGATATCGCGCCGGCGGGTGCGGGCGAGTCCACACGAGCGCTCCCCGCGAGCGTGCTCCGAGTCACTCGTTCGGGCTCGATCACCCGGTTTGCCTGCCGTCCTCACGGCTCTGAGGCAGAGCTTCAGGTGGACGTGCCGACGCAGTCGGCCGGCGAGCTTCCGCTTGCCCCAGGGGCCCACGTGTCGATCACCCCACGCCGTGCCAGGGTTTTTCTGCCCGGGCCTGAGTATTCGATCTGAACCCTTCGCAATCCTGAGTGGCCACCATGACGACGCATGCCGTATCAACAACTGACGATCCCGGGCGCAGCCTGATTGACCACCGCGCGTCCATCTGGCGGTGCCCGGAAAGGCCAGCGACGGCGTCGGGCACCGCGGCCTACGAGGCGCTCGAGCACGTGCTTCAGCGGCGAGCGCTGAAGCGGGATGGCCGCTCAAAAGTCATGGACGCTGGGCCGTCGAGCATTGAGGTCATCGCGAGCCAGTGCGTGACTGCAATCGACGACCTTCGTGCCCAGGCCCAGGTACCCAAATGGCTATTCAAGACCGTCATCATCGGGGCGCTCGTGGCTGGCGCGGGCGTTGCCATGGGGTCGTGGCTGTTCCGGTCAGGTCCGCCCTGCCCGGTGCATCCGGTGGTTGGCCATGTCGCGATTGGGAAAACCGTTCCGGCCGGTGCGCAGCTCGTGTTTCATCCCGTCGCTGGCGAGCTGCCCGACCACGCGGTGCCGCGAGCTACCGTGCAGGATGATGGATCGTTCGTGGTCTCGACCTTTCGATCCGACGACGGCGCGCCCGAAGGGGAGTATGTCGTCACGATCCAGTGGTTTCGGTTGAGCAAAGACGGGGCTCCCGGCCCGAATGTCCTGCCTCGCCGCTACGCAGCCCCCGCTTCCTCGCCGCTTCAGGTGGCGATTAGCCCCGGAAGCAATCAGCTCCCCTCGTTCACCATTTGTCGATGAGCGTTATCTCATCGCGCTAGCCGTGTCAGTCAGTTCTTTTGTTGCGTTCCTTCTTCATGATCCCTCGGAGACTCTTGTCATGAGCCATTGTGTTTCTCGAATCAGTTCCAGTTCGACGCATGCCTTGCTTGCCGCCATCAGGTGGCGGTCTGCTTGGCAACGTCGCGTTCGGCGTGCCTTCACCCTCGTCGAGCTCCTTGTTGTCATCGCGATCATTGCCACGCTCGTCGGACTCTTGCTGCCGGCCGTGCAGATGGCCAGAGAGGCTGGCCGGCGGGCTTCATGCCAGAACAACCTCAAGCAGCAGGGGTTGGCGATCCATGGCTACCACGATTCGAAGAACCGCCTGCCAAGTGGCGGTCGTCCGCCAGACGCATCGACCGTTCGCAGCGGGGTGTTCGTCTATCTCCTGCCGTGGCTGGACCGAAAGGATCTCTGGGATGCCTACGACACGAGTGTGACCTGGAGCCACCCGACCAATCTGCCCGTCGTGGGCGTGCGGATTGGAACGTACGAATGCCCGTCTTCGCCCAAGCATGGCGGTCAGCTTGACCACAATCCTGACAACTTCAGTGGTGGTGGCTCGGAGTGGAATCCCTCCGGAACAAACGCCGCGGAGAAAAATGGAATCGTCGCGGTCGGAGACTACGGTGCCTCGCTGGGCGTGCATCCGGGGCTGCCGGCAGTGGTCACGGGCACCGTGGAGATCTCGCCAGGGAACAGTGTTCCGCGAAGTTCGTTGATCGTTGCCAGCGCGTCACTTCAGTCGGGTGGCAGCAGTCCTCTCACGAATGGCATGCTCCCAAAGAACGCGAAGCTGACGTTTCAGGACGTGACCGATGGGTTGTCCAACACGATTGCCCTGTGGGAGTCGGGTGGGCGGCCGTTCGTGTACCGAAAGGGGAATCAAGTCAGCGCCAGACTCGTTGGGCCGGACAGCGGCCACACGAACGCCGGCGGGTGGTGCCGTCCCGCGAGCGACATCATTCTGGCTGGCTCGTCCGCGGACGGAAGCACGATTCCAGGGCCGTTTTTGAACAAGACAAACGGCCACAACCACGGACAGGAGTCGTACGGCAGCACTGGGTTTGCCGTGTGGGGGACCGAGGGCTCGAGTCAGCCCTATTCGTTTCATCCTGGAGGGCTGCAGGTGACGTTCGGTGACGGCTCCGTCCGGTTTCTCGATGAGACCGCCTCGATCGAAGTGATCACGGCACTGACAACCCGGAACGCCGCCGCTGTCGAACGCAAGGTGTCAGCCTCATCGCTGTAAGCCGCCGTTGCATGTGCCGCCTGTCCTGTCCGCTTCGCCGGGCGGGGCAGGCGGCGATTGCCTGTCATTCGCTGCCATTCGGTGGGATCGGCAGAGCGACCAGAGTCGTTCGTGGATTGTGGGCAGGTCGGACTCCTTCTGAAAGAGTGTACGTGTGTATCCTCTTGGTTTCAAGCGGCTGGACTCGGCGTGGTTGCCCAAACCTCCCTGGAGCCACTATGTTCGCGGGCCCCTTCGTCCGGATTCGGTAGGAGAGTTTTTATGGTGGCACCAACATGAAAAGGCGCGTTGCAATTACAGGGATCGGCCTGGTCACTCCCCTGGGACGGGATGTCGGCGCGTTTTGGACCAGGCTTGTGCGAGGGGACAGTGGCGTGGGGCCGGTGACCCTATTTGATGTCGTCGGATACCGGGTCCAGTTTGGCGGGCAGGTTCCGTGGGAGCCTGAGAAGGAGAACATCGCCGATCTGAAGGAGCTTCGTCGCCTCGATCGGTACTCCCAGTTTGCATTGGCATCCGCCCGCGACGCGGTGACAGACTCTGGGCTCGACTTTTCCAGGGAGGATCCATTTCGCTGCGGCGTTGCCATTGGATCAGGCATCGGCGGCCTCCAGGAGTTCGAAAACCAGTTTGAGCGGATGGTCACGAAGGGCGTCGATAAGGTTTCCCCCTTCTTCATTCCCAAGCTGCTGCTTAATTCGGCCAGCGGCCATGTCTCGACCTTGTTTGGCATCAAGGGGCCAAACATCGCGATCGCGACCGCCTGTGCAAGCGCCGCCAATTCGATCGGCAGTGCCTTGCGAATGATTCAGTACGGTGATGCCGATGTCATGGTCACCGGCGGCAGTGAGGCTGCACTCACGCCGATCGCGCTGGCCAGCTTTCAGAACATGCGAGCGCTGTCCTTCCGGAATGACTCGCCGACGCAGGCCAGTCGCCCATTCGATGTCGACCGCGATGGCTTCGTGCTCGCGGAGGGCGCGGGTGTCGTGGTCCTCGAGGAATGGGAGCGGGCACGGAACCGCGGGGCGCGGATTTACGGTGAGCTCAAGGGGTACGGTGCGAGCGGCGATGCCGGCCACATCACCCAGCCTGATGATGAGGGAGCTGGGGCCTCACGGGCGATGGCCGCAGCCCTCGAGGATGCGGAGATTGCTCCCGATGCGGTTGACTACATCAATGCCCATGGCACAAGCACACCGCTTGGCGATAAGGCGGAGACCAGGGCGATCAAGCGGGTCTTTGGCCCGCATGCCAAACGACTCTCTGTCTCCAGCACCAAGAGTCAGCTCGGCCACTCCCTCGGCGCCAGCGGCGGTATCGAGCTTGGGGTTTGTGCGATGACGCTCACCACGGGCGTGATAGCGCCGACAATCAATCTCGACACGCCAGATCCTGAATGCGATCTCGACTACACGCCTCGGGAGGCTCGCGAACGGAAGGTGAGCGTCGTCATGTCGAACAACTTCGGGTTCGGTGGCCACAATGCGTCGCTGGTCGTCGCCCGCGTGGAGTGAAGCGGGAAGGGCGCCGTGGAACGCCGTGCCGGTGACCAACCCGCATGGCGTTGGCGCCAACGGGCCTTGCAGACGAATCATTTGCGATTACGATGTTGACCGACGCGGCTTCAAGCCGTCATTTCTTCGGACTTTTTTTGTGTACCAGCCCGTCCTGCCGCCCTGATCTGACTGCGACCAGCGGCTGACGTTCTGGTTCCTCTTCTGTCCGATTCCCTCCTCACGCGTGGCGGCGTGGGCTCCGGTGTGGCAAATCGCCCGCCGTGACAGCCCGCGACAGGTCCGCCATGTCCCACCTCCTCAGGATTCCACGTGTCTGATATCACGATTCGCCTGCCTCGATTTCTGTCCGTTACCCCTCGCGTCTTCGATCTCCGATCGGGCCTCAGCGGTTCTCCGAAAGCAGAACTTCTTTCCGGTATCACCGTGGCACTGGCGCTCGTGCCAGAAGCGGTCGCGTTTGCGTTTCTCGCCGGTGTTTCACCCCTTGTCGGACTCTATGCCTCGTTCGTCATCTGCCTAATCACGTCCATCTTCGGTGGTCGGCCTGGCATGATCTCCGGTGCGACCGGCGCGATGGGCGTGGTTGTGGTTTCCCTCGTCGCCGACCACGGGATCGGCTATCTCTTCCCGACGGTCGTGCTGTGTGGGCTGTTTCAGTTCGTCGTGGGGCTTCTCCGACTCGGCAAACTGATCCGCATCGTGCCGCATCCGGTGATGCTGGGATTCGTAAACGGTTTGGCCGTGGTAATTCTGCTGTCGCAACTCGGCAGCTTCATGACGCTCGCGCCGGATGGTCACATGGCGTTTCTCACGGGCCCGCGATTGTGGATCATGCTCGCGCTCGTCGTTCTCACGATGGCGATCATCGCGTTTCTCCCAAGACTGACCCGTGCCGTACCCTCGTCCCTGGTCGCGATCCTGGTGGTCACCGGATGTGCTGTGGCGATCAATGCGTCATCGCTGTCGGACTCTGATACGTCGGCCGCGGACCGGCCCCATGCCGTTACCACGGTGCGGGACATGCTCGTGGACCGCACGCTTTCGGCCGCGATTACGACGGCCGAGCGCCAAAAGCAGACCGAGTTTCTTGAGAACGCCACGGCGTCTCTGCCCTCGGGCCTTGTGGCCGTGGCGACGGACCCCGACACCATGCCGTTACTCACTCCCGAGGAGATCGCGGCTGCTCGAGATTCCGTCGATCTGACAGCCGTGGGCATCGCCGGCGGACTCCCTCGCCCGACGTGGTGGGACTATCAGTTGCCGCCAGCAACGTTTCACACGCTTTGGGTCATCCTGCCCTACTCGCTCATCCTTGCAGGAGTCGGGCTCATTGAGTCGCTCATGACGCTCACACTGGTGGATGAGCTCACGGAAACCCGTGGTCAATCCAATCGGGAGTGTCTCGGCCAAGGTGCGGCGAATGTTGCCTGTGGGCTCCTCGGCGGTATGGGCGGCTGTGCGATGATCGGTCAGTCGCTCATCAACGTGAAATCGGGCGGACGAGGCAGGCTCTCCGGTGTCACGGCAGCGGTCACGCTCTTGATGTTCATTCTTTTTCTATCGTCGTCCATCGAAGCGGTCCCGATGGCAGCGCTGGTGGGGGTCATGTTCATGGTGGTGATCGGCACCTTCGAGTGGTCAACCCTTCAAACCTGGCGCCGCGTGCCGCTTCCTGAAGTGCTCACGATGCTGCTCGTTGCCGGGTACACGGTGCTGATGCACGATCTCGCGACCGCGGTCATCCTTGGCGTAGCCATGTCAGCCGTGGTCTTTGCCTGGAACAAGAGCAAGCATCTCGCGGCCGGTATCTCGTTCAACGAGTTTGGCAGTAAGATTTACCAGCTTCACGGCGTGCTGTTTTTCGGAAGCGTGACCCGCTTCTACGATCTCTTTACGCCGCACGCGGATCCGAATGACGTTGTGATCGACTTCTACTTCAGCCGCGTGTACGACCAGTCAGGGCTCGAGGCGATCAACGCCCTCGCCGAGCGGTACGAGCGGGTCGGCAAACGGCTCCATCTTCGGCATCTGAGCGACGATTGTCGGCGACTTCTCGATCGAGCCGGCAATCTGGTCGAGGTCAACATCAGCGAGGATCCCCACTATCACGTGCTCACCGAGCTTGGGAATTGACGGTGGCGGGGAAACCAGGCCTGTGTTTTCAGGCAGAATCGCACGAGCATCAGCATCAACGGCACTTCGATGAGCACGCCGACGACTGTCGCGAGCGCAGCCCCGGACGCGAGCCCGTAGAGCATGGCCGCCGTCGCAATCGCCACCTCGAAGTGGTTTGACGCTCCGATCATGGCAGAAGGTGCTGCGTCTTCGTAGGTGAAGCCAAAGACCCTGGCGAGCGCATAAGTCATCGCGAAGATCAGCACGGTTTGAACCAAGAGCGGTATTGCAATCCACAGAATCGTGAGCGGATTGGCAACGATCGTGTCGCCCTTGAACGAGAAGAGGAGCACGAGCGTTGCAAGGAGCGCCACGATGGTGACCGGCTGAAGCCATCGCAAGAAACGTTCTTCAAACCAGGTGCGGCCGAAGGATTGCAGGATCCATCGCTGCGATACGATTCCCGCAACAAGCGGCAGTGCCACGTAGACAGCGATCGAAAGCAGGAGCGCTCGCCACGGCACGGGGAGTTGGCTCATGCCCAAGAGCAGGCCACCGAGGGCGCCGTAGAGCACGAGCATGGTGAGCGAGTTGACGGCGACCATGACGAGGGTGTGGCCGGAACTGCCGCGGGCGAGGTGGCCCCAGACGAGGACCATGGCCGTGCAGGGAGCGATCCCGAGGAGGATGCAGCCGGCCAAATAACTTCGCCAGAGCGGCACTTCGAGGAGCTTTACGCCCTCGTGCAGCACGACCGTGCCTGCGCCGTAGGTCTCTCCTACCTCGAGGTTCGTGCCGAGCGGCATGGAAACACGATCGACCGCGTCGGCGCCGATGAACGGAAGGAAGGCCGTGCCCAGGAAGAAAGTGGCAATCGCATACATCGTGAAGGGTTTGATCGCCCAATTGACAAAGAGGGTCAGCATGACAGGCCGGACCGAATGCCCCGCCCGCAGCACCTCGGTGAAATCGATCTTCACCATGATCGGGTACATCATGAAGAAGAGGCAGATCGCGATCGGGATCGAGATCACGGGCGCCCCATCGACGGTCACGGCCATCCGGTCGAGCGTCGTGGCGAGGCCTGGGGCAATTCTGCCGAGGGCGATGCCGGCAACAATGCACAAGAAGACCCAGAGGGTGAGATAACGCTCAAAGAACCCAATGCCGCCTGCCGGCGGTGTGGAAGGGGAGTCGTTAGTCATGAGGTCATCCGGAGAGAAGGGGCGCGGTCGAAATAAAACAAAGAAGAACGTGATACCATCAACTCGAAGACATTCACGAGGAGTATCGAGCATGGATCTTGCGGATCACTCGACGCGGTTGTTGTTCTTCACTGGCAAGGGAGGCGTTGGTAAAACGTCGCTCGCATGCGGCACGGCGGTGGCACTCGCTGATCGTGGGCTCAGGGTGCTCCTCGTCAGCACCGACCCGGCATCCAATCTCGGCCAGGTTTTCGGGATGACGATTGGCGAGCAGGTGCCAACCCCGGTCGAGGGTGTGCCGGGGCTCGATGCCCTCAACATCAACCCGGAAACATCTGCCCAGGCCTACCGGGATCGCGTTATCGGGCCGGTGCGAGGCATCCTGCCCCCCGACACCCTGAAGGGCATGGAGGAGTAGCTCTCCGGCGCCTGCACGACCGAGATCGCTGCCTTCGACGAATTCACCGCGTTGCTCACCGATGGCCAAGCGACCGAACGGTATGACCACGTCATTTTTGATACGGCGCCGACGGGGCATACGCTCCGCCTCCTCCAACTGCCCACGGCCTGGTCGAATTTTCTTGACTCGAATGAGTCCGGTGCCTCGTGCCTCGGTCCGTTGTCTGGGCTCGAGAAGCAACGTCAGCAATACGCACTCGCGGTGGCCGAGCTCGCCAACGCCGCCGCGACGACCATGGTGCTTGTTGCCCGTCCGCAGCATGCTGCGCTTGCCGAAGCAGACCGCACGAGCGGCGAGCTTGCGGCGCTCGGCATCACGAACCAACGGCTCGTCATCAACGGCATCATGCCCGAGTCGACAGTCGATGATCCGCTGGCTCACGCGCTCCGCGGCCGCGAGTCGCGGGCCATGGACTCCATGCCGCAAGGCCTCCTCGCGTTGCCCCAGGAACGCGTAGCGCTTCAGCCACGGAATTTGGTGGGCGTGGCTGCGTTGCGAGCCCTTGTGGACTCGGTTGACGAGACACCTGCTTCGGGTGCAGCCGAAGAACCAGTGGCATTCCCGTCGCTGGCCCCTTTGGCCACGCTCATTGATCAGATCGAGCAGGAAGGCCACGGCCTGGTGATGGTGCTCGGAAAAGGTGGCGTCGGCAAAACGACGGTGGCTGCGGCGATTGCTCTGGACCTTGCCGGGCGCGGGCACGACGTGCATCTCACCACCACCGATCCCGCGGCGCATCTGGCGATGACTGTCGGGGCTGACCTGCCGGCCAGCCTTGCCCCGCGGCTTGTCGTCGATCGGATCGATCCCGAGGTCGAGCGTGCCCGGTACCGTGATCACGTCTTGGCGACGAAGGGGGCGGGGCTCGACGAGCAGGCCCGTGCGGTCCTGGAAGAGGATCTCCGTTCGCCCTGCACGGAGGAGATCGCGGTCTTCCAGGCCCTCGCGCGGGCCATGCAGGAAGCGAGGCGAAAGTTCGTCGTGGTCGATACCGCTCCGACCGGTCACACACTGCTGCTGATCGATGCGACGGGGGCCTACCATCGCGATGTCGTACGGCACATGAGCCCAGATGTGCGGGTCGTCACGCCGATGATGCGATTGCAGGATCCCTCGCAGACCAAGATGGTGATCGTCACGTTGCCGGAAACGACACCGGTTTTGGAGGCCGAGGCGCTCCAGGCCGATCTGCGTCGGGCGGGCATCGAGCCCTGGGCATGGGTGATCAACTCGTCTCTCGCGGCGGCGGGGCCTCTTGATCCTCTTCTGGTGGCTCGGGCCCGGCAGGAACTTCCCCACATCGAACGGGTGCTCGGCAGCGTCGAGCGGGCTGCAATCCTGCCATGGGTCGCAGAAGAACCTGTTGGGAGCGAACGGCTCCTCGAACTGGCCCGCAGTGCGACACAGGCAACGTCGGTTCTCAGTTAGCGGCTTGCGGCAGGTGGGCGGCGGCGCTTGGCCGGCGGGCAACAGGATGTTGTCTTCGCAAGCTTCGCCGCTTGGGCGTCGTCGGCCTGGAGCTCTGGCACTTCCGAGAAGCAGTGCCGCAGGCACTCGAGCAGCTTCTTGTGGAACGTCGCCGTGGGGCGGGCCAGCGAATAGTAGCTCCAGAGGCCTTCGCGGCGGCACGTCACGAGCCCAGCCGCCCGCAGGCAGGCCAAATGCTGCGAGACCCGCGACTGCGTCGCTTCGAGAATCGTCGTCAGATCGCCCACACATGTTTCGCCCCGGAGGAGAAGATGAAGAATCCGCAGGCGTGTGACGTCGGAAAACGCCTTGAACATCGCATCGACGCCCGCTTCGCCAGGCGGCTTTGTCGTCTTCGGACCGCACACGCAGGGATCGATCTGTTTCTTCGCCATCGGGAGCCTTCTTCGTGTCAGCGGCCGGGTCGCTCGCCATCCCGATGGATATCCTTTCCGATGAAGCCGAATCAGGCAACAACACGTTCCGCAGGCTCGGCGTGGATAGCCAGGCCACCCTCGGAGACGAGCCGCCCTTCGACCAGCCGCACGACCCGCTTGGCCCGCTGGGCCGCTCGTGGGTCGTGGGTCACCATCACGATCGTCCGGCCTTCGGCGTTGAACTCCTCGAGAAAGCCGATGACCTGCGAGGCCGTCTCGGGATCGAGGTTGCCGGTGGGCTCGTCGGCGAGGATGACCGCCGGATCGTTGGCCAGCATACGGGCGAGGGCCACCCGTTGCTGCTGTCCCACGCTCAACTCCGTGGGTTTGTGGTCGAGCCGCTTCCCGAGACCGACCCGCTCGAGCATCGCGGCGGCCCGGTCATGCTGTTCGCCGCGGGGAACGCCGCAGAGATAGAGCGGAACCTGCACGTTCTCGATCGCCGTGAGGTAGGGCACGAGATTGAACGTCTGGAACACGAAGCCGATGTATTGCTTCCGCAGCCGGGCCCGTTCGTTGGCCGACCGCTCGTAGAGCGAGTGGCCGTCGAGGAGCACGCGACCGCTTGTGGGCGAGAGCATGCCGCCAAGCATCAAGAGGAGCGTGCTCTTGCCGCTGCCGCTCGGGCCTACGAGCGACACGAAGTCCCCCTTCTCGATCGTGATCGTGGCATGGTCGAGCCCTGTCACCGGCTGCCGTCGAAGTTCATAGGTCTTCGTGACGTTGTCCATACTGAGCATGAGTCAGGTCTCCCGAAAGGTGGCAACCGGATCGACCCGCGACGCTCGCCAGGCCGGAATAAAACTCGCCGCGAGGGCAACGCCCACTGAAATCACGACCGCCCAGATGGCAAGGCTCGGTATCGGCAGCACGGGCACACCCGCAAGCCGTGGCCCCAGCGTCACCGCGAGGATCGTGCCGATCGCGTAGCCCCCGATGCCGCCGATGAGCCCGAGCACGAGTGCTTTGGACAGAAAAATCCGCTGGATGAGCCACGACTCCGCACCGAGTGCCATGAGCGTGCCGATCTCGCGGCGTCGTTCGGAGACGTTGGACGAAATCGCGTTGGCAATACCCGCTCCACCAACGAGCACGATGATCCCCAGAAAAATCTGCGACAGCCGCTCCATCATCCGGTTGAGCGCGATCTGGGTATCGACCACCTGCTTCACCGTCACGACCTTCGCATCGGGGAGGAGTGTGTTCACACCTTCGACGAGTCCGGCCGCGATCTCCTTGCAGCAACCGACGATCTCGATGCAGTTGACCACCTCGCCGGCACCGGAAAGCTCCTGGACCGTGTGGAGGTGGGCAAAGATCCGGGAGTCATCGACGGTGCCCGTCTCAGGGAGCACCGCCACAACCGTAAAGGCCTTGCCGAGCAGCGTGAGCGAGTCGGCCTCGCGGATGTTTTGCCGGCCTGCGACGTCGGCCCCGACGAGAATCTCGTCGTGTGCCAGGTCTTTGATGACCCGCTTGCGGGTGAGCGTTTTCTTGTCTTCCTCGGGGGGCGTGTCGCCCATGTCGATCGCCCCGCAGCCGATCGGCCGCGAGAAGATACCGGCCCCGGCCCAGGCTGCCTTCGCCTGGAACTCACTCTTGGGCAGAATTCCGGTGAGCGAATACTTTCGGTCGGCGAGCATGACGGGCACGCAGAGTTTGGGTGACAGGTTGTCGACGCCTTGAAGGTTCGACATCGTCAGCCGCATCACGTACTCCTCGGGGATCACCTCGTCGTGCATGTCGGCGGCGTAGTAGTCCTGGAGCGACACCGACTTCGGCAGCACGAGCACGTTGGCACCGAGGCTGTCGAGCTCACGAGCCACCGCCTTCTCCGAGTAGAAGGAGATCGTGCGGATCGCGATGAGCGTCGTGATGCCGAGGATGATCCCGAAGGCCACCGTAAACATCTGGGCCTTGCGTTCGAGGAGCTCGCGCCAAACAAGCGTAGGGAGATTCATTTCGAGGTTCCTTTCTGAGCAGGTTCACACTTGCCACCGGGGCAGCATTGGCCGGGGCCACATTTTCCGCCCGGGCAGCATCCGCTGGCAGCGTCAGTCACCTTGGTGACGATGTCGGCCGTTGTTACGGCTCCCGTAAACGTGGCGATCGGGTTTCCGGGAGGAGCGAGGAGGACGGTGACCGCCGTGTCGGTGGTCGGAGCTACTTTGAGATCGGTGACGAGCTTCGCTTCGGCAGGATCGGCCGGATCGAGAGTGACACTGACGGCAGAATTGGCAAACCGTTCGTCCGTGAGAAAACCTGCAACGGCCTTCATGGCCTCGTCGGACTGTGCGGTCGCCGTGTTCTGCATCGTCACGAACACCATCTTGTCAGCCTGGAGTGCCTTCAGGCAGGACGCCATGCCGGGGCTCACGATGCCGTCGGCAGCAGCCGCCGCATTGAAATCGAGCGGCCATGCCTTGGTGACGGCGCCATTGGGGGCGATGGCGATTACCAAGGGCATGGGCGCTCGAGAGACCTTGAAAGCATCGACCGTGGGTTTTTCCGAGGCGTCGGCGACGCACACGCTCACCGCGTCAGCACGATCAGCGAGCGTTGCCATCGCGGCATCAAACGCTTTGCGCTTCCGCTGCGTGGCATCACCCTCGGCCTTCCAGAAGAAGACGTAGGCATAGCGATCGTGATCCGCGGCTTTGGCGAGTGCCGTGAGGCCAGGGCTCGCGTCGGTCGGCCAGGGGTTGGGCACCCCGGAAGCCGCCATCGCGACGGTGGCGGTCAGGCATACGGAGGCTGCCCAGAGGATTGCGAAAAATGTGTGAAGTCGGCGGGGCATGGTGTGGCTCACAGGGGGTCGCGGCAGGAATGGCCACGATCTCATCATCTACCAACTATATTCGTCAAGTCGAATATAGTTGCGTGAGTGAATCCGGGAGAACAGGCACGATCGTGCGCTCTACTTTTTGGCCTTCTCAGCAGAATCTGTGGGTGAATTCTGGCTCCGGCATCGATCTGATCTCGAGGGCGCTGGGCATCGGCACCGAAGTCGTCCGCGATGCCCTGCATCTGCACCAGACAGGCGAGCGGCCGCTTGGCCGCATTGATGGTCGGCGACAACGGAAACGCTCGGCTGGCCACCCCTCGATCCCGAAGTACCAGCAGCTCCCCAACGAGGTGGATCGGCGAACAAAGCAGGCGAGGGCTTCGACCGGCTCGCTCGGGAGCTCAAGGTCGGCCCCGGCACGATCGTCCACGCCTACGACTACGCAAACAAGGCGGAAGCCGCCGCCGCGGCGAAGGAAGGCCGCAAGCCCATCCGGACGCCCTACACGTGGAGCGATGAGTCACGGGCGGCTAAACGATAGCCCGGCCCACGTTGAGGAGCGCCCGAAAACCGCGGCCGGGGGCCTCCGACCAAGGCGAAGTCAATTTGCTCGCTCAAGAATGATACGGCATAATGCCGTATCAGAATCATCGCCAGGAGAGGTGTCAATTATGGCCTCCGTAAGCCAAAGCAAGATTACGATCCGTCAGCCGGAATCGCTCAAGTCAAAAATCGCCCGAGCGGCGGCCCTCCGGGGCATGACCGTGACGAGTTTCATCAACGGCACGCTCGAGATCGCGGCCGATCGCACGCTTCGACGCATCAACAGCCGAGAGGCAACCGACCGTGACAGCGCGGCGCTTCTCGCCATGCTCAGGAAGCCCGCGGCTCCTAATGCCGCTCTGCGGAAGGCGGTCCGTCGGCTTCGGGAGATGGAGCGTGATTGAACCGCTCCGGTTCGAGGTCTTTGACCGGCGGCGACATGAACGGAGTGGGTTCGATTGCGGCGTTGGAGCACTGAACGATTATCTTCGCACCGGCCTTGGACAGCATGGTCGCAAGGACCTGACGCGTGGCTATGTCGCGGTGGATGCCGCCGACCACGTCGTAGGTTCCTTCACGCTGGCGGCGGGGCGGCTCTCCGTGAGCGTGCTTTCTGAGCGAGGTGGACTGCCGGCGCGGATGCCGTTGCCAACGACACTCCTGGCGCGGCTCGCGGTCGATAGGACATGGCAAGGACGCGGGCTGGGGGCAGCGCTCTTGGCCCATGCGCTCAGAGTCGCCGTCCGCGGGGCCGACTCCATCGCCTCCGCAGTCGTCGAGGTGGACGCCAAGGATGACAAGGCCAAAGCGTTCTACGCAAAGTTCGGATTCCGCAGCCTCGAGGACGATCGCCTCCACATGTACCTGCCGATGGAGACAGCACGACGAGCCGTCGGTGTAGAAGGTGCTTGCAAGGGTGGCGGCAGGCCACCGTGAGGCCGGCGGGGCTTGGAGCCCATCAGCCGGCAAGACTATTCCTTCTCGCCGAAGGGGTCGATGCGAGTTCCCGAGGCCAATCGTCGAGAAACGAGCGGTTACCCAAGGGAACTAGCGGCGGGCGGACTTGAACCGCCGACACCCGGCTTATGAAGATGGCGTCGTTGGACTGACCAAGCAGACCGAAAACCCTCGGTTTGAAGCAGTTTACGCAAACCAGAGCACGGAATCAAACGCGCTCAAACGTGATCGAAGAGTATCGGTAAATACCGATGTTTTCGGTAGACGTTTCGGCAATCACAGAATACTACTTTTGGGGTTCCTTGATCGCTCGCTGGCCTCGCCTGGGATCGCCATCACGTGGCCGCACAACCGTTCTAAAAAGTGACCGCCGCCCGCCCCCCCCGCTGGCGACTCACGGGACGAGTCGGCCTGCAGGCCTCACGAGCCAGGGCCTACCGTGCTGACTATTTCGAGGGTAGCTTGCCGTTCCTTCGTAAAGCGTTCTCTGCAACGCCAGAGAGTTCGGTAACGCCTCCGAGGGACAGGAGTTTCTTGTGGTTTGCGAGCGCGTTGGCGGCTTCTTCCGAGAGGGTGGTAAGGCCAGAGAGGTTAAGTAGGTCTTGCCCGTGGGCTAGCGCCTGGGCTTGTTCAACAGTTATCGATCTAATGGACGTGGTGTCTTCCTGCCCTGACGCCACGAACGACAACAGCATGGCAATTGCCAGTACACAGTGCATATCTATCCTCCAGTTAGGCCGCGTCATCCTACCGCTTCAGGCCGGCAGCGAAATCGGCGATGCACTCCCGGCGGTTTTTCATGATCTTGCGGAAGCACCTGTCGATAATTTGCCGAGGTGCAGGGCCGTACCCAACGTCCCCACAAACTTCTCCGCCCGCTCGATCCATCCCGTCAACTGGTCATCGCTCTCCAGGAATTGGCTGAAGGGCATGTTGAAGTCAGTCCTGATTCTCAACCGCCGCTTCGTAGACCGTCACCGCCGCCTTTGCCATCAAGTGCATCGTGTGGCGATCGGGCAATAGTGGCAGCTTCTTGAGGCCCATCTTCACGATGATCTCAGCGATGCTTTGCTCGATGGCCTGCTCCAACTTCTCGACCGTCTTTGGTTCCATGCCAGCCTCCTTGCCTGGGATGCTCTATGACTCTCCCGCTGAATGCCCAAGGCTACTCAATCATCCAACAAAATACCCTCCCTGGCCCACTCTTTTATCAAGGTGCCAGGGAGGGCTTTTGTGGAGCGGTGGGGAGATGGACTATTGGCCGAGCTGCTTCAGCACCTGAACGGCGGACTCAACGTGAGCGAGGCCACCCAGGTCGTTGGCCAGCTTCTTGACGGCGAACAGGGCGTCGTATTGGCCGCTCGACTTTGTTGCGGGTGTGGCAACTGAAGCGACAACGGCCTTGGCCTTCATACGTCCCCGCTTGGCTTTCACTGCCAGCCCGGCCTTGGCCATCTCTTTTGTTCGGAGCTGATAGATCATCGGGGGCGACACCTTGATGCCCTTTTGTTCGAGCTTCGAGGTGACCGTCTTGGCCCACCCCTCCGGAGCGTCCTTACTTACTGCTCCGATGTCGTTGAGAATCTTTCTGATCACGTCGCTTCTGTTGACCTTCGCCTTCGCCATTGCACTTGATTCCTGGGAGTAAGTGGGCACTACACCTTGGAGGATAATTCGGGGTATCGGGCAGGACAAATGATCGAAGGCACGTGGTGTTTGTTGTGCGGTCCCGTTGTTCGGAAGTAGATTGCCTGGCGATGACTAAACACTCCTCCCCACAAACGAAGCCAACTGAAAAAGCGATCACCTGGGAGCGGGTGTTGGCGATTTTTGGGAATCCGTTGCCCCCGAAAACCGTCTGGGAAGAACAATTCGACTACTCCGACGAGCGGTTGCGACGCCTTGCCAGCACCCCACACGAGGAGATCACCGACCTTTGGTGCTACTACCACGACCTGGCACACGTCGAATTGCAGCCCGATCTTTTTGACTACCTGTTTCCAGCCTGCTTGATGGACTGGCATAACACGCTCATGAACTACCTTCCGTGCAATGCGGGGGACTCAGAATTCCAAAATGGCGTCCACTTAGGCCAAGTCTTCGAGAAGATGCTGTCCCTGGCTCGCCGAGAGAAGGTGATGGAGTTCTTTCGGGACAGCTTGACGGAACGACTGGACCAGGAGAACAGCTTCACGGAGGTGCGCAACCGTTTCCCGAGCGTATCCTGGATTGCCCGCTTCAATTCCCTGGGAATCATCCTTCCGAGGATCGATCTCATCTGGAATGAGCTGTGGTCGCTCGAAACACCAGGGCGAGCAATTGCGGTACTGCAATACTGTTCTGGACTGATGTATTTCGACGGGGACAACCCACTATTTCGAGAGTGGAATGGCATGTCACTGCCGCTCTGGAAGAACGACTCCTTCATTTTTCATGATGGATGGCATGACACGAACGCAGGGTTTCTCGCAGCCACTCTCACGCCCGAGTTCGTCAACAGCACCGTGCCAAAGGCTGTCGCTCTACTGAAAGGGCACCCAGAATTCGAGAAGGCCGAGAAGATGGAGAGCGACCTTGGACGAGCTGAATGCAAGGATTTGATGGCAGAGCGAGTTGCCGAACTGCCGACATTGCTTCGCACTCCCGAATGCGATGGGTGGACTGTGTAGTCAGAAAGGTTCCCTCACGTCCGTCTCACGACTACAAGCCACGCCTTCGGCCCACCCTCGCTGAAGCCCATGTCTTCCCTGTCGGGTCGCACCTCGTATCGGGACGGCTCGACCGACTCGACCGCCCAGCCATCGGAAAACGCATCCTCGATCCCCTTCCGTGAAATCCGTCGCGGCCCTTGTCCCTCTGGCTCAGCGTCGCTGAAGCAGAGCAAAAACAACTGGCCGCCGGGCTTCAAGACGGATGCCAACCCTTCGACGTATCGCTGCCGGTCATCGTCGTTGAAAACATGGAACAGTCCGCAATCGATCACCGAATCGAAGACCTCGGGCAGTTCATTGAGGGCCAGTGCGTCCATGACCAAGAACGTTGCCGTCAGTCCCCGCTCGGCAGCTTTCCGCTTTGCCGCCTCGATCGGACCGGCCAAGAAGTCGATGCCGGTGACTTTGTGCCCTCGTTCGGCAAAGAAGAGGGCGTTCTCACCAGTGCCGCAGCCAGCATCGAGAATTGAGCCGGCCACCCGCTCGGCCACGTCGGTAAATGCCTTCTGGGGCCTGCCGATATCCCAGGGCGGAAGACCGGCGTACATGGCTTTGAAGTGTGTGTGATCGGTGGTCATTTTTTCTTCCTACATGCTTCGGCGCAGTACCGGACCTGTTCCCACACCTTGGCCCATTTCGTCCGCCAGGCAAATGGTCGATTGCAGACGGGGCAAACCTTTTTTGGCAAGTTTGGCTTCGTATGGGTCGTCATGATGAATGCTTCAGGGCCGAAACGTCCGCCACGAGCTAACGCACAGAAACTGCCGATCACCAGTTTGTCGCCAATGAACGGGAAGTGATACAGCACGCACTTCGACTCGAACTGTTCTGGTCCCTCCGGATCGTCGTAATAGCTATAGTCGCCGACCACGATGTTCGGATTCTTGACCAGCGGCTTCAGGAACCCGACCTGCGGGAAGCCTTTCATCGGATGCGGATCATCGGGAGACGGCCCCTGCATGTCAGAACTCCTTGATGTCTCTCAGGTGACGTGCGATGGCCCCCTTGAGAAAGAACGAGATCATCCACAGGGTAGGTTTCGCCACCAGCGACTTGGCGTGCATCTCGAAGGATCGAGCCACCTTCGTGTCGTTTCCGGCCCGGTCAAACTCCCACGTCTCAATGAAGTGGGTCGCCAAGGAGGACAACGGCTTCGAGAACTCTCCGAGTCGAAGCACCACCCGTCGATCTGGTTGCCAATCCACGATCTCTTCAATGTGGCTGGACCCGTCACGGTTCGTCACCCGAATACGGGAGCCGACGACGTTCGGAGTTCGTGTCTCGAACTCAGCCGACCTGATGCCGGGAAGTGGTCCGTAGCCTTGGAAGCCTGGCCACTTCGAGACGTCGAGGATTTGCTCGGCAATCTCTTCGGGAGCGAACGGGAGCGTCTCGTGGCACGTGAAGGTGATTGGCTTCATCCGTCGTTCCATCAAGGAAGCGGGTATTGGTCAGGCAGTTCTTTGAGGTCATGGTAGCTGCTCTCACCTGCGAATGACGCTGCCAAGTAGTAGGATCACCCCAGCAAGGCAGGCAATACCAACCACCGAGTAGCCGATGCGGAATGCAATGAACAGACCCGGCTTGTTTGTCTGCTCAAGGGTGGCCAAGAATCCAAACATGCAGAATGCCGCCAAACAAAGCAGCAGAACTGAACCGACGATGGCGAGCAGCAGCTTCATGTCAAACTACTTGGCGGCAAGGTACGCCCTTCGCCGGGCAGGAGTGAATCGCTCGATGGCGTACCGCAGCATCGTTCGGGGCATAGCCGTAACGTGCCGATCAAGGAACTCTTCGAGGACCGACAGATTCTTTTTGCCGACCTCACGCAGCATCCATCCTGTGGCTTTGTGAATCAGGTCTTCCTTGTCCGTCAAGAGCTTCTGGCTAATCGTCAGCGTCTCACGGAGGTCGCCGTGGCGAATGAAGTGCTGCGTCGAGACGATGGCAATCCTGCGTTCCCATAAGCTGTTCGATTTCGACAGTTGCAACAGCGGCTTCCTTGGCCTGTTCATCAAGAACCCACCGACGATCTGTGGTGCCGAGCAATCAACCAAGTCCCAGTTGTTGATGAATTGAGTGTTCCGCATGGAGAGGTCGAACGCTGCTTTGCGTTGAGCGTCATCACGCTCTGCAACTTGCAGCACCAGGATCATTAAGGCGAGATGCCGTTCTTCATGGATCGGCGAATGGAGCAGCGATTCGATTTCTTCGAGGGGCATCGCACGAAACTCACGGGACACGGTGCGAAGGGTGGGCACTGTGATGCCGATGAAGATGTCCCCCTCGCCATACTGCCCCGGCCCCGTCTTAAAAAAACGAGCCGACGACTTCGCCACGTCCGGTGAGGCAAGTGCTTTCAGTTTCTTCTTGGCGTCTTTGGCGGTCATCAGTTTGCCTTCTCACACGCCCTCAACATCGCACTCAGCGAATCTGGATCAGGTTCTTTCGGGAATTTCGTGGCACGTGGGCATAGGATTTGAGCGGTGGCGTCGTAGCGTGTGTTCATGGACACACTCTCAACCCATTATGCCCGCCTCCTGGGAATCGATGAATCCTGGAAGGTGGAGGACGTGAACCTTCAAGTCGATCCACGTCGTGTCGAATCGTCTTGAGGCAGAGCGGCCCGAGGTCTTCGGCGAGGTGAGAGCCAAATAGTTCCCGAACGTCTCGAGCTACGACCTTGATGGCTTCGATTTCCCGGCTGGGGGCTTGTCGGCATCCTCCGCTTACTCGGCGTAGGCCAGCAGAAATTGATTCACCTTCAGCGGGGAGACACCACGCGAACCCCTTGCCCTTGCGGAGGTCGCGTCGAATCGCCGAAGCGTGACGACCGCCTGCCCTGAGGCCTTGTGGAGCCGAAGCGAAGGAAACCAAGCCAGCGTTCTAGAGACCATCGTGCAACCTCCTGTGTAGGTTTTCGGTAGTACCGAAAACAACCCAACGAAGGCCGCACGACTCCCACGCGGAGCCGGTGAGCGTTTCTCACGCTCTCGGCACTGTTTTCGATGCAATAGCGGCGGCCGGACTTGAACCGGCGACACCCGGCTTATGAAGCCGGTGCTCTAACCAACTGAGCTACGCCGCCCTGAGTTTGGAAATATAACCCACATGGCCAACGGCGTCAGCCGGGCACGGCCGCCAGGCCGTCACACCGTGTGCTCGCAGGGATCGTCTCGACCTTCCCGCCGGTCTTGAATCCGCCACGGAGCCTCCAGGCCGCAGACGCCCGCCGGCACAGGCTCCCAGCCATACCATGCTCGAAAGACGTGGTAGGCGGGCGAGTCGGGAAGGGGGGAGGCGTCGAACACGGCCTTCCACCCGGAGAAGCGGTCCCAGTCGCTCCGCTCGGGAAATACTCCGAAGTCGAACGCGGCACAGATCCGCTGCACGTAGTCTGCCTTCGCATGAAGCGTCGGCAGATCGTCCGGCGGGCACGGCATCTCCGGGTACACCGTGTGATCGAGTGGCGGTTGCTGCGGCATGGCGTTTCCGGAGAAAGGCTCGAAGCTGTCAGGCCGTTGATTCACGACACAACACCTCGCGATACCAGCGACGCACTTCCGCGGCCGACTGTCGCTCAGGCTCCGTAAGAATCGTATGCAGGGGACGCTGGAGCTCCAAGCGTGTCAGGGCGTGGAGAATCTTTGCGGCAGCAGCGCGGCGATCCTGTGCCGGGTGCTTGGCCTGGTAGAGCTTCCAGCATCCATCAGGCGTCATGAGGCCCGCGGCGCAGATCGCGTGGATGTCTCGAAAGTCACGAGGCGCGGCCCGCTCGACGAGCGCTGTCATTTTGGACGCGATGTTGTCGCGAAGCGTCTCGAGCCGCACGGGAGGCCACGCGGCCTCGAGCGGCTCATCAAGATACCGATCGCGGGCCGCAATCTGGAGCGAAAAGACTTTTCGTGATCCGTCGTTGAGCTCGAAGCTAAGCGTCTCGCCCCACGACCGGCTCGTAAACGACAATCCATGACGGCGTGCGACTTCCGTCATGGCTTCGGCCATGACCGCGGTGGCTCCTGCCGAAGCCGCGGTGGCCCACCAGGCGTCGAGATCAAACGTGTCACGGTAGTCGAGATAGTGGGCAAGTGCGACACCGCCCCCGATCACGATCTCGGCGGCGGAGGGGTGCCCAGCAAGCAACTCCAGAACCTCGCGGGCGAAACCGCTCAGGCGCCTGGGCGGGACAGGGTGAATCTCTTCGGGCATGGTTTGTTGATCTGTTTGATCTGTTTGATCAAGGGGCGAGCATCTTGGTCAGTCTACCGGCCGGCCTTCACGCTTCGTGCGTGGGGGATATGAGGATGACGGCGCGTTGGCCGTCGCTGTGCCACGGGTCGCCGGTCAGGTTTCGCTGTGGGGTCTGGCGGGTGCTCGGGCCGACCCCGCCTACGTAGCCCGCCGCCTTCACGCGGCCGGCGAGCGAGAGATCCTCGATGACATAGTCGCGAGACTCGTCCACGTCGGGATCGATTCGGTGGGTCGTGAGATTCCACGCATGCCGCGTGAACCGAACGCCGATGTCGCGACTCACCTGGCCAACCCACACGGGCTGGCCTTTGAACACGAGCGTCGAAAGCCAGAGCCGCAGGTGGATTCGTTCGTTGATCGAGTGACGCGTTCGCTGAAGGGCGATGTCCTGCGGGCGACCGAAGAGATAGAGGGCGCTCACAGGCGAGTAGCGGTAGTTCGATCCGAGCAGGAATGCCTTCACGGTTTTCCAGCACGTCGCCAGCGTGATCGTCTCGCTCTCATCCCATCGGGCCGCGAATCCACCCAGGAGCGTGGCAAACTCTCCAATGACAACGAGGTTCACCGGGTCACCCTGCTTTGCTCCCGAGGCATTCGCCGTTGTGGCAGGCATTGCCTCGAGCCGCCCGACAAGTTCGGCAAGCGACACGGCTTCGATCGACGCGGCGGGCACGATCGAGTCAAAATCCTTGCGGAGGTAGTCGGCCGTGATGCCGGGCACGGGCATCGTGAAGGTGAGATCAACGACGGCAGTCGGTGCGGCGGCGTGGGCAAGGACCGCGTCGTCGTCAAGCAGCCCCGCGCGATCGACCGCCGCGCGAATGTCGCCAGCCGGCACGAGCCGAACGTGGACCACCTTTGTGCCGAGGTCGAGCGTCGTAAACACAAAACCTTCGGCTGAGGCTCCGGGCATGACGGGGGCAAGTCGAAAACCGCGGGAGCGAAAAAGGTCGTCCATCCGCTGGTTGGCCCAGCGAGCCGTGAGGAGTTTCAAGGGGGCAAGCAAGACCAGCGGCAGAAACATCCAGCCGAGCACACCGAATGTCGTGAGCCGGCGGACGATCGAGAAGTGGACCGCCGCGGCAGCTTCAAGTGGCGTGAAGTATCGCGGGTCGATGCCCACGAGCTGAAGTCGCAGTGGCTCGGCCGAGCAGTTCTCGACCTTGACGAATACCGGCTGGATGCCACGCCTCGCCAGATCGACACCAAAAAGCCGACGGCTCTCCCGTGCCGTGAGCACAGCGACCGTGATGCGGGCTCTCGGATCTTCTTGAGTCTGCGCCCGCTCGAGGAAATCATCGACCTGCGGATCGGGTTCGTACGGCGTGACGACGAGACGCCGCAGGCGACGGAGGACGTTTGCAAACATCGTCAGCAGCACCATTTCGCATCAAACGTCGGCGGCCCGGAAGCGATGGCTCCCGGGCCGCGTCGGTCATTGAACGTTGTCGCTCGGCAGAAATACCGGCGGGCGAGCGAGGGGTTCGCTCACTCAGCCACTACAAGATCGTGCGACGCATCGACGATGGCGTCGATCGTCTCGCAACAAAGGGCGTCTTTGCCCAGGGCATGGTTCGCCTTCACGGTGCCCTCCTTGTAGCAAATGACGGTCACATCGGCCTCGGGGGCAATCTTGAAATCGGGTGGGCCGTTTTCAGAATCCTCAGGCACCACGAGTGCGACCCGCTTGATTTCGTGCTTCGCGGCAAACTCGGCTGCTTCCTTCTTCAAGGCTTCCGCGTCGGGCCCGATCATGTTCACGAACGCGGTGAGCTTGGTGTCGGCATGCTCCTCCACTTCTTCCTCGAGCTTCTCGATAAGCTTGGCAAGCCCTGCGTCGGCCGTGCGAGCGAAGATCATGACGACTGGCCGTTGGCCCATCTTGCAGCGGTAGCAGAGTGTTTTGCCGTCGGCGACGCCGTCGTCGGGATTGCCTGTGACCTTCGTCACGGTGAAGGCACCGACCTTCTCGCCTACCTGTGGGCCGCTGGCCACGTCGGCCAAGGCGTTCACACCCATGCTGAGAACGATTGCCGCCACGAGCCCTGTTGCATGAATCATGCGCATATCTAAAAACTCCTTGTGATCGCCGTGAAAAAGGCAGGGGCACCACCACGACGGCGTGTGCCCTACGGCGGGTTTCCTTGCAGCCAGAAGACTACCGCCGCTACGATACCGGAGGCAATCACCGGGGGCGACAAAGCGTCCGTCCTCGGGCAACTCGAACAATCCGTCGCTATCAGGAGAGATTTCATATGGCCACCGTCACCGCCCCGCGTAAGGTCGCCCGGCCTCAAATCCGCCAGACCCAACTGCTCATCGATGGGCAATGGACGCCTGCGAAAAGCGGCAAGACGTTTGAGACGATCGACCCGGCCACCGAAGAGGTGATCGCGCAGGTCGCCGAGGCCGATGCCGCCGATGTTGAATTGGCTGTGCGGGCTGCTCGCAAGGCCTTTGATGAAGGCCCATGGCCGCGGATGAATGCCCGCGAGCGGGGCAA